>CACZSI010000094.1 GCA_902783775.1 uncultured Lachnospiraceae bacterium
CATATAGCTTTTTATTCCAGCTCTGTTTGCACCCCAAACATCTGTAAATATTTGGTCGCCTAGGAATATGGTATTTTCCTTAGTTGTTCCCATTAACTCCATTGCCTTAAAATAATTTTTTCTAGAAGGCTTATGGGCATTGTAAACATATTTAGATTTTACTCTGTCGGCAAAAGGTTTCACCCTAGGTTCTTTATTATTTGATATAAGACAGGTGTCTATTCCAATCTCTTTTAACTTATCAAATAATACCTCGATTCTTCCATCTGCCGGTGCATTATGAGGAACTAGCGTATTATCAATATCAGAGATTATTCCTCTGATTCCCTGGTTATATAATTCTTGAAAGTCGATATCATATACCGATTTATAATATTTTGTAGGATATAAATTCTTCACGGCGCTCCCCTTTATATTTCTTTATTATTTAATAACTTAGCTAACTCAGACATAAATGTATTTACATCCTTAAACTCTCTGTAAACTGAAGCAAATCTAACATAAGCTACCTGATCTAGGTCTTTTAATTTTTCCATAACCACTGATCCGATAACCTCACTAGATATTTCCTTCTTCTCCATATTAAAGATTTCATTTTCAATCTCATTTACCACTGCCACAATCTGGTCATAGGCCACTGGTCTCTTATGACATGAGCTGATAATTCCCGCCTCGATTTTAGATCTGTCATAAGGCTCTCTTACATTGCCCTTTTTTATTACAATAAGTGGAATAGTCTCAATTTTTTCGTATGTTGTAAATCTCTTTTTACATTTGAGACATTGACGTCTTCTTCTAATAGCATTGTTTTCTTCTGCTGGTCTTGAATCAATTACTTTTGTATCATCTTCTCCGCAATATGGACACTTCATACTTTCCTCCTATCAAAGAAAAAACAGCTGCAAGATAATCCTGCAACTGTTTTTTTTATGCTTAAAATTCTTATTTATTCTGTAAAAAATCAGGAATCTTAATTGATTTCTGCTCTGATACATTACTGTGAGCTGAGTTTACACTCTTATCAAATTCCTTCTTAGGTGTTGCACTTGATGTATTTCCTGCTCCATTAAATACAAATGGCTTAACTGTGCTCTTTGAATTCTTAAATGAAACGCTTCCTTTGTTATCAGGCTCATCAATTCCTGTAGCCATAACTGTGATAGAACACTCATCAGGATATGTGTCATCATAACGTACACCGAAGATAATATTAGCTTCCTCACCTGCATGATCCTGAACATAACTAGCAGCCTCATTAGCTTCAAATAAGCTAACATCACCAGTAATGTTAATAATAACATTCTTAGCTCCGTCGATAGTTGTCTCAAGAAGTGGAGATGTGATAGCCTGCTGAACAGCCTCTGCAGCCTTATCATCACCGCTAGCATCACCGATACCGATGTGAGCGATTCCAGCATCTCTCATAACTGTCTGAACGTCAGCGAAGTCAAGGTTAATCAAAGATGGAATATTAATTAAATCTGTGATTCCCTGTACTGACTGCTGAAGAACCTCGTCAGCCTTCTTTAATGCCTCTGGCATAGTTGTTCTCTTATCTACAATCTCTAATAACTTATCATTTGGAATTACGATAAGTGTATCAACATTCTCTTTTAATCTCTCGATACCACCGATGGCATTATTCATACGAGTTCTAGCTTCGAATCTGAAAGGCTTAGTTACAACACCAACAGTTAAAGCTCCCATCTCTTTAGCTACACGTGCTACTACAGGTGCGGCACCAGTTCCTGTTCCACCACCCATACCACATGTTACGAATACCATATCGGCACCTTTTAATAACTGTGAAAGTTCCTCTACATTTTCCTCAGCAGCTGCTTCACCAACTTCAGGTTTAGCTCCTGCACCAAGTCCTTTAGTAATTTTCTCACCAATCTGTAATGTAGAAGGTGCTTTACTTCTCTTTAATACCTGAACATCAGAGTTAACTGAAATAAATTCAACTCCTCCAATATTCTCATCTATCATTCTGTTAACGGCGTTATTTCCAGCTCCGCCTACTCCTACTACGATAATCTTAGCTACTGCTTCATTTTCATTTGTTGAAATTTCTAACAAGGGTTTATCCTCCTTTTATACTCTCTTAAAATGTGAACCACTATATCTAGTGGCAATATAATTATACACATACAGTTATATAATATAATCGTTTTCAAAAAATATCAACACTTATTTTTATATTTTGACATTTTTTTACAGTTTTTTTTATTGGGATTGGTTATTTCCCACATTTTTTTTAGTTTTTTTATTCTTTGCTGACTTATCTTTTTTAGTAACCTTTTTCTCAATACTCTTTAAAGTATATTCTCCATCCGGATTATAATGCTTCATATCTAGAATACCTTCTCTTTCGAAAGCTGTCTTATGCATATCATTTAGGGCAATCAGTTTCTTATCGATATTGGTATTAGTTCCTAAATCCACTCTAAGTCTCTTAACGTAGATGCTAGTCTCATTATTTTTATTGACTCTCATCTTTCTTATCTCGTAATTGTACTTACTAGCGGCCTGATACATTTTAGATAAAGCCTCCACATTGCCCTTATCCTCAGTCTGAAGCGGGCTGTAGAGTTTTTTTGATGTAACCTTCATTCCCACAATCACAGGAACATCCATCTTCTGCGTAGTTTGCTTAGTCACATATCCATCCTGGTCTAGATAATAAAACATTCCGTTTTCTTCAATACAGCCAATTAGTTTTTTCTCCTGACCCACAATCTTAACCTGAGTCAATGACTCTAAATTAACACTGTATTTTTCAAACAATTGCATTTTAGTTTTAAAACCCAATTTATCCTTTAGAACAAATCCTAGAGTGCTTCCTACTTTTTTATATTTAAAATAGTTTTCTACCTCGGCGCTATTGTACTGGTTTAAATCAGATGAATAATTAACATTCGTCACGTCAAATCCCGCAAACAGAAATGTCACAATTCCCACAATCACTGCCAAGGCTAAAACCACCTTATACTTTAAAGGAAAACTTCCCACTTTAGTCTTATCAGATTTCTTATTTTTAGAAGTATTTGCCATATCTGCCTCCTACTCCATATATGATCTAACATATTCTTTAAACATATCTCCGCGCTGCTCGTAGTTATCAAACATTCCCCAGCTAGCACATGCAGGTGATAATAAAACTGCATCTCCAGGCTTAGCATACTCATGACATTTATCAACTGCAGTTTTGAAATCATCTACGATTTCAAAGTCATTGAAATTATATTTCTTAGCAGTGTCTGCTATCTGCTTAGCAGTCTGTCCTAGAATAATTACCTTCTTTATCTTTCCATCAAAAGCCTTAATATAATCATCGAACTCCACGCCCTTGTCATAGCCACCTGCAATTAAGATGGTTGGTCTAGACATTGACTCAATTGCCTTAATGGAAGCATCTGTGTTAGTGCCCTTTGAGTCATTATAATAAATTACGTCATTAATTGTCTCAACATACTCTATTCTGTGAGCTACAGCCTTAAACTTCATAATAGCTTCCCTTATAACTTCTTTAGGCACACCCATATTAATAGTTAAGGCAATGGCTGCCATTATATTTTCTGTATTGTGAATTCCCACCAGTGTGGTGTCTGTAGAATTAGTGATAAATTCTGCATTGCCATCTACAGCATACATAATTTTTTCGCCATCTAGGTAAACTCCGTTTTCTACCTTCTGGCTGCTGCTAAACCATACTATTTTATTCTTAACATCCTTTGATAGTTCTCTTAACATCTCATCATCATAATTAAGCACTAGGGCGCTGTCTGCATCCTGATTTTTAGCGATACTCATTTTAACAGCCGCATAATTTTCCATTGTATGATGTCTATCTAAGTGATCCGGTGTGATATTTAATACTGCGCTTACATCAGGCTTAAAGTCATAAACTGTCTCTAATTGGAAACTACTGATTTCTGCCACTGTTACAGTCTCATCATCAGTATTAAGTGCTGTTGATGTATATGGAATTCCGATATTTCCTACTACATCCACCTTCTTATAATATGCATTTAAAATCTCTCCGGTTAATGCTGTGGTAGTAGTCTTTCCATTGGTACCTGTGATAGCTACCAGTTTTCCCTTAGCCACCTGGAAAGCTAATTCAATCTCTCCCCACACAGGGATATCAAAAGATTTTACCTTTACTACAAACTCAGCTTCTGTAGAAATTCCAGGGCTTAAAATCATTAAATCAGTCTCTGATAATAAATCATCTGATAAGTCCTTTAATACCACATCCACATCACTAGAATCCTCTAGTTTAGCTAAGATATCATCTTTATTTAATTTATCATTTCCATCATAGATAGTAACCTTTGCCCCTACTTTCTTAAGTAAATCAGCTGATGCGATTCCACTTTTTCCTGACCCTGCAACAATTACTTTTTTATCCTTTAACTCCATTTAATTCACCTTCTCTTTTTATTTTTAAACTGCAATCAATGCAATGATACAACATACTAATGTAGCTATTGAAAATGCTGCCACAACCTGTGTCTCAGCATATCCGCTTTCCTGGAAGTGATGATGAAGGGGTGCCATCTTAAACACTCTTCTTCCCTCACCATATTTCTTCTTAGTGTATTTAAAATATGTTACCTGAATAATATCTGAAATTACTTCTGCTAAGTAAATAAATCCAAAGATTAAAATGAATAATGGAATTCTATTCATAAATGCGAAAGCTGATACGAATCCACCTAGTGCCAATGAACCTGTATCTCCCATAAAAACTCTGGCAGGAAATACATTGAATAATAAAAATCCTGTTAGGGCGCCTAATACGATAGTGGCACTTACTGATAACTGCTTCTCAAACATACTAGGGAATAGAATTGAAATAACGATGAAAAATCCTGAAACCACCATTGTCACTGATGTATTTAATCCATCTAATCCGTCAGTTAAATTTGTTCCATTTACAGTTCCTAAAACTGCGAAGAATAAGAATGGAATAAATAACCAGATAGGCATATGCACACTTTTATTATGAAAGAACGGAATTAGAATATCAGTTCCCACATATTTAACCACATAAACTGCAAATGCAGCTGTGATAATCCCCTGCAATCCTAATTTCTGAATTTCAGTTAAACCTAGGTTTCTCTTTTTCTTAATCTTTATAAAGTCATCTAAAAATCCTACGATACCGAATCCAATAGTCATTCCTAAAGGTGGTAATAAAACCATCTTCTTAGTAATAGCTACATAGATTAATGTGCTAACTAATATTGCCAATAAAAATGTCACGCCACCCATAGTAGGTGTTCCTGATTTACTCTGATGTGATTTAGGTCCCTCCTCACGGATAAACTGACCAAATTTAAATTTCTGCAATACAGGAATTAATATTCTGCATGATAAAATTGTTATAAAAAATGGTAGTAAAAATGCTATTGATAATAATGTGGTATTAGTAATGTTATTCATAGTTTTTCTCGCTTCCTAGCTCTCCTTTCAATCTATTATCTTTTCTTCTTTTTAACTATAAGCTTTCCGTCATCGCCTTCAATAATTCCATTCTCATAGAATTCCTTGATAAGCTTTTTCTTCTTAGCTTTCTTCTCAATTTTTTCTGTTTTCTCGATTCCCATATATGGAAGTACCTGGCCCATAATATCTCTCCACAATTCTGTGTTAAAAGCTGTAGCCTGAGTATTTTCTTTAGGGCTGTCCATAATGGTATAGCAGATTACCTGAGGATTTTCACAAGGCACACAACCTATAAAAGATAGAATGTATTGGCCTTTAATACGACCTCTTCCGTTTTCCTTAACCTTCTCAGCTGTACCTGTTTTTCCTCCTACTGTATATCCCGGCATTGCCGCTGTGGAACCTGTTCCTGTTAACACTACCTCTCTTAAGCAACTCTTAATATAAGAAGATGTGTCATCAGTTACAGTCTGCTTAATAAGATTTCTAGAATAGTTCTTAACTAAGTCACCCTGCTCTGTAGTAACCTTTTTAACCACCCTTGGCTCATAGTAATTTCCGCCATTAATAAGTGATGCAAACCCTGATGTCATCTGAATCATATTAACTGTAAAGTTCTGACCAAAAGAGTTTGTAGCCAATGTAGCTGATCCTATCTCATCAGCCTCGTAAACCAAACCTCTAGTCTCGTTAGGAAGGTCAATTCCTGTCTTTGTTCCAAATCCAAATCTATTCTGATACTGCGCAAATTTCTTAGCACCAATCTTAGCACCAATGGCCATCATTGTATCATTACAGGATTCTGCCACGGCAGTTTTAACATTGATTCTTCCGTGACCTGAAACGTCATGACAGTGAATTTTAAATCCGCCGACACTCTGAACACCATCGCAGAAGAACATGGAATTTTCATTTATTAACTTCTCCTCAAACGCTGCTGCCACTGTGAAAGGCTTAGCAGTAGAACCCGGCTCGAAGGAATCTGTGATACAGAAGTTATTCCAAATACTATTAAGAGCTGTAGACTGTTCCTTCTCAGTCATTTCTTCCTGCTCTATTTTAGAATAGTAATCATCTAAATTAGTAGGGTCATTTAAGTCAAAGACCTTGTCATCCGCCATGGCCAATATTTCTCCATTGTGTGGATCTGCAATAACGCAGGCAATACGCTTTGGCGAATACTTCTTCATATATTTAGCAATGGATTTCTCCACTACTCTTTGGATATTCATATCGATACATGAAACTACATTATTTCCATCTGTAGGCTCTTTTACTACATTCTGGAAAATGTCCTGAGAATCCATATAACCATACTTTCTTCCATTTACACCATTTAGGTAATCGTTATAACTTCCCTCGATTCCAATATCGGCTCCGTCCCCATCTAATGTCTTATATGAGAATCCTAAAACTTTACAAGCCAATTTATTATATGGATATTTTCTCTTATATTTAGTCTCGAACCATACACCGTCAATGCCCTTTTCTTTTTTTATATCATTAAAGGCCCTTACATGATCGTATGTCACATTCTTTTTATATACCCAATAACTCTTAGTTTTATTCTTTTCAATTTTTCTCTTTATCTTATCTGCGTCACCGCCGAAACATTTAGCGATAGCCATTGAAGCATTGTTAATTAACTCGGCATCATCTGCCATCTCTTCATTAAGAATTTTACAGTCAATAATGACATCGTAAACCATAATGCTAGTAGCTAATACATTGCCATTTCTATCTAGAATATCGCCCCTTTTATAAGGAATATCTTCCTCAGTCTGTCCCTGCTGCGCTAAGACATTTACGGCATATTCCTCTCCCTTAGTGACATTTAAATATATAACTCTTCCAAAAAGAAAAATGAGAACACATGTACAAACCAACATTAGTATAGATAGAGTACTTCTTTCTCTTTTTCTAAACATTGGTTTGAGACCACGTCTCCTCACTCTTCTGTTATTATTCCTTTTATTATCCATGAACTCATTCCTTTAAAACATTTCTATTCCTATTGCATCTAAATCATTATAACACATAATTTGTTTTTATCACTACTGATAACTCATTAATTTTGTGTTTACTTGCAAACATTTTGATTTTTTATGCTTTAGAATGTTTAAGGATTATTCTTCTGGTATATCCTTATACTGTACTGTGTAACCACTGTCGCTAGATTTATAGTTAATAATCTGCTTTTCTTTAGCCTGAACCATGCCTAACTTTTTAGTAGCAATCTTATAGATTTTATTAGTATCAATCTTACTGTTAATCGAAAACTGTATAGCATCATTTTCTGACTGAACTGTGTTTATTTTATTCTTTAATACTGAGATTTCTCTCTGAGTATTTTTAATCTGAGAACCAACATAAATATCTGCAATTATAAATGCAATACATAGCATAAACATTATTCCTAATGCCACCATCTCTCTTTTACTAAACTCAAAAATCTTAAATGGATCTAGCTTGTTTTGCTTCTTTTCATGTTCTCTTTCAACCTGAGGATTAACTTTTGGCTGTGCGCTTAATGCTACATTGCCATACACTACCTCTTCTAAACTATTATTTCTCCCCATACACTAACACCTTTCGAAAATCCTTAACTTTGAACTCTTTGCTCTACTGTTTTCTTCTATCTCCTCCTTAGAAGGAACGATAGGTTTTCTGGTTACAACTTTTCCTTTTGACTTCTTACCACATACACAAACCGGGAAGTCCGGTGGACATGTACATGGATTTTCATTTTCCTTAAATTTGTTTTTAACAATCCTATCTTCTAGAGAATGGAATGTTATGATACAGAGTCTTCCTCCCGGATTTAATCTCTCTATCATTCTGTCGATAGTTTCCTCAAGAACTTTTAACTCACTGTTTACTTCGATTCGTATAGCCTGGAATGTTTTCTTAGAAGGGTTTCCGTTCTTCTGCATCTTCATTGGTATAGCACCCTTAATAATCCCTGCTAACTCACCTGTAGTTTCAATTGTTTTATTTTTTCTGTAGGCCACTATATGCTTTGCAATGTTCTTAGCAAATCTATCTTCGCCGTACACCTTTATAATATGAAACAGCTCTGACTCGCTGTATTCATTTACCACTTTTTTAGCTGTGAGACTCTGTCTTTGATCCATTCTCATATCTAAATCTGCATCCATCATATATGAGAAACCTCTTTCGGCATTATCTAGCTGATATGAAGATACTCCAATGTCTAACAAAATCCCATCTACTTTTTCTATATTTAAATCTCTTAAAATAGTGTCAATCTCACAATAGTTACTTCTAACTAAAGATACGATATCACCATATTTTTCTAATCTCTTTTTCGATGCATCCAACGCATCCTTGTCCTGGTCAATGCCAATCAATTTTCCTTTAGAAGATAACCTCTCTGCTATCTGACTAGAATGTCCTCCTCCTCCAACAGTTCCATCGATATAGATACCATCCGGTTTGATATTTAACCCTTCAATGGTTTCATTTAACAGGACCGGTATATGTGAAAATTCCATAATATGGTCCTCAACTTTCTTTTTTCATAAAATATACTGCTAAATATTATAGAAGACCTTTCTCAACCATATATGCGGCCAAGTCATCAATCTTCTCTTCCACATCATCGCCTTCTAAGTAATCAGCCATCTGTGAATTCCAAGCATCTGTATTCCAAATTTCCATACGATTTCCTACGCCGACCCAAACCACTTCTTTATCTAATGATGCGAAATCTCTTAAGGCAGCCGGTAATAAAACTCTGCCTAGCTTATCTGCCTCAAGATCAGCCGCACCTGCGAGGAAAAATCGAGTGAAACTTCTAGCTTTCTTATCTGCAAAAGAAAGTGTTGTGAGCTTTTCTTCAAAAATATTCCACTGCTCTTTTGAGTACGCAAAGAGACATCCGTCAAGACCTCTGGTAACTACTACATTACTCCCTAGCTCTTCACGGAACTTAGCTGGCACTATGGTTCTGCCCTTGGCATCCATTTTCTGTGTATGCTCTCCTGTAAACATCTCTCTACCCTCTAAATCCTAAAGAATACTAAAGTATTCCCACACTTTCTCACTAAAATTGCAACTTTAAGTGGATCGATCTGGTTTTTTACCACTTTTTACCACAAATTAGGTAAAATTTACCACTTAATTAGAATTTTATACCACTTTCTCCCATAATGCAAGGTATTTTGAGCCATTTTTTTCTCTTTGAAATGTTTTTTTTAGATTTTTTTTAATTTTTCCATGATTTTTTTATTATTTTTTGAAAAAATCAGATGGTAACAGGTGGAAAATTACCACTCATTTACCACCCGACTACCACTTGATTACCACATTGCTTAAATTTATTGCATAAAAAAAGAATCCATATTAAATATGAATTCTTTTTAAGACTTATTTATTCTGTTTTGATAGTTTAACTCTTTTTACTATTATTATGGTTAAAGCTGTTAAAGCTAAAACAATTGATAAAAATTGTGAAACCGGCCAACCTGTAATTGGCATTATTAATTGGTCACTTCTCATTCCCTCTATTATGCTACGACCTAAACCATAGCCTAGGAGATACCATAATAATATTTCGCCATCAAACTTTTTCTTTTTTCTAAAAACTAACATAAGTATCAGCACTAAAAGATTCCACATTGATTCATATAAAAATGTGGGCTGAACTTGAATGTAGCCTAAGTCTTCTAGACTTTTACCTGTCATCTTCTCCATTGCCTGGCGAATCTGGTCCGGGACCTGAGTTATGCTATATTTATCATCGAAATAAATACGCATGGCAGTCAAGCTTTTATTTGATAGGACCTGCCCGAAAGCTTCCCTGTTAAAGAAGTTTCCATATCTTCCAATAATCTGTCCTAATATCAATCCGTAAATTCCGGTATCAGCCATAAGTGTAAAACTTTGCTTCTTTATTTTAGTATAAACAAAGCAAGTAATTACCGCTCCTATTACACCGCCATAAATAGCTAGTCCGCCGCCTCGAAGATTAAAAATTTCTGCGGGATGTTTACTGTAATAATCCATGCTGAAAATAACATAGTAAATTCTAGCACAAATCACACTGATAATAATGGCGTATATTGCAAAATCTGTGTATATGCCAGGATCCTGATTAGTCTTCTTAGCCATATATGTAGCAATAGCTATTCCTGCTAGCATTCCCAGGGCAATGACACAACCATATAATGCAATGTTATATCCAAATACTGAAAATGATTTAGGGAGATTTTCGAATTTTAAATGTAGATTAATAAATTCTACTCCGCTTTTAGCTAATATCATTTTTCATTCCTTATTATGTTAATTTAAACTGATGCTTAAACATTAAATCTAAATGTAATTACATCTCCGTCTTTAACTACGTACTCTTTTCCTTCTAGACGTAACAAACCTTTTTCCTTAGCCTTAGCTAAAGAACCACATTCCATTAAGTCTTCGTAACTTACTACCTCGGCACAGATAAATCCTCGCTCGAAATCTGTATGGATTTTTCCTGCAGCCTGAGGAGCCTTTGTTCCTATCTTAATTGTCCATGCTCTAGTCTCATCCTCTCCTGAAGTTAAATAACTGCATAATCCTAATAATGAATAACTAGCCTTAATTAACTTATCTAAACCAGACTCTTTAATTCCTAAGTCATCTAAGAACATCTGCTTTTCATCTTCATCTAACTCCGCAATCTCCTGCTCAATCTGAGCACTGATTACAAATACCTCGCTGTTGTGTTCCTTAGCATACTCTCTTACATTAGCTACATACTGGTTTGACTCGCCGTCATCCTTTAAGTCATCCTCTTCTACGTTTGCAGCGAAAATTACCGGCTTAGCTGTAAGAAGGTTATATTCCTTCATCCACATCTTCTCATCATCTGTTGATAACTCGTATGTGATAGCCATATTTCCATCTTCTAAATATTTCTTTAAGGCCTGCTGGAATTCTAACTCAGCAGCTAGCTTCTTATCATTTCTAGCCCCCTTCGTTGTCTTAGCTATTCTTCTCTCAAGAATTTCAATATCTGAGAAAGCTAACTCGATATTAATTGTCTCAATATCTCTTATAGGATCAATACTTCCATCCACGTGAACGATATTAGTATTATCGAAACATCTTACTACATGGACAATGGCATCTACCTCACGGATATTAGCTAAGAACTGGTTTCCTAAACCTTCACCCTTTGATGCACCCTTTACTAATCCTGCTATATCTACAAACTCGATAACAGCTGGAACAGTTTTCTTTGAATTATAAAGCGCTGTTAATTTATCCACTCTCTCATCCGGTACAGTAACCACACCTACGTTAGGGTCAATAGTACAGAACGGATAGTTAGCTGACTCTGCTCCTGCTTTAGTTAATGAGTTAAATAATGTACTCTTTCCTACATTTGGTAATCCTACAATTCCTAATTGCATTTTTTATTCTCCTTAAAATTATAATTTAATTAACATAATAAATTGAGGCACGACCTGTCGCCTCAATATCCATTAGTAATATAACACAAACTTTAAATTTTCTCTACTTTTTATTAATTCTTACACCTTAAAACAATTGATTATAGTATGTATAAAATGGTATTATATTCTTTAGGGTTTATAAGGAGGTTTAACATGAAAATATTTAACTTTAATACTAGGGAGGATAGGAACTCTGCCTTAGATATAGTGCGAATCGTGGCAGTATTATCAGTTGTCTTTGTTCACTTCTTCCTTAACGCAGGATTTTATTCAGAAAGCCAAACTGGCATAGAATATGTTTTCTTAGATATTCTTCGCTCTATTGCCGGAGTATGCGTTCCGTTATTTTTAGTTTTAACAGGATATTTAATGAATAAAAGAACCATATCAAAAAAATATTATAAGGGCATTTCTAAGGTATTACTTATTTATCTATCTTCTAGTATTGCCGCTTTAATATTTAGATATGTATTTTTTAATATATTACACAAGGGCAATAACACTATTGTTAAAAGTCCTCTAACTGCATTTTTCGAGATACTAAACTTTAAAGCCAGCCCTAACTCTTGGTATATCGAAATGTATATTGGATTATTTTTAATTATTCCATTTTTAAATTTAATCTGGAATAACTTAGATTCTAAAAAGAAGAAACAGCTTTTAGTATTGGTGGCAATTTTCATTTCCATTTTACCAACCCTTACTAACATACATGTTTTAACAGATCTTTCCTGGTGGAGTAATCCTAAATTACAGATGGACACCACTAAAATTATTCCTGATTTCTTTGGTACTACTTATCCTATAACTTATTATTTTGTGGGATGCTACCTTTGCGAATATCAGGATGAGTTAAAGATTAAAACTAGAACACTAGTCTTAATGTTTATTTCATTTGCTACTGCCTTTGGCGCTTATCATTTTTATAGAAGTGCCGGACAGCAGTATGATACCGGTTCATATGGTTATTGGAATGGATTCGATCCATTTATTTTAACTGTTATTCTATTTACTATTTTAAGTAGAATTAAGACTGATGAATTTTCTAAGAAGACTAAGCATATTCTTCATATTCTTTCTGATATGTCATTGTATGTTTATCTTCTATCATATATATTCGATAATTCATATTATATAGTTTTAAACGATAATGTTACCGGATTTGTAAATAAGGTTAGATTCTTACCGATTATGGTTATTCTGGTTTATATTAGTTCTCTTCTACTGGCATTCATAGTGGAGGGGCTAAAGAATTCCATAATTATATTAATTAAGAAAATAGTTAAAATGCTTAAGAGCTTAACTAAAGAAGATCGTGTGTTTTTCTTCTTTGTAACAGGAATGATAGTTATAGGTATAATTTCACTTTACAAAGTATTCTTTGGATTCGGAGGTTCAGACGAGTCCTTCTATCTAACTATCAGTGACAGATTATCTAAGGGCGCTTCACTGTTTAAGGATGAGTGGTTCCTAGGGCAGATGTTTTCTATTTTCATTGCACCTTTCTTAATTGTTTATAAGGCAATGGTTGGTTCATATACTGGCGTAATTTTATTTATGCGAATTATGTATGTAATATTACATGCCCTAACCTGCATCCTAGCTTACAATAAACTTAAGAAGCACGGATATATAGCAGTTATTGGAATACTTAGTCTATTCCTATTTACACCATATAATATTATGGCTATTTGCTATAACACTATGAGTATAGATTTCCTTGTGATTGCATCACTGCTATTAGCCACTTCAAAGGATAAAAAGTTTAGCGTATATATTTCAGGCGCTGTATTCTCCTTTGCAGTTTTATGCAGTCCATATTTAGTAATTGCATATCTTTTATATCTTTTAACTGTGGTAACTCTATTTATCATAGGAAAGGTTAAAGATAAAGAATTTAATTATATTTTCAATATTAAGACATTTATTAAATTTACTATTGGCATTTCAGTAATCGCTATTGTATTTTTAATCTTTGTTTTAAGCAAGGCTTCTATTAAGGATATCACAACTAATATCCCTTATATGTTAAAGGACCCTGAGCATGTTTCTATTGGCTTTGTTAATAAAGTAAAATTATATTTCACTACTATATTTGAAAGCCATATTGCCTTTAGCATTGCAGTTATTATCTTTGCCGCTATGCTGATTGTAATGATATTTGATAAGAATCGAAAACATCACAGAACAATTTATTTATCACTAGCTTGTTTTATGACTATACTAAGCTATATTGGATATATACCAGAGCTTTTACATTCAACATATAACTTTATTATGTATCCAATGATTTTTGTGGGAATCACATCTTATATACTATTAAAGAATAAGCCTAAGGAATTATTCTATACCACTTTTATGGTAGGTATTTTATATAGCTTTTGTGTTTCACTAGGCTCTAATCAGTACTTCTTTATGATTAGTAGTGCTAGCGTAATTACCAATTTAGCCAGCTTCGTTTTCCTTGGAAGGTTAATCGTAGAAATTAAGAATGAGCCTGATAAGATTAATTATATTAAGCCAATGAAGGTATTATCATTCTCGGTGATTGGTTTAGCTATCTGTATTCTATTTACTCTACAGACTGAATCAAAGCTAAATCATTGTTTCTGGGACAACACAGTAGATGCACTAACAGATACTATTACTGAGGGTCCGGCTGCAGGAATCAAAACCAATAGTCAAAACGCTAAAACTTACAATACATTGTACAAGGATGTTTTATATTACAACTCAAAACCTGAAGATAAATTATTAGTTTTATCAGAGAAGCAATACCTTTATTTAATGATTAATAATTTCTCCTACGGAACATTATCACCTTGGATACAGGGTGGTGAATCTCAGGTGGCAATCGATAGATTAGACCAATATTACAAGATTCATCCTGAGATGCAACCGAAGTACATCTACATTCCAAAAGAGTCTAAATGGGACTTTAACAGCCTCATAGCTCACTATTCCAATATGGGATATAAGGTAGATGAAGGTGCTGTAAGTTATAAATTAGAAAAGCAGAATTAAAATAAAAGTCATCGATTAGAAAATCCTAATCGATGACTATTTTATTACACTATTTATTTTCTTCGTTGTCTTTATTCTCGTTATCCTTATCCTTTAATTCAGAATAAATCTTAGCTAGTCCTAAGAATATCAATCCACCTACGAAGTAAACTGACATCTTTACTAAACTATTATCTAACTCTATATCTAGGAAAATCAACTTAGCCACACTTATGATGCATGCTATCATTCCCACTTCTCTGACATTTTTTCTGTTAGCTATTAATCCGTAAGCGAAAAATATAGCTGAGACTGTTAACCAAATAATAGATAATATAAATCCACTGTTAGTGTGATTTTGATAAATATATCCCCTAGTATTATAGTCAAGATAATAATTATATACGCAAATGGACCATGCCCAATATTTTACCATCTCAATTATCACATATTTCTTTTCTGTTACACTTTTAAGAATCATTGCTCTAGTCTTAACGCTACCAATCAACAATGCTATAAGCAGTAAAATGAAACTATTCTCATCCACTGCAACACATGAAACTATCACAAAGAAAAGTCCGTTAATCAATGTAGTGATAACAAAAAAGTTATTATCTAATTCTAATTTATCTTTAATAGAACAATTATATTTTAATTTAGTAAACTCAGCGATAGAATTTATGATAAACACAAATAGTCCCATAAATATAAAGGCTAAAATTCTTCTTGATGAATAATCTACAATGCCTTTAGCCGACATACACATTTTTCCAACTAGTATAATCGGAATATAGGATGTAATATAAATTCCAATTTTTAAAACTGAATCATTTTCTTTATATGCCTTATATGCCATCACTGCCATAATTAGTAATTCCACTAAAAGAATTATCAATGAATTATATGTGGCTACTATAGAATAATTTAGATTTATTATAAGTGCCACAATGGCATAAGCTTTATCCTTCTTAAAATATGCAAAACCTGTCGCTATCAATAGTAAAACTGTTGCAGCTATAGCGCAAAGATAATACTGATCCTCGACACCTTTTACTTCGCCGAAAACTTTAAATATATTGTCCGTGCTCATATATGATATTTTATAATATGCTTCTATCACAAATGCCACAGCACTAGTAGCTATAGCTACCATATCAATTTTAGATGAAACCACACTACTCTTTTCAAATCTGCTTCTGGCAGGAATTAATATTAAGAATACTGTGGCGATTATAGCAAAGAATTTCATGGAGCTGTCTATTGTCACATAGGTAGCAATTGACATTATAACGGCATCAACTCCGAAACTAACTAGATAACCGTCTCCTTTATCTATATGAAGTAAGTTCTTATACAGCTCATACATCATAAATATAATGGTCATTAGAATCAACAGCGCATAATATCCATTGATGTCCTTGCGAATCATTGTGGATAATACCGGTATGAACAATATCATTGACAATGAAAACTGTATATAAGTAGGATAGTTATCCTTAAACTTCTCTTTAATATTAGTTAATGCAAATGCTATAGTTCCGTATACTGTAAATAAAAATAGAATAATAATATCCTTAGTGTCCTGAACTTTAGCAGTTACACCAGTTATCTGAACGACTCCTAGTAATACTGCTATCACCATTCCCACTTCGCCAATATAATAAAACAGTTTATCTCTAAACCAGGAAATGGCTGCCACTGATGTCACCCAAACCATTAACAGTAATAACAATACCGATGAACTAATCATTTCGAAATACATATGGGTAGCCACTATTGTTATAAACAGTGCTCCGACACCTATTCCCGCCACGGCATTGGCTAACATTTTTCCGATAAATTTAGCGCCCACAAGTCCTGCTATAATAAACACTAAACTTACCCCTGTCATTATGCCGACTTTTTCCTTATCTGTTAAAAGCGGTGCCACATAGTTAGCAAAATAAACAAAACTCAGAAAAATAAGAACTGCGGCAATTATTGGCAACCCAACTTTCCCTAGATTCTCTTCAAAAGAATTCTTTTTATCTTTTTTCTCTGAAACAATATTAGGCTTATTATTAGCCATCACTGTTTCCTTTTTAGTTTCCACAGGCTTATTAGCGTTATTCATATTCGCATATGCATATGCCGGTATATTGTTTGGCTTTTCCTGTATTTTAGGCTTAGAAATCGGCTCTTTAGGAGTTTCAATGTTAGGTTCTTCCTGAGGCTTAGAAGCATATTTCTTTATCTCTGCTTCGATTCTCTCAACTTCTTTTTGAACATCCATAATTTTTTTATCATAGGCTTCTTTAAGATCTTTAACGTTCTGTTTTTGTTCCATCTCTGAAACAGATTTTTCCAAATCTTCCATCATAGCCCTTAGATTTTTAACCTGCTCATCTAAGCGGTTCATTTCATTATTATCCATTGAGTTCTCCTTATCCCTAATATTTATTTGTCGAACTGAGTGACATGCTCCCACTACTTAAATCAATATGATTTTGAAGTAGGGGCTTCCTGCTCAATGACTCTTCTGAGCCAAGTATCAACAGG
>CACZSI010000095.1 GCA_902783775.1 uncultured Lachnospiraceae bacterium
AACGCTGTGAGCCATTCTCATAGACGTTCAAATAAAATGTGGAAATCAAACGTTAAGCGTGTCAGAGTTAAAACTGAAGGCGGTGCAAAGAAAATGTATGTTTGTACACAGTGCTTAAAGTCAGGAAAAGTAGAGAGAGCTTAATAACAAGTTATTATCAAAACTACTGGACACTTTGTACGTAAATAGCTCGTAATGAGTAGTTAAATAATAAAAAGTCGTTCATTATGAACGACTTTTTATTATTATTAGACTAAATTTACGACGAAACGACACTAGGAATAAAATGCTTTTAATTTTATTGATAAGATAGTATAATGTATCTAGTTATGTTTTGCACTTTTGTAATATAACTAATACAGAATCTAAAAGCATCATATATATTAATTGAAAAAATGTGATAATTCACATAAGATGCTAAAGGAGGTATACATGAAAGGTAAGATGGAAACTGATATGGGACAGGTTCTTATCAGTCCTGAAGTTATTGCTAAATATGCCAGTGAGACAGCATATGAATGCTTCGGCATCGTTGGTATGGCAATGGTAGGAGTGAAAGACGGTCTTGTAAAATTATTAAAGAGAGATAGCTCAACTAAGGGCATTAACGTTATTATCAATGAAAAGAATGAAATTACTATTGATTTTCATATCATAGTTGCTTATGGTGTTAATATTGCAACTATCACAGATAATATCATTACCAGTGTTAAATATAAGGTGGAAGAGTTCACTGGAATGGCGGTAAAAAAAGTAAATGTACATGTTGAGGGTGTTAGAGCAATCGACTAAATGTGCCATAGGAGGAAATGATTTTGGAAACAAAGACAATTGACGCGAAGGTTTTACAGAAAATGTTTATTGCCGGAGCTAAAAATCTAGAAGCACACAAAGAACTTATTAATGAATTGAATGTATTCCCTGTACCGGATGGTGATACAGGTACTAATATGACATTGACAATTATGTCAGCGGCAAAAGCGGTAGCTGCAGTAGAGGAATTAGATTTTTCTACATTGTCTAAGGCTATTTCATCTGGTTCTCTTAGAGGTGCCAGAGGTAACTCAGGTGTTATTCTTTCACAGTTATGTAGAGGATTCACAAAAGAAATTAAGGATATAGAAGAGATTAATCCAGAGGTTTTATCCAGAGCCTGCGTAAAAGCTGTGGAAACTGCATATAAGGCAGTTATGAAGCCTAAGGAGGGAACAATCCTTACAGTAGCTAAAGGAATGAGCGATAAGGCTTGTGAGATTATGGATTCAGCTACTGATATTGAAAATATGATTGATGAGATTATCAAATATGGTAATGAAGTACTTGATAAGACTCCTGAGATGCTACCTGTTTTAAAGCAGGCTGGAGTAGTAGATTCAGGTGGAAAAGGATTAATGACTTTTATCGAGGGTGCATTTGACTCTCTATTAGGAAAAGAAATTGATTACACATTACCTGAGGAGATTTCTACATCTAGCGCACCTGCTTCAGCTGGTGGTGCTATTCACTTAGAAGAGACAGAAATTAAATTTGGTTATTGTACAGAGTTTATTATCGATTTAGAGAAGCCTGCATCAGAACAGACACTTACAGAATTCGAGCAGTTCTTAGAGTCAATTGGTGATTCTATTGTATTCGTTCCTGATGATGAACTTATAAAGGTTCATGTTCATACTAATGATCCAGGTGAAGCTATCACTAGAGCTTTAAAGATTGGTCAGTTATCAAAAATGAAAATTGACAATATGAGAATGGAACATCATGAGCGTGTAATTAAAAATTCTGAGAAGTTAGCTAAACAGCAGAAGGAAGAAAGAGAAAAAGCTCCAGTTGTTCCTGCCAAAAAGAAGAAATATGGATTTATTTCAGTTTCTGTAGGTGATGGATTAGATGAAATCTTCCACGAATTAAATGTTGATTACATTATTTCCGGTGGACAGACAATGAATCCTAGTACAGAAGATATCTTAGATGCAGTAGATAAAGTTAACGCTGAAACTATTTTCGTTCTACCTAATAATAAGAATATTATTCTAGCTGCTAACCAGGCAGTAAGTTTGGTAGAAGATAAGAAATTAGTGGTTATTCCATCAAAGACAATTCCTCAGGGTATTGCGGCAATGATTGGATTCGTTGAGGATTCAAGCGCCGAAGAAAATCTTGAGGCAATGACAGAGAGTATGGAATATGTTAAGTCTGGTGAAGTTACTTACGCTGTACGTGATACTAATATCGATGGTGTTGACATCAAAGAAGGAAACATTATGAGTATTGGTGATGACGGAATCTTAGCTGTAGGCGATGACTTAGATGATACAACTATCGATGCCATCGAAAAGATGAAAGATGAAGATAGTGAAATCGTAAGTCTTTACTACGGTGCGGAAGTTAACGAGGAGCAGGCTAACAAACTTAAAGAAAAAATCGAAGAGCGTTTCGATGATATGGAAATAGAAATGTATAAGGGTGGACAGCCGGTATACTATTATATTATTTCAGTGGAGTAATGATATATGTTAAATGATCAGTTTGTAGAACAGATTATAAAGAGAAAAATTACTTTCTCGGCTATTGTATATAGAATGTTAATGTTACTTCTATGTGTTATATCTGTTTTCTCAATTGTATTTATTGGAAGCATAAGCATAGCAATTATAGGAATCTGTATTTACTTTACTTATGTGGTATTTAAGATGACTAGCGTGGAATATGAATATTCATTCTTAAATGGAGATTTGACAATTGATAAGATAATGGGACAGAGCAGAAGAAAGCATTTGACAGAAGTGGACATTAAGAGTGCTGCTATAGTAGCACCTATAGACAATGAAGAAGTACAAAGGGCTATGATGCAATCCATCGAGAGCAAATATATCACTGGCAATAGAGATGCGCTAGTTTACGGAATTGTTTTAGCTAATGAGACAAATCCGGAAGTGATATTAATTGAACCTAATGAAAAACTTATAGATGCAATGCATTACATGAGACCTAATATAGTTAAAAAATAGTTATAAGCTATAGAGTTATACAGAGTCGGAGTCATCTGACTCTGTATAAATTTTATGAAAAAGTGAGCAATATTTGATTTTTAAAAATAATTCTAAAAAAGTATGTTGACGATGGTATCAATTTTTGGTACTATTTAAAACAATAATTTAATAATTTTTTGAGAAAGAGAGGTAATTTAAAGTGGGAAAAATTATTGGAGAAGGAATTACATTTGATGACGTTTTATTGGTGCCACAGTATTCAGAGGTAACACCAAACTTAGTTGATTTAAGTACTAATCTTACTAAAAAGATTAAATTAAACATTCCTATGATGAGTGCCGGCATGGACACAGTTACAGAGCACAGAATGGCGATTGCTATGGCTAGACAGGGTGGAATCGGTATTATTCATAAGAACATGTCTATTGAAGAGCAGGCAGAGGAAGTGGATAAAGTTAAACGTTCAGAGAATGGAGTTATCACCGACCCATTTTATTTAAGCCCTGAACATACATTAAGTGATGCTGATGAGTTGATGGGTAAATTTAGAATTTCAGGTGTACCTATCGTAGTAGATAAAAAATTAGTTGGCATTATCACTAACAGAGACTTAAAATTTGAGACAGATGGAAATAAGAAAATTAAAGAAGCTATGACTTCTGAAGGTCTTATCACAGCTAAAGAAGGTGTTACTTTAGAAGAGGCTAAGAAGATTTTAGCGCAGTCCCGCAAAGAAAAATTACCTATTGTAGATGATGATTTCAATCTTAAAGGATTAATCACAATTAAAGATATTGAAAAACAGATTAAGTATCCACTTTCAGCTAAAGATGATCAGGGTAGACTACTCTGTGGAGCTGCAGTTGGAATTACAGCTAATGTATTAGAAAGAGTTGCAGCTTTAGTAGAAGCTAAAGTTGATGTTATCGTAATTGATTCAGCTCATGGACATTCTAAGAACATTTTTGAAACATTAAAATTAATTAAATCTAAATATCCTGATCTTCAGGTTATCGCAGGAAATGTGGCTACAGGAAAAGCTACTAAAGATTTAATTGAAGCTGGAGCAGATGCAGTTAAGGTTGGTATTGGACCTGGATCTATCTGTACTACTCGTGTAGTTGCAGGTATCGGTGTTCCTCAGGTATCAGCTATTATGGATTGTTATGAAGCAGCTAAGGAATACGGTGTGCCAATTATTGCAGATGGTGGTATTAAGTATTCAGGAGATATCGTAAAGGCTATCGCAGCTGGTGGTAGTGTTTGTATGATGGGTTCAATGTTTGCTGGTTGTGATGAGGCACCAGGTGAATTCGAAATCTTCCAGGGAAGAAAATATAAGGTATACAGAGGAATGGGATCTATTGCAGCTATGGAAAATGGTAGCAAGGATAGATATTTCCAGAGTGGTGCTAGAAAGTTAGTTCCAGAGGGAGTAGAAGGACGAGTAGCTTATAAGGGTAGCGTAGAAGATACAGTATTCCAGTTAATGGGCGGATTACGTGCAGGTATGGGATACAATGGTGCACCTACTATTGAACACTTAAAAGAGAACGGAGCATTCATTAAGATTTCTTCAGCTAGTTTAAAAGAGAGTCATCCTCATGATATTCATATCACTAAAGAGGCTCCTAACTATACTACAGAAAACTAAGGAGAAATTAAGTGAGCGAGAATAATACAGAAATTAAGGATAATACAG
>CACZSI010000096.1 GCA_902783775.1 uncultured Lachnospiraceae bacterium
ATACTCTAAAATACCCATAAGCTCTACATGGGTATATCCCATATCACTTACGTATTCCACTAATTCCTTAGCTAATCTCTTGTAATCATAAAATCCGTCCTCATCATCCGGACCTGTGTATTCTTTTCTCCATGAACCTAAGTGACATTCATAAATTGACATAGGCTCCTCATAATGATTTTCCTTGGCTTTCTGCCCAATCCACTTAGAATCCTGCCATTTATAACCCTCAATATCTGCCACTCTAGATGCATTGCCTGGTCTGACTTCAGCCCAATTACCATATGGATCAGCCTTAAATAAAGTATCACCTGTCTGCGTTGAAATACAATATTTATATAAATCACCAACACCTACATCCGGAATAAATAATTCCCAAATACCGGAATCATTATCCATAGTCATATTGTGATTAAATCCAATCCAATTGTTAAAATCTCCTACCACTGCCACATTCACAGCATTAGGAGCCCATACTGAAAAGTATGTGCCCTTAACACCATCTATAGTAGTGGGATGAGCTCCCATTTTGTTGTAAATTTCATAGTGGGTACCTTTGCCGAACATGTAGCAATCATCTTTAGTAACCTTGTACTTAGTCTCCATAGGTTTTCCTCCTTATGCTCTATTGTAATTGATAAGGCAACCTTTCAAAATAATGTCTTTCTCGTTTTCGGTTAAAGCTCCCAGCTGTAATTTAAACTCTTTTACTTTTCCGTCCTGACTTACAGCAAAAGCTACCATCTCTTCTGCTCCATCCTTTACAGCCTTAGCAACGTTAGGAACGTAGATATAATCACCCTTAGTAAATGGTAATTCCTCATCTGTGAAGATGAATGGAATCATACCCCAGTTAATAAGGTTTGAACGATATCTCTTTGTAGCGTACTCGCTAGCAATATTAGCCCATCCGCCTAAAACTTTCTGACATGAAGCTGCCTGCTCTCTAGCAGAACCATCTCCAGGCTTAACAGCGTAGATAGTACTTCCGATTCCCATTTCCTTCTCATCGAATGGGTAATCAGCAGCTTCCTTCTTAAGTGCTGCATAAACTGCCTCTAACTCTGGTAACTTAGCTGTTGTGCTCTCGCCATTTTCTCTGGCAATCTCTGCTTCCTGAACCTTCTTAGCCTCTCCTACATACTCAGGATCTTTTCTTGATAATGCAAAAGTAGCTAACTTCAATGGATTTGATCTGTATGATGATGTCTCACCTGATGGGATAAGTTCATCTGTAGTAGTTACAGGATCATGAATCTCTGATACTACCTTTAATAGAACATTATCTGTCAATGGCACCATCTTAGGCCAATCCTTGATGTTTGGACCAAACTGAATTTCAGCATCCGGATCTGCTACGCCCTTAGAATCGAATACGCGGTTCTCATAGATCTTACTGTCATAGTGATACTTCTGACCCTTGTATTCCACATCCATATCTGTAGCAGATGTAAGATATCCCTGATTAGCTGCTGTAGCTGCAATTGATCTAGCATCCATAAGAGCAACTGAAGAAATCTGTCCATCCTGAATCTTACTACCCTCTCTGTTAGGGAAGTTACGTGTAGAATGTCTGATACTGAAAGCGTTGTTAGCTGGTGTATCTCCTGCACCAAAACATGGTCCACAGAAAGCAGTCTTCATAATAGCACCTGTTTCCATTATTTTTGTTGCGCTTCCGTTCTTAATTAATTCCATATATACTGGCATTGAAGCTGGGTAAACACTTAGTGTAAACTTGTCTGCTCCAATGTAGCGTCCATCTAAAATATCTGCTGCTGCACAAATGTTTTCAAATCCACCACCTGCACAACCTGCGATAACACCCTGATCCACATATAATTTTCCATCGTGAATCTTCTTCATTAATCCTAAATCAACACTGTCGTTAAATGATACCTTAGCTCTCTTCTCAACGTCAGCTAAAATATCCTTTAAGTTAGCGTTAACATCATCAATAGTATATGTATTGCTAGGGTGGAATGGCATAGCGATCATTGGTTTAATCTTTGATAAATCAACATATACAATACCGTCATAGTATGCCACATCACCTGGGTTTAATTCTTTATATTCACCAACTCTTCCGTGAATATCGTAGAATTCTTTAATCTTCTCATCTGTTCTCCAGATAGATGATAGACATGTAGTCTCTGTAGTCATTACGTCCACACCAATTCTGAAATCAGCGCTTAAGTTTGAAACACCAGGTCCCATAAATTCCATTACTTTATTCTTAACATAACCTTTATCGAATAC
>CACZSI010000097.1 GCA_902783775.1 uncultured Lachnospiraceae bacterium
CACCTAATTCGCCGTATAAAGCTTTATTAATATCTTTTTGTGAATGCTGAATTCTAACCCCCACTGCAAAAGGCTTAGATTCCATTTCTATATTCTTATCATTTAACATTATAAAAGTGTCTCTGGCGCTGTGACCAATAGCTAATATACAGGCCTGACACTTAATTTCCTTACCATTTTCTAATTTGATAGCCTTAAGCTTATCATCTTCTATAATTAAATCTGTTAGCGCAGTATCAAAGAAAAATTCTCCGCCTAATTTTTCTATCTCCACTCTCATATTTCTAACCACATCCACTAGCACGTCGGTTCCAATATGAGGTTTTGACTCATATAATATATTAGGATTAGCACCAAATTTAACAAAGGATTCTAGAACATATTTAATTCTTCCGGTTTTATCTTTAATGCCGGTATTTAGTTTTCCATCAGAAAAGGTTCCGGCACCTCCCTCACCAAATTGGACATTGGATTTAGTATTTAACTTATTTTCATTAAATAATTCTTCCACCAGCTTAGTTCTTTTTTCAACCTTTGATCCACGCTCTATAATAATTGGCTTATATCCGTTAAGAGCTAAAAGATATGCGCTAAACATTCCGCATGGGCCAAATCCCACAACTACCGGTCTGTTTTCTAATGATTTTAGCCCTGTAACCTGGTAGTTATACTTAATTTCCTTATCTGATACCACCACATCTTTTCTTTTTTTATTATAATTTTTAACAGTAAATTCAATAGAATAGACATGTTTTATATCTGACTTTTTTCTAGCATCAATAGAATGCTTTATTATATTAGTTTTAATAATCTCGCTATCCTTAATGCCTGAAATCTTTTTAGCTTTATTAATAGCATAATCCTGGTTATATTCAATTGGAATTTTTATATTATTAACCTTAACAAATTTCATATTTACACCTAATTATTTCCTGCTATAAATCCGCTACTCCAAGCAAACTGAAGGTTATAACCTCCGCAATATCCATCTACATCTATTATTTCACCGCAAAAATATAAACCTGGCACAATTTTTGATTCCATAGTTTTAGGGTTGATTTCATCTGTTTTAACGCCACCCTTAGTAACCTGTGCCACATCAAATTTTCTAGTCTTTAAACAAACTACTTTATAGTTAGAAAGTTCTTCATATATATTTAAAAGAATATTTTTATCAATAATATCATCTGCTTTTAAATTTAATTTTTTTAAGAAAGTAGCAGCTAACTTATCATTAAATAAAGCATTTAATAATAAGCCATATGTACCTTCTTTCATATTCTCACAAAACTTAAAAAAGTTATCCTTAGAGATCTCGTCCATAAAATCAATAACTATCTTAGTTTCTTTATCAATTAAATGACTTATATTAAAAACACAAATCCCGGATATTCCATAATTAGTAATCTGTAACTGCCCCCTTAGGGATTTATCTTTAAGTTTTAATGCCACATTACATCTAACACCTGCAGCAGACTTAAACAAAATATCGTCATTGCAGATAAGAGAAACCAGGCTTGGCTTTTGTTCTATAATTTTATGGCCTAATTTTTCTATTAATGGATTAATGCTTCCATCGCTTCCTGTACTCTCATAGGATTTTCCACCTGTGGCAATAATCAACTTATCACACATAAGTTCAATTCCCACATCTACTATAAATTTATCATCTATCTTTTTAATAGATTTAATATCATTGTTTGTCTTAACTTTCACTTTATAGTTTAACAAAGCATTTTTAAGGGCCTTAACTACAGTCTGCGCCTGATTACTTCTAGGATAGATATAACCATTTTCATTTATTGTATAAACGCCAATTGATTCAAAAAACTTTAGAGTGTCCTCTATAGAAAATGAATTTAAAACCTCATTTATAAAATCTCTATCCCCATAAAAATAATCTGTGGACATATCAGTATTAGTGAGATTACATCTGCCATTGCCTGTGATAGCAAGTTTATTTCCTACAGTTTTAGTATGCTCAATTAATGTTACTTTGTTATTTAATCTAGCAGCACTTATTGCTGCCATCATACCGGAAGCGCCGGCTCCGATAACAATAATATCCATATAGTTCTCCTATTTAACTAGATGAGCCTTTTTAAGAACAGATAAAATCATAGCTCCCTTTGGAAGAGCTAAAACTTCATCCTCACTTAAAATAAACATAAATAATATTAGTCCATACACAATAACAGCAATAATAACAGCCGGTATTATGCTAATCATCATTGAAGCTGTAAATTTATAAAAAGCCATATATGTAAGCTTAGTTAATATTGCCATAAGGGCTGAACCTATAAATGGCTTTACATAAATATCTAAAATATTTTGCTTATATCCTGTATATTATTTAATTGAATAATTATTTAAAATACACACCATAAGAGCAAAGGTGAAATCACCTATTACCACTGAATATATTCCTAACTTAAACACCTTAAGCATTACCACAATAAATATAAGATGAGCTATAAGTGAAATAGCTGAATTCTTAATTGGAATGCTTAATTTATCAATACCCTGCAATATAGCATTTGAGATAGTTGATAATGAGAAAAATACTACAGTAAATGTGGACATAAGCATCATTGTGGCCATAGTGTTATTTCTAAAGCTAAATAAAATATCACAAAACTGCGCTCCTAGAGCTGTAAGTCCCATTCCACAAGGCATTGCAATAATCATAGAAAACTTAAGAGCAGCATCAATCTTTTTATTAATATCCTCTTTAGTTCCCTTAATATATGTTCTAACTACAGATGGCACCATTGCAGCAGATAATGCTGATGCTATGGCAATTGGCATTGTAGTTAAAACCTTATATCCACTGCTATATAAAGCATACAATGCGGATCTTTGAACTGAAGTCCCGCCATTTAAATTCTGAAAAATCGGATTATCTAAAATATTACTAATATTATAAATAGCTGTACTCATAATAACTGGAGTTATTGTAAATAATATAGTTTTTCCGATAGTTTTATATGGCTGCAGTTCTTCATTTTCAGCCTCAATTGGCAATAGATTTCTCTTTTTATAAATGTGCATAAACACAAATAATACAACTAAAGCACCCATGGCACCAAAAAGTGTTCCCAGTGTACTTCCACTAGCGCCAAATGTACCAACTGTTGAAATATAGCTTTCTGATGAATGATTTAAGTTTTTTATAGCTTTTACACCCTTAACTATAACAATCAATTCATACGCACATACAACTGATACTATGGCATTTACAATCTGCTCAATAACCTGGGAGATTGATGTTGGTACCATATCTCCCATTCCCTGGAAAAATCCTCTGAAGGCACCTAATACACAAACCACTAAAATAGTTGGAGCTAAAATCATTAAAAGAGGGCTAAGCTGTGGCAAATCATAAAATTTATTAGATATATAATCTGCAAATATCATAGCTACGCCGCCAAAAATCACTCCCACTATAAGGGAATAATAGATAGCTCCCTTAAAAATTCTTTTAGTGTTGGCATATTTTTTAGATGCAATATTTTCAGATACAATCTTTGATACCGCTATTGGCAAACTCTGAGATGACAATAACAGTAATAAATTATAAATCTCGAAAGCTGAGGCATAAAAGCCCATTCCTACGTCCCCTACGATTTTAGTTAGGGGAACTCTGTATAGTAAACCTATAACTCTTACAAGTATTCCTGCAAAAGCTAAGATACTTCCCTGTACAATAAAACTTTTGTTTTTTTTACTCATTATTATGTCCTAACCTTATTTAATCTTTACGCCATTAAACATAGATTTCTGTACGATATTAATCATAGTCTTTCCAGTATTAACTAAAATTTCATTTCCATTCTTATCTAAGAAAGTAGTCTTTCCTAAATCATCATCCTTTTTCCATGTTATCTTTTCAGCCTTACCGTTAGTGATATAATATCCCTTTCCTGAACCTGTTAATTTTAGCTTTAAGCTCTTCTTATCAGGGAACATCTTATAATCAACTGCCTGAATAATAATATTCTTAAATGTAAGCTGTTTTTTATTAGTAGCATCTATGTGCTTTTGACCAAACTGATATCTTTTATATACCTTATTCTTTTTATCATACTTATAGTATGATGCATTGTGAGAATAGCCCATTGAAACAGTCTTAGCCTTCTTAACCTTACCAACTAAATTAGCCTTAGACTTAAATGGAACAAACTTTAATGTACCATTATATTTCTTATGAACACTTCTGCGCTTTAATTTCTTAATTGCACTATTCATATTCTTTCCTGAAATATAGCAATTATGAGGGGCTGGCTTATCGCTAGTTCTGTAAAAACTATCCCCTGCTGTAAATGAGTTTACTGTGTCAATCTTTCCACTCTTTAAAAACTTTAATGCATATTTAGACTGGCCAAAATGGCTATAAATGGCATCCCACTCTAGAGCAAATCTAGTATAGTAAATTCTACAGCTTCTAATTGAACCAATTCTTTTTAGGTTATCATAATCATCCATAATAGCCATTAAACGAGTAATTCCTCCCTCAACCGGAGCCTCGTACATAACTTCTGCCTTACTGATTCCATACTGTGGAATAGCATCCTTAATATTGTTTATCATAATTGCCACAGGTCTCTTTTTCTTTCTCTTCTTAGAAATCATCTCACCTGTTAAATAACTTTGAACTTTTCCAGCATATGGATCCTTAGTAGTAACTTCCACAGTTGTTGTCTCCACCACCTTTTTCTTTGCCGGCTGCTTTTTAGGCTTAAGTACAAAATATGCTCCAACACCTACTAGAGCAGTAATAACAACTGCCACAATTCCTGTAATAACTTTTTTATTCATCCTTACCTCCATTAACAATCTCTGGTATATCCTTTTAATTCTAGGATTTCTTTCTGCTTAGCTTCCATCTCAATTCTTTCATCATCCTTAATATGGTCATAGCCAAATAAGTGAAGCATGCTATGAGCAATTAAAAATGCGAACTCTCTCTTTTTAGAATGACCATATTCCTGGGCCTGACTTACCACTCTGTCATAGGAAATCACAATATCACCTAGCACCAATTCACCTGACTCAGGATTAAAATTCATCTCATCATCCTTGTCGCTAAAATCTCCTGGCTTAACATAGTCTAGCATAGGAAATGAAAGCACATCTGTAGGTGAATCTATATTTCGATTTTCATTGTTAATTCCTTTAATGGTTTCATTGTCAACAATGGTTAAATTAACCTCGCATTCATATGGACACATAACATACTCTATAGCTGCATTTATTATATCCTCAGCTATTTTTTGGTATTCAATATCTACATTGCCATATTCATTTTCAATATATATCATTATTTTTTGCCTCTTTTACCATCTTTTGATTTTAACTTATTTTTTTCGTCATATTCCTCATAAGCTTTAACAATCTTTTGAACTAATGGATGTCTTACAACGTCCTTATTGTCTAAATAAATAAAACTTATATCATCCACATCTTTTAAAACTTTTATGGCCACATCTAGCCCTGAAGTTACATCCCTAGGTAAATCCTTCTGAGTTCTATCTCCTGTTACAATAACCTTAGAGCCAAATCCTATTCTAGTTAAGAACATCTTCATCTGAGCCGGTGTAGTATTCTGGGCCTCATCTAAAATAATAAAAGCGTTATCCAATGTTCTACCACGCATATATGCTAGTGGAGCCACCTCAATAATTCCCTTTTCAGAATTAGTCATAAAACTCTCAGCACCCATTATCTGATAAAGAGCATCATACAATGGTCTTAAATAAGGATCAACCTTACTCTGTAAATCACCAGGTAAAAATCCCAGATTTTCTCCTGCCTCAATAGCAGGTCTAGTTAAAATAATTTTATTGACCTCATTATTTCTTAAAGCTGTTATGGCCATAGCCATAGCTAAATAAGTCTTTCCTGTTCCGGCCGGTCCTATACCAAAAACAATCATTTTATCTCTGATATTATCCACATAGCTTTTCTGGCCCAATGTCTTAGGCTTAACAGGCTTTCCGTTTATAGTTCGACAGATTATCTCCCTGTCTAATTCCACTATCACCTCCTCCTTATCCTCCATGGATAAGGCAATAGCGTAATCCACCTTCTGCTCTGTTATCTCCTCGCCATTTTTAGCACTCTCAATTAATTTAGCGATAATATTCTTTGCTCTTCTGGCAGCAGAATCATTTCCTATAATCTTAAGAGAAGAGTCGCGGGAAATAATTGTAACATGCAATGTCTTTTCGATTTTCTTTATATTAGAGTCTAAATGTCCCGCCACAATTTTTTCGTAATCCGCAGGCACATCCATCAATGTTTCAATAACACTCATACGTCTTAACCTTTCGACTTTTTTTAATATGCAAACATTATTATTTTACCATTTTTCAAGGCTATTTAATAGTCTTTTAAGCAATAAAAAACCAGAACTAAAATAGTCCTGGTTTTTATCTTAATTAATTATATTTGCGCTTTCTAGCAGCTTCAGATTTTTTCTTACGCTTTACGCTAGGCTTCTCATAGTGTTCTCTTTTACGAATCTCCTGCTGGATTCCAGCCTTAGCGCAGTTTCTCTTAAATCTACGTAATGCGCTATCGATTGACTCGTTTTCTTTTACTATAACGCTTGACATTCTACTTCCCTCCCTCCAGTTATAAATTCCTAAACTGTAGGTATTTGTGTTAAAACACAAAACTAATTATATCATAAATTTGTTTTTCGTCAATACACTTAACATATTTTGATAGATAAATTCCTTAATAATTTATTTTCTTAAAGTTTTCATCTACCACCTTAAGTATTTTATCATATAACATATTATGAGCGCTGGCTGTTTTCATCTTTCTAGACTCATATAAATTCTTAGCAACTAAATATCCGCTAAAGGACTCCTCGTTAGAATATACATAAGTTCCATCAGATAATTTCGCATATGCTCTCATCTTCCAAGCATCAATAAACTCGTTCTTATTACCAGAAGTATAAGTAATAGTCATTGCATAGCTTGAAACATCATCGAAATCAGAGTATGTCTTATCAAGTTTACCCTTATTAGTACTTACTAATTTTTTAATATATTTATTATTAGAATTAGCAGTTAAGGCTTCATTTCCAGCCTTGTCTGATAAGCTGTAAATCATACCTGACTCCACAACATTCTTACCATTATATTTTCCTGAAACAGAATAAACTGTTCTGATACCTAAGTTAGTTGTGCTTATCTGATATCCATTAATGGCAATACCTGACTTATATGGTTTAGTAGTAATCTTAGCAGTAGTTGTCACCTGAGGTGTTGTAGTCTGCTGTGCTGTTGTAGGTTTTGCTGTAGTAACCGGCTGCTTTTCTACTACAATTGATGATACCACATCGTTAAAGTCTGAACCAATCCATGATGTATCACTGGTTATTATTCTAGAAGATCCTGTAAAGTTATCCTCTGTATAAAGTATTGCTCTGTATCCATTTGATACCTTAATTGATGAAAGATCATCATTCTTAAATCCTCTGCTTATTAACTGGCTGGTAGTAAATCTTCCAAGAGGAAGTCCAATGCTGTTTCCGCCATAATTTATATCCTGATAGATATGTGAATAATATGTTTCTGGCACTGTTGTTGGCTGAGCTGTTGTAGTAACCTCCACACTTCCAAACTTAAATATTGGATATGGATTTGACTGCTTCCAAACATTGCTTACATTGTTAAGAGCATTAAGGACAGTAGTTCCTGAAAATTCACTGGCATTATGGCCTGCTGTACCATTATTTCCATCACCAATACCCTTATTCATCTGATTTGTATTATAGTGGCAATTACTGATGCTTCCACCTGGCTTATATCCACAGATTCCGCCCTGCCAATAATTGTCTCCTGCAGTACTCTTTCCATATGCAAAACAGTTATTAATTGTACCATTTGATAACCATCCTACAATGCCACCTGCCACCTGTGCTGATGCGTTTACTGTAGTATCACTGTAACAATCCTTAATTGTTCCTCCGTTTAGTTCTCCTACGATACCGCCTGTAGCGTTATTACTTGAGATGCTTCCCTGAACACCACACTGCTCAATTCTTCCATAACACTGAGATACTAAACCTGCTGTATAAAATCCTTTTCCTGTAATATTAACATTTTTTAAATATAGATTTTTAATAACAGCTCCATTTTCTAATTTCTTAAATAAAGCGTTGTTATCCTGATTTATATTTATTGTTAAATTACTGATGGTATGTCCATTTCCATTAAATGTTCCCCTAAAACTATTAAATGGGCTGATATAGTTAGCGCTAGGCAATGTAATATCTTTATTTAATGTTACAGTCTTTGAAGCTGTCTTGTCTGGTGCTTTGTTAGCTCTTTCTATGTAATTTTTAAGTTCTGCAGCAGTGTTAATCACTTCATTTTCTTTAATTTTAGCTGCCACATTTCCTACGATAGTCTTAGCTAAGTGATCCTTACAAACATCACAGAATTCCTGATTTAAATATCTCATCTCACAGCTTTGATGTGGTCTGTGCCATGCTCTGTTTTCCTCAAACTCGTAAAGGCCTACACCATTTTTTCCAATAAATTTAGACCACTTACACTTACTAGGATCAGTTTCCGCTGTTCTGTTAGGAGCCTCATATCCATTAGTAGAAGCTGTAGTTGTCTCCCAATACTCATCAGCTAATCCTGCTGATGTATGTCCAAACTCATGGAATGCAATATCTCTAGCCTGTGAGTTATTAGAAATCGTACAAACGCTTCCACCGGATCCACCGTATGTAGTACTATTTCCGATAACGAAAGGCACTGCACACTCTGGCATATACTGTGCAATAACCTGTCTTAATCTATCATAATCATGAATACAAATTAATCTCTCAATTCCATTATTGTTAAAGGTTGTCTTAAAGAATGTATCATATGGATTATTAGGATCCATTGAGACACCTGACTGATTAGACGTAACCATAACAGCTCTGATATTAATATGACTCCTAACATCACTATATGAAAATGGTTCTCTAGTTAAGAAATACTCACTGATTTCTCTAGCAGTCTTTAAAAATGCATCCTGCTGACTGGCAGTAAATCCGTCTCCACAAATCAAAATACAATAATTATCTAAATCTGAACCATTATTTATAATATCCACAGTTTTAAAACCTAAATCATTGGCTCTAAGTTTTTTCATTTCTTCTTTAGTCATTGCCAAAGAAGTATTTTTATTTTTAGAAAATCTAGTTAAGCCATCCTGCATATCCATTTCATTAACTGTGACATGTTTCATATGTCCATCTTCAGAATAAACTTCCACCTGTGTTTTTTTCTGTTCAGGCTTCTTATAAGAAGTGTTAACCTGCTTTTTAGCTGTTCCAACTCCAATGTCCTTGATAATTAAATCTCCGGCACCGATTCCAGAAACAATCACCATAAATGCTAGAATAGGTGCCACTATCCTTCTTGTTATCTTTTTCATTAATCCAAACTCCTTTTTGTTCTAAATAATTCGTTCCAATCTTTATAAGTCCTTCTTATCTAATAATAATATACGAAATAATCATATTTCCATCAATATTTTTAGAAATATGAGCACTTAAAATAAAAAAAGAGGAAATACCTTATTTGGTATTTCCTCAAAAATATTCCATTACTAGCTAATTAGCCTAACTGACTAGCTAAAATATCTTTTGCTGCAGCTAATGCATCATCTGCACCTGCTGGATTCTTACCACCGGCCTGAGCCATATTTGGTCTTCCTCCGCCGCCACCGCCTACTAATTTAGCGATTTCTTTAATCATATTTCCTGCATGAGCTCCCTTTGCAATAGCATCATCATCTGCCATAACAAGAACGTTTGCCTTGTCACCGTTTGCAGAAACAATGACAACGACTCCTCCACCCATTTTTTCTTTTAAGTTATCACCTAAATTACGAAGTCCGTTCATATCCACATCTGTAACCTTTGTTGCCAAAAGTTTCACGCCGTTAACTTCTTCAATCTGATCCATAACATCACCAATGGAGTTATTGGCAAGTTTTGATTTTAGTGATTCATTTTCAGAAGATAATTCCTTAATTTGTGCCTGCATATCCTGAATCTTGTTTTTCAGATTAGACGCATTGGTCTTTGCTGCCACAGCAGCCTGTTCCAATGTTTCTTCTAAAGAACGATAATATGCCAAAACATTCGCACCGGTCAAAGCTTCAATTCTTCGAACTCCGGCAGCAACACCGCTTTCGGAAATAATCTTAAAGGAAGAAATATCTCCTGTATTTTTCACATGAGTACCACCACAAAGTTCCTTGGAGAAATCACCCATGGAAACAACACGAACGCTATCACCATATTTTTCTCCAAACAACGCCATAGCACCGCTTTGTTTCGCTTCTTCTATTCCCATAACATTGGTTTCTACAGGAATTGATTCTGCAATTTTATCATTTACAATTTTTTCAACAGCCTTAATCTGGTCTGCTGTCATACTTTCTGAATGACTAAAGTCAAAACGAGTTCTATCGCTGTCCTGATAAGAACCCTGCTGTTCCACATGATCACCAAGAACTTCTTTTAATGCAGCCTGTAATAAATGGGTTGCAGAATGGTTCTTACATGTATTTAAACGAGTCATTGGATTTACGGATAATACTGCCACATCCTTACCACTGATAGTACCGGATACAACATGTCCTACATGTCCCACACGGTCTTGTGGAAGTTTTACTGTGTCTTCTACTTCAAAGACACCTTGCTTTGTCGTGATAGTTCCGATATCACCTTTCTGACCTCCCATAGTAGCGTAGAATGGAGTTTTAGCAACTACCAATGTACCGTTTTCTCCTTCAGTTAGCGCATCAACCATAGCTGTTTCGTTAGCCACCGCAATAATTTCAGTTTCTGTTTCCAAGGTATCATAACCAACGAATTTTGTTACAACATCACAGCCAAGACTTTCAAACACGTCTTCATCCAATGATTTCTGTGAGAAGTTTGCATTGGCTCTTGCCTTCTGTTTCTGCTCTTCCATTGCCTCTTTAAATTCAGCCTCTGATACATTCATTCCCTCTTCTTTTGCCATTTCTATGGTTAATTCGATTGGGAAACCAAAGGTGTCATATAAGTAGAACGCTTCTTTTCCTGAGATTTCAGAAGTCTTGTTTTCCTTTTTTGTATCAAGAATCTTCTTAAATTCCTTCATTCCATTTTCCAAAGTAGACTGGAAACGTTCAATTTCCTTCTTTAATTCAGAAAGCACAAATTCTCTGTTTTCTGTCAATAGAGGATAGCTTTCCTTGTATACTTCATCAATAAAAATTGACGCAATTTTAATATAATCTTCTGTCGTTAACTTTAAAGTTCTACCATGTCTTACGGCACGACGAATCAAACGACGAAGCACATAACCTGCCCCAACATTTGATGGACGAAGTTTTGCCGGATCTCCGATAAGCATAACGCTGGTTCTGCAATGATCAGCGATGATACGCATAGATTTTGTAGATTTTTCTTCGGCATCATATTTAATTCCTGATTTTTCTTCAATATATGCAATAACAGAAGTATAGAAATCTGTACGATAAACGTCAGAGGTACCATTTAAGAACGCAAGGTTACGTTCCAATCCCCAACCAGTATCTACATTTTTCTTTTCCAATGGAGACAAATGACCATCCTGATGTTTTTCATACTGCATAAAAACATCATTTCCGATTTCAGTAAATCTTCCACAATCACAACCAGGGTTACAATCAGGACCGCATGGTTCAACATCATTGATATAGAACATTTCTGAGTCAGGACCACATGGACCAAATTCTAATCCCCACCAGTTATGCTCTTTCGATAGAAAATATACATTCTCTGGTTTAAATCCGGATGCAATTCTGTATTTTGCGCCCTCATCATCTCTTGGTGCATCCTCATCTCCTGCAAAAACAGTTGCTGCAAGATGATCTGCATCAAACCCAAACACTTCTGTAAGCAGTTCAAAACTCCACTTACAACGTTCTTCCTTGAAATAATCACCTAAAGACCAGCTTCCCATCATTTCAAAAAAGGTTCCATGGCTGGTATCTCCTACAGAATCAATATCAGTGGTTCTGACACATCCCTGAACATTACAAAGTCTAGTTCCCTGTGGATGTTCTTTTCCTAATAAATATGGCATCAGTGGCTGCATTCCGGCAATATTAAACATAACACCGGTAGAACCGTCAGACACTAACGATACAGCACCAATATCCACATGTCCTCTTTTTATATAAAATTCCTTCCAAGCATTTCGTAATTCATTGGAGGTTATTTTCTTCATTATTTTATCTCCTTTTACAACGTAATCTATTTCATCACAAAGCACAAACCAACTAATTGATTTGTCCAATATAATTATTCCTCAGTTTTTACCTGATGATATTTTTTCTTTCCTTTTTTGATTAAAAGAACACCATCTTCATTAAAATCAGCTGTGGTAAAGGTTGCATCAATCTCTTTTACCTTTTCTCCATTTACGGAAATACCATTCTGCTGTACCAATCTTCTTCCTTCTCCGCGAGAAGCAGCAAGTTTTGTATCTGTTAATAAAGTAAGAATATCCTTTCCTTCATCTAAATCAGCCTTTGTATATGTGGTTGTAGGAATATCTCCGGAAATACCACCATTCTGAAAAATCTTTCTGGCTGTTTCCTGTGCCTTCTTAGCTTCTTCTTCCCCATGAACTAAGTTTGTTAATTCATAAGCAAGGATTTCTTTTGCCTTATTCAGCTCACTTCCCTCCCAGGCTTCCATCGCTTCAATTTCTTCGATTGGAAGGAAAGTTAACATCTTAAGACATTTAATTACGTCTGCATCCGCCACGTTTCTCCAGTACTGGTAGAAATCATATGGTGAAGTCTTTTCAGGGTCAAGCCATACTGCACCACTAACTGTTTTACCCATCTTCTTTCCTTCTGAGTTAAGTAATAATGTGATTGTCATTGCAGATGCATCCTTACCTAACTTACGACGGATTAACTCTGTTCCTCCTAGCATATTACTCCACTGGTCATCTCCACCAAACTGTAGATTACAGCCGTAATCCTGGAATAATTTATAGAAGTCGTAACTCTGCATAATCATGTAATTAAACTCTAAGAATGAAAGACCTTTCTCCATTCTCTGCTTGTAGCACTCAGCAGTAAGCATTCTATTTACGCTAAAGTGAGGTCCTACTTCTCTTAATACATCTATGTAATTTAAATCTAAAATCCAATCAGCATTGTTTACCATTAAAGCCTTATCATCTGAAAAGTCAATAAAACGGCTCATCTGCTTTTTAAAGCAACTAACATTATGCTCGATAGTCTCCTTAGTCATCATCTTTCTCATATCTGATTTTCCTGAAGGATCACCGATCATAGCTGTACCACCACCAATTAAGGCAATTGGCTTATTTCCTGCCATCTGTAGTCTCTTCATAAGGCATAAAGCCATAAAATGACCTACATGCAAGCTGTCTGCAGTAGGATCAAAACCAATATAGAAAGTTGCTTTACCATTATCTATTAAATCTTTAATTAATTTTTCATCTGTAACCTGAGCAATTAAGCCTCTGGCTTGTAATTCTTCGTATGTTGTCATATCAAATCTCCTTTAAACATTTTCAATCCTAAATTCTATCACGATATATGTTTTTTTTCAATATATCCGCCATCACATAGAATATTTTCTACATAAGCGGAGCAATCAATCTTAAAAACGAACCTGCCAATTTATATAATATTGGTCTGTTCTTACACATTTCTAAATCAACGTTTCGACATTTTCTTAACACATCATGTACATCCTCTTCAATATCCGAAATACATTTATGATCATAGATATAACATCCGTTTTCGAAATGTAAAAACAAACTTCTGTAATCAAAATTCACACTTCCCACCGTAGCTCTTATGCCATCGCAAACCATAAGCTTAGCATGGTTAAATCCCGGTGTATATTCATAAATCTTTACTCCTGCATGAATCAATTCCTCATAATATGTTCTAGCTAAACAATAAGCATAGGCCTTATCAGGAATTCCAGGAAGAATGATCTTAACATCCACTCCGCGTTTAGCTGCATATGTCAAAGCTGACATCATTACATTGTCTATAACCAGATAAGGGGACATAATGTGAATATATTTATTGGCATTATTAATCATATCTAAATAAACATGCTCAGATACTCTCTCTTCATCTAGAGGATCATCACAGTAGGGCTGGAAAAAGCCATTAGACATTGGATTCTTTTCAAATTCATTGTCCACATATTTAGTAAAGCTCTCCACACTTCTCTCAGAGACATTCCACATCTGCAAAAACATATATGTAAATCCCTTTGCAGCGTCACCTCTAAGGACAATACCTGAATCCTTCCAATGACCAAACTTAGTTACGATATTCATATACTCGTCCGCTAAGTTAATACCACCGGTAAAAGCGTACTCTCCATCCACCACCAATGTTTTTCTATGATCTCGATTGTTCTGTCTGGTAGTAAAAAACGGTCTAGCCGGTGCAAAAGGTTTTGCTTTAATACCTTTTTCTCTAAGTTTTTTATAATATCCTGCTTCTAGTTTTGTAAGAGAGCAGAGTCCATCATACATAACTCTAACCTCAACATTTTGTTGAATCTTCTTTTCTAACAATCGAAGAATTGAGTTCCAAACCTTACCTTCCTCGATAATAAAATATTCAATAAAAATAAACTTTTTAGCGCCATTTATGGCATCAACTACAGCCTTATAATATTCCTCGCCATTAGGCAGATAAACAGCATCCGTATTTTTATAAACAGGAATTCCACTGTTTCTATAAATATACTTAGAAAGATTAGCACAGCCTTCATTCTCACTTCGAAGTTCTTTTTCTATTTCCCTGTCTGCCTCTAAATATCCTTTAGTATAGTCTTCAATATTCTTTAATTTTTTCTTTAGTTTAATGGAACCCGGCTGTAACTTATGATAGAGATACATCATAACACCGAAAGCCGGCACGACTGTAATAAAAATGGTCCATACTAATTTCATAGTAGGATCAGATTTATTGTTAAGAATTGATATAACTAATAACACTTTTAAGATATCAATTATATATTCAAGATATTTGAATTCGGAAGTATAGGCAGCAAAAAAGGCTAAAAATCCCACCTGGAATACAATCATAATAATAAACCAAAATGTTCTACTGAAAATAAAACTGGCAAAACGCTGTTTACTTTTGATCTTCGCCTTATTAAACTTTCTATGCTCCATACTTCCTCCTTCCTTAATTAATCATTTTTATCGTCAATTATCTTCTGTCTTATACTCATCATCTTCATATCTGTCTCATAAATTGTGTCAGCACAATTAGTTAATTTCTTAATTGAGTCTGCTGAAGTATCAGAGAATTTTTTATATCTAATCTGGTGCTCGAGGCTGGCCCAGAAATCCATAGCTATTGTTCTAATCTGAACCTCCACTCTCATTGGCTTTTTTTCATTGGAGAGATAAATCGGAATCTCAACCACGCAATGAAGTGATCTATAGCCACTCTTCTTAGGATTTTTTATATAATCCTTAATTGATAAAATCTTTAAGTCATCCTGATTCTTTAACATATCTAAAACCTTATAGATATCATCGATAAAAGAACAGATAACTCGAATACCCGCCACATCGTCTAGATGAGTCTGAATAGACTCAATGGATGATGGATATCCCTTTCTATCTAATTTTTCTAAGATACTAGGTATAGATTTTATTCTGGATTTAATAGTACTAATAGGATTTCTCTCATCTGTAGCCTTAAACTCATTGTTAAGTACATCTAACTTAGTTTTAACCTCTAAAATAGCGCACTCATAGTAAGTCATAAGCATCTTAAACTCAGATGCCTTTGCATCCATTCCGGATAATTGTCGATCCATATCTTCAGATACTATTTGAAAATTATCCATATTATACCCTTTCCTGCCACTCTAGGTCAGAATACTCATTTGTAAGTGCTCTATTCATTAACTCTATCATACATGTTCTAGCTTCTTTTCCTTCGAACAATACTTCGTTAACTGCCTGAGTAATAGGCATATCAACATTGTTTTTCTTAGCTAATTCTAATGCAGCCTTAGCTGAAACAGCACCTTCCACTACCATGTTAACTTCTTTTTTAGCATCCTCTAGAGAATAACCTTTTCCAATTAAAACTCCGGCTCTACGGTTTCTAGAATGTTTACTCTGACAAGTAACAATTAAATCACCGATTCCAGATAATCCGTGGAAAGTTCTCTGATGGCCACCTAATTTAGTTCCAAGAGCTGTAATCTCCTTAATTCCTCTAGTAATTAATGCAGCCTCTGTGTTGTCACCACAACCGCCGATTCCATCTAAGATACCTGCAGCTAGGGCAATAATATTCTTTAATGAACCGCCTAACTCGATACTCTTTCTATCTGGGCTGGCATATGTTCTAAAATAATCATTTGCAAAAGCCTTCTGAACCTTTACTGCTGTCTCCTTAGTTGAAGCACCTACAACTACCGCTGTAGGAACCTTTTTTCCTACCTCCTCAGCATGGCTAGGTCCTGATAAAACTACTGCATCTGCATCAGGAATTTCATCCTCAATAACCTCAGTCATTGTATAGTATGTATTATCTTCAATACCCTTAGCCACATCTACAATAATCTGTCCCTTAGGAACAAACTCCTTCAATGTCTTAGATGTGCTTCTTACGAATGAAGATGCCACAGCCATTACAATTATTTCAGAATCTTTAACTGCTTCTTCCATATCATTTGTGATTAAAATTCCCTCAGGAATCTTAACTCCAGGAAGACTGATTTTGTTTTCACGATTAGTATTCAAATCATCTACTTCTCTCTGTAAAAAAGACCATAGTGATACGTCATTTCCATTCTCATATAATACTTTCGCTAAAGCGATGGCCCATCCTCCGCCACCTAAAACTGTAACTTTTGCCATATTAAGCCTCCTTTTTCTGACCAATCTTACGCTCTGTTCCATTGATTAGTCTCTTTATATTTTCTTTATGACGAACAAACGATAATACAACCATTATTCCCGTCAATATATATAGTTCGATTTTATTAGATTTGAAAATTCCATCTATCCATCCAATATTGGACCATATTACCATCTCAACAAATAAACCGGTAATTAGTAACAATGAACTAAGTGATACATATCTAGTAATTGCCACACAACCAAAAAATAATAATAATCCTACCGGAAAGAATTTTATATCGAACAATGATAAGGCTACAATCATTCCTGCACTTGTAGCTATTCCCTTACCACCTTTAAATCCATTATAAAATGGAAAATTATGTCCTAAGATAGCTCCCAAACCTGAGTATAAAACTAAAGTCATAGGCTCAGTTGGCATAAACTGCTTAGCTATTATTATTGCTATTACAGCAGCCAATATTGCCTTAAATAAATCCCCAAAAAAAGTGAAGATTCCATATTTAAAGCCCATAGTTCTCATCATATTAGTAGTTCCAATATTTCCACTACCGTGCTTTCTTATATCTACATTATGTAATTTTCCTAAAATAACTCCAGTTTCGAATAATCCGCATATATAACCAATTATTAAACATACTACTCTTGGCCAAATCATTTTATTTTTCCTTCCTCTCTCTGATAATAAATTTAAGAGGGGTACCTCTAAATCCAAATGCCTCTCTTATTTTGTTTTCAATATATCTAGTATATGAGAAATGCATTAATTGCTTATCATTAACGAAAATAACAAATGTAGGCGGTTTAACGGCCACCTGTGTAATATAATATAGTTTTAATCTTCTACCCTTATCTGATGGTGGCTGCTGTAAAACAACTGCCTCAGACATAATTTCATTAAGAATACCTGTCTCGATTCTCATTGCATGGTTAGCTAATACCATGTCAATTATACTAAACATCTTACCTAATCTCTGACCTGTTTTAGCAGAAATAAAAGTAATCTCGGCATAAGTCATAAAGGATAGAATCTGTCTAATCTTATCTGTAAACTCTTTTACAGTCTTAGTGTTTTTCTCAATGGCATCCCACTTATTAACCGCAATAATAGTAGCCTTTCCATTGTCATGAGCTATTCCTGCAATCTTAGCATCCTGCTCAGTAACACCCTCTGTAGCATCAATTAAAAGAATAACAATATCTGCTCTCTCCACTGCAGCCACAGATCTGATAACACTAAATCTCTCGATTTCCTCTTTAACCTTAGATTTTCTTCTAAGTCCGGCTGTATCTATGAAAAGATAATCTTTTCCCTCATAGTTAATATTAGTATCAATGGCATCTCTAGTGGTACCGGCAATATCACTTACAATAACGCGGTCCTCACCTGTTAACTTGTTAATTAGAGAAGACTTTCCTACATTAGGCTTTCCAATAACTGCCACCTTAGGTCTGTCATCCTCATCATCTTCCTTTTCAATATTCTCAAAGTGGCCTGTCACTACATCTAACATATCACCTAAACCACTTTTCTGGATAGATGAAATAGGCACAGGATCACCTATACCCAAATTATAAAATTCATATACATCTACCATCTGTTTTTTATAATTATCTACTTTATTGACAACTAAAACAACAGGCTTGTGGCTCTTTCTTAACATATCTGCCACCTTAGCATCAGCATCCACTAATCCCTGCTTTAAATCAGTCATAAAAATAATTACATCAGCTGTATCAATAGCAATCTGTGCCTGCTCTCTCATCTGAGATAAAATAATATCCTTACTGTCAGGCTCAATACCACCTGTATCAATAAGTGTGAAGTTATAATCTAACCAATCAATATCAGCATAGATTCTATCTCTAGTTACACCTGGTGTATCCTTAACAATCGAAATTTTTTCTCCGGCTAGTGCATTAAACAATGTGGACTTTCCAACATTAGGTCTTCCAACTATAGCCACAATCGGTTTACTCATATTATCCTCCTTAGGAAAAGATTTGTTTTATTGCTCATATCTGTTACTAGTACTGTAATCCAAACCTTTATAATCCGGATTAATCATTGATTCAACAAAATCTCCCCCACTAGATTTTACAATAACTGTAGGTATTTGTAAAATATTTTCCAAATCATCTACGGTAATATCGTCTAAAAATATCTTTTCTCCACTTTTAAGTGTAGTACAAGGTATTACTAATCTCTGACCTAGCTCTTTATCTTTTAGCTGATTAATAATATCTTTACCCACTAAAAGCCCTGTTACTGTAATAGTTCTTCCAAAAAAGTCATTTTCTATTAAATAATTATGTATCTTAACATTAGGGAATTTTTTCATAATATCATGGCATGCATCATCCACAAATTTATGAATTAGTTTTCCGCTAAAGGTGGAAACACTAAACTCTCTGTCGTCGCCTTCAATGCTATCTAGTTTTTCTTTAACTTCATCTATAAACAATCTAGTCATTCCTACACCGTTTTCTAATTGAATATATCCTTCATATCTCTCGGCCTTTGGAATTTCTTTTTCAGCCATAATATACCATTCATCGGAGGCCTGAACTACGAAAGATCCGTATTTCTTTTTAAAGTGTTTTTGCCACTTTTCGATAATCTCTATATTGGCAATAGCATCCTCTTTATTAAATAATTTTAACGGATATAAGCCCTCTCTAAACTTAGTAAGTCCAGACGGCACAATGGACATAGACTTCATATATGGAATATATTTTTCAATCTGAGATATTGAATAATCTAATTCATCTAAATCATTTACTCCTTTGCAGCAAACAATCTGTCCATTTATTTCTATCCCGGCATCTGTTAAAACATCTAAATATTTAAGCTTTTCACCGGCAAATCTGTTATTTAGCATCTTACATCTTAGTTCAGGATTCATTGTATGAATACTGATATTGATAGGCGCTAAATTATATCTGATAATTCTGTTTATATCATCATCGTCCATATTAGTTAATGTAACGTAATTGCCCTGAAGGAAAGATAGTCTAGAGTCATCATCCTTAAAATAAAGAGTCTCTCTCATGCCCTTAGGCATCTGGTCAATAAAACAGAATATACATTTATTTCTACAGGACTGATAATCATCCATCATTCCACTGTCAAACTCTAAGCCTAAATCCTCATCCTCATCCTTCTCGATTTCGAACTCCCAGATTTCTCCGTCTTTTTTCTCAATCTCCACTACTATATAGTCATTTTCGCAGTACATCTGGTAATCAAAAACATCTTTAGGTGAAAAACCATCTATGGCTAATAAAGTATCCCCTTCTTCGATACCCAATTCATAAGCTATGGAATTTTCCTTAACACTCTTTATCAAATGTTTTTTCATATACTACTCCTAAATTGCCCTACTCACTAATAGTTAAAAATACACCTAAATTTCCTCTTTTACCTTGTGATGCTCTGTGAGAAAATAAGGTCTTATAGTTATGACATGTACACACATCACTAACAGAAATATTCTCCATTAAAACACCTGCACTTAAAATAATCTGGCGATTTATCTCCCATAAATTTAACATATACTTATCATTTTTAGGATACATAATTATATCCTTTTTATCAGGCATTAATGAAATAAACTCATCAGCCACATCTTTACTTACCTCATAGCAGTCTACGCATATTGACGGACCTATAACCGCTATAATATCTTTAGGGTTACTTCCATAATTTTCACCCATCATTTCTATAGTCTTTTTAGCAATCATTTTATGAGTGCCACGCCAACCGCTGTGACACACACCTATAGCCTTGTTTTTCTTATCCACTAAACAAATTGGCACACAATCCGCAAAAAAAGCAGCAAGTACTACATTTTTTTCATTGGTAATTAGTCCATCCACATCAGTGTATGCTATGTCTTCAAAAATACCTTTACCCTTATTATTCTTATCTGCAATTAAAACATTGTCAGTGTGAGTCTGAGCTGTCATAACAATGTCTTTAACATCAAAACCAATGGCATCAGCTATCCTTGTAAAATTCTCAATAATATTTTCCTTAGAATCACCTCTAGTAATCCCTAAATTCATGGATGCTAAATCACCTGTTGAGACTCCACCTATCTTAGTGGAAAACCCATTCTTTAGCCATGGAATTTTATCAAGCGCATTAAAGGATAAATATGCCACGCCATTTTTTATATTTGTTTTCGTTGAATTATTGTTATTTTTATTTAAAACTATTCCCATATTTCACCATATTAAGAAAAAATATTTTCTATAAAATCTATTCTCTCACCTTCTATTGCCAATAAATCATAACTTATAGCCTGATTAAAGCTTAGTTTATTTTCTAATAAATAAATTTTAGATGTTCGAAGAATTTTATATATTTTAGCATTGCTAAGGGACTCTATTGCAGAGCCATACTTATTATTTTTTCTATATTTTACTTCAATAAAATGGAGAATATTATCCTTTATAGCGATAATATCTATCTCTCCACCTTTAGCATAATAATTCGTTTTTATAATCTTAAAGTTTTTCTTTTCTAAATATATCAACGCAAGAGATTCAAAATGATTTCCCACTCTCTTTTTATTCATATATTTATTTTAATATCCCTTCTATAAAAGTCTTTCTGTGTATTGGACATGGGCCATATAACTTTAAGGCATCAATATGTTTCTGTGTGCCGTATCCTTTATTGGATTTAAAATCATATTCCGGGAATAACTTATCATATTCATCCATTAAAGAATCTCTATATACCTTAGCCACAATACTAGCTGCACCTATGGATATACTTTTAGAATCACCTTTTACAATAGCTACCTGCTTAATATCATTGTCAGGTATCTTTACTGCATCCACTAATAATAAATCAGGCTTAACCATTAATTCACTAATGGCTTTATTCATTGCACGATATGTAGCCTGAAGAATATTTATATCATCAATTACCTCAGGCGAAACTAATGACACCTTAGTGGCCACTGCTTTTTTAACTATTATCTTAGATAATTCTTCTCTTTTTTTAGGCGATAATTTCTTTGAGTCATTAATATAAAGTATATCACAGTTTTTAGGTAATATCACTGCCCCTGCAGCCACAGGACCGGCTAAACAGCCTCTGCCCACTTCATCTACGCCGCAGATATAGTCATAATCGCTATATTTATTTTCAAAGAATTTTATCTTTTCACATCTTTCCAGCTCTTTATGATAATCATCTAATCTTTTTTTAGCTGATTTAACTATTGTTTTAACGCCAGCTCTAGAATCCGCTTCATATTTTTCAATAAATGCGTATAGTTCTAACTCTGAAGTATTCTTTAATATATCTTTTATATCACTGATTTTTTCCATATATACCTCCCTTTATCCTAAACTCGGTCTAGAGAGATTCTTCCTAGTTTTCCACTTCTAAAATCATCTATAATTAGTTTTGATGCTCTGTCTAAATCAGGTTCATTGCCCCTCTTTATACATCCTCTAATTCTGGCAATCTCATACATAGTCTCGATAGTTTCTTTTTTTGGTTCAAAACCATATCTCTCAACTATGGCATCCTTGTAATCCTTCTCTAAAATCTTTAGTAAGCTAAATGCCATCTCAGCCGAATCAAGGATATTATCATTGATAGTTCCAACTAGCGCTAAATGAAGTCCGATAGTTTGATCTTCAAACTTAGGCCATAAAATACCCGGTGTATCTAATAATTCTAAGTTTTTATTAAGTCTAATCCACTGTTTTCCCTTTGTAACTCCTGGTTTATTACCTGTTTTAGCTACAGATTTTCCAGCATAAGAATTAATAAAAGTAGATTTTCCTACATTAGGAATTCCCACAACCATAGCTCTAATAGGTCTGTTTACGCCCTTTTTCTGGTTTCTCTCAATTTTTTCCTTACAAGCTATTTTTACTGCTTCATCTATCTTTTTTAAAGTCTTTTTATTTCTAGAATCAATCTTTAATGTAGTAATACCCTTATCTTCAAAATATTTAGTCCACTTATCATTCTGTATAGGATCTGCTAAATCTGTTTTATTAAGCAATACAATTCTAGCCTTATTCTGTCCTAATTTATCAATATCAGGGTTTCTGCTACTAATTACAGTTCTAGCATCTAATAACTCTATTAGTAAATCTATTAATTTAATATCTTCTTTCATCTGGCGCACAGCCTTAGTCATATGACCTGGGTACCAGTTAATATTAGTATTATTCATATATTACCATCCTTTTTTCTAATAGATTAAAAGAGAACAGGCAAAACCTGTTCTCTTAATCTGTTCATAAGAAATTTAAATAAAATTGAAATAAAATTATTTAACTAATTCTTTAACTCTAGTAGCTTTACCAACTCTGTTTCTGATGTAGTTAAGTTTAGCTCTTCTTACTTTACCTCTTCTTACAACATCGATGTGATCGATAGTTGGTGAGTAAAGTGGCCAAGTTCTTTCAACTCCGATACCATTTGAAGTCTTTCTTACAGTGAATGTAGCTCTGTTGCTTCCACCCTGCTTCTTAATAACAAGTCCTTCGAATACCTGGATTCTAGAACGATTACCCTCAACGATGTTAGCGTGAACTTTAATAGTGTCACCAACGTTAAAAGCTGTTACTTCTTTTCCTTCAATCTGTTCTTTTTCAATTTCTTTGATAATATCCTGCATAATATCCTCCTTATTATTTCGATGCTCTTAATACTTCTGTAACAGAGGAACATCTTTTTTTCTTATACAGCACGTAATATAATAACATATTGCTATGCAAATATCAAGGTTAATCCTGCATTTTTAATTTATTAATTAATTCAATATCTTCCTTAGATAATTCTGCCTTTTTTAATAGATCCGGGCGTCTCTCAAAAGTTCTCTTAACGGACTCCACATGTCTGTACTCATCCACCTTTTTATGATCTCCGGACAATAAAATATCCGGCACAGTTTTTCCCATAAAATCGTATGGTCTAGTGTATTGCGGATGCTCTAATAAGTTATCAGAAAAACTTTCCAAAACGCTGGAGTCATCATTTCCTAATACCCCTGGCACCAATCTAGAGATTGCATCAATCATAACCATAGACGCCAATTCACCGCCAGTTAGCACATAATCGCCAATAGATAAATTATCAGTTACAATCTCCTCTAAAACTCTTTCATCGATTCCTTCATAATGCCCGCATAGAAATACCAAATCCTCTTCCATTGATAATTCCTTAGCAATACTCTGATTAAAAGTTTTTCCCTGAGGCGTTGTATAAATCACTCTAGGCTTTTTTCCTATCTTTTCTTCAATGGATTTATAGCTATCATAAACAGGACCTGGCTGCATAACCATACCGGCACCCCCGCCATATGGATAATCATCCACCTGACCGTGCTTATTGCCGGAAAAATCTCTAATATTGACAGCCTCTAGCCCAATTTTTCCCTGTTCAATAGCTCTTCCCGTAATGCTGGTATTTAATCCATTTAAAACCATCTCCGGAAAAAGCGTTAAAATATGAAAATTCATTAATCCATTAACCCCTTTAACATATGTACTAAAATTTCTCTTTTTTCAATATCCTTATTTAAAATACATTGCTCAATAGACGGAATAAGAACCTCTCCTCCATTATGTAACTTTACTACATAAACATCATTAGCTCCTGTTTCCATCACATCCTCCAAAACGCCGATATCCTCACCCTCATCTGTGACAATCTTACATCCAATTAAATCCTGAACATAATACAATCCGTCCTCTAAAGGAATAGCGTTTTCTCTATCAACTAACAAGTCCATAGTTTTGAATTTTTCAACATCATTGATATTATTATATTCTTTAAATTTAATAATAACCATTCCCTTAAAATATCTTACCTTCTCCACGGTAACAGGGATATATTCACCTCTATTATCTATATATGCGCTTTTTAAGTAGTCAAATCTACTAACATCCTCTGTAGTAGGCTTAATTTTTAATTCACCTTTTAGGGCATGAGTGTTAGTTATTATTCCAACTCTAAAATAATTTTCCATATAAACTCTCCATAATAAAAGGCTGGTATAAAACCAGCCTTCATGCACTTGTTCAAAAATTATAGTATTTCTACTTTTACTTTCTTGTCAAGGTTAGTTGAAGCAGCTCTAACTACGGCACGAATAGCCTTAGCAATTCTACCCTTCTTACCTATAACTTTACCCATGTCGTTCTCTGCAACATGAAGCTGAACAATAAGGATTCCATTTTCCTCTTTCTCTGTAACTACCACATCACTAGGAGAATCAACAAGTGCTTTTGCAATTGTCTCTACTAATTCCTTCATGAATTGCGCCTCCTAATCAATTATTTTGTGATTCCAGCAATCTTAAGGATCTTTCCTACTGTCTCTGTAGGCTGAGCACCATTTCCTAACCATTTTTTAATAGCTTCTTCCTTAACGTCGATTACGCTAGGATCCTTAGTTGGATCATATGTTCCAACTTCCTCGATAAATCTTCCATCTCTAGGTGCTCTAGCATCAGCTACAACTATTCTATAAAATGGAGCTTTCTTCTTTCCCATTCTCTTTAATCTGATTTTTACTGCCATTGTAAAATACCTCCAAAAATTAATTAATTAAAATAAAATAATATATATCATAAAACCTAATAGGTTTGATATCTGATTTTTTAAAAGCTAAAAGGTAAGTTAAATCCCTTAGAACGTTTACCTTTTTTCATCATGCCAGACATGTTCTTCATCATCTTTCTGGCTTCATTAAACTGTTTAATGAATTTATTAACCTCAGCGATGTCTAAGCCGGCTCCCTTAGCCAATCTAGCTTTTCTAGACGGATTTAATAAATCCGGATTATTTCTCTCCTCTAGGGTCATGGAATAAATAATAGCCTCTGTTCTCTTAATCTGCTTTTCATCCGGAAGCATATCAGGGCTAACCTTATTTCCAATACCAGGAATCATAGATAGCATCGATGACAAACCACCCATATTTCTTATCTGTGACATATACTCTATATAATCATCAAATGTGAACTGAGCTTTCTTTAATCTGTCAGTCATCTCTTTAGCTTTTTCTTCATCAATAGCATCCTGTGCCTTCTCAATAAGTGATAAGACATCACCCATTCCTAAGATTCTAGATGCCATTCTGTCTGGATGGAACTGCTCTAAATCAGAAAGTTTCTCACCCATACCAACATAAAGAATAGGTCTTCCTGTTACAGCCTTAATAGAAAGAGCTGCACCACCTCTAGTATCACCGTCTAACTTAGTGATAACCACACCGTCAATACCAATCTTTTCATTGAATTCATTGGCCACATTAACAGCGTCCTGACCTGTCATTGCATCAACTACTAAAACAGTGTCAGTAATATCTATGTTCTCTCTGATACCAATCAACTCATTCATCATATCTTCATCTACATGAAGACGACCTGCAGTATCGAGAATAACAACATTGTTATCATTTTTCTTAGCATGTTCTATAGCCGCTTTAGCAATATCTAATGGTTTATTTTTATCTCCCATAGCAAATACAGGAACATGCATCTTCTTACCATTGATTTTTAACTGTTCAATGGCCGCTGGTCTATATACATCAAGGGCTGCTAAAAGAGGTCTCTTTCCTCTCTCCTTAAACTTTCCAGCTAACTTAGCTGCTGTAGTAGTTTTACCTGCACCCTGAAGTCCCATCATCATAACAACTGTAACTTCGTTATCCGGCAACATCTTAAGCTGAGTAGTTTCTGATCCTAAAAGGTCAGTCAATTCCTCATTAACTATCTTAATCACCATCTGGCCAGGTGTAAGACTAGTCATAACATCCTGTCCTATAGCCTTTTCTGTTACAGTCTTAGTAAAATTCTTAACTACTTTAAAGTTAACATCAGCCTCTAAGAAAGCTAATCTAACTTCTTTCATAGCTGCCTTTATATCATCCTCAGTAAGAGTTCCCTTACCTTTTAATGATTTAAATACATTTTGTAATTTATCTGATAAGTTTTCAAATGCCATATGGCCTCCATTTATAGTAAAGATTAATAGTTTTCAATAATCTCTCTAGCTAATTTTCTAATCTGTTTAACATCTGTATCCTTAGTATCATTAGTTAAATCACAAATCTCAGATACGATGCCCTTAATCTCTTCAAACTTTTTAACTAACTGAAGTTTATCCTCATATTTCTCTAAAAGTTTATCGCATCTCTTTACAGTATCGTGAACACCCTGTCTTGAAATGCCATGCTCATCTGCAATCTCTGATAAACTTAAATCCTCTAGCATAAACTCTTCATAAATATCTCTTTGATGCTCTGTAAGTAACTGACCATAAAAATCATATAACAGAGAACTTCTAAATAAATCTTTCATAGAAAAACCTCAATCCAAAGAAGATAATACAATAATAAAAAGCCACTGTCAAGTGTTTTTTCTTGACAGCGGCTTTTATTCTTTTATGAGTCAAAAAATTCTCTTCCATCATCAGTTACTAAACGCTCCACATTAGGATACTCAAAAATCTTAGAATTATCTTTATTCTCTTTAAGATATGTTGCAAACTCCTTTGCATACCATTTAGCTAACCATAGATTATGTAGTAAATAATTTCCACAGTTGACCGGTGCTGCTCCAGGAATATCATCTGCCTCTTCCACTGATAAAAACGCATCAGTAATAAGCTTATGAATTTCCTTAGAAGATCGATTTCCTTTAAGAATAAGATAAAAACCTGTAAGGCAACCCATTGGTCCCCAATAAATCACCTCATCCTTCCACTCATCGTCATTTCGAAGGTAAGTAGCTATAATATGCTCTAATGTGTGCATTGCTGCCACATCAACTGCAGGCTCTCTGTTAGGTCTCTTCATTCTTATATCGTAAGTGGTAACGGCATTGCCCCCTACATCGTCTATACGACTAACAAAAATACCAGGAACAATAGCTGTATGGTCCACTGAAAAACTCTGTATCATTTTCATAGTAAATTCTCCTCTTTTATAAATTAGGGAATATTTCTTTTACCTCATATCCTCTGTCTTTTAAACTGTTTAAAATCTTCATCTTATGGTCATGTCCAAAACACTCTAATGTCACCTTTAACTCCACTGCTGCATTTCTGTTTACAGAAACAAACTGGTTGTGATCAAGTCTGATTACATTACCCTGAGCATCGGCAATCAACTGTGCCACCTTAACTAATTCACCTGGTTTATCCGGCAATAAAATAGATAGAGTAAAAATTCTTTCTCTTTCAATCAAACCGTGCTGCAATGTAGATGACATAGTGATAATATCCATATTACCACCACTTATAATTGAGACAACCTTTTTATTTTTACACTTAAGATGTTTTAATGCTGCAATAGTTAATAGTCCTGAATTCTCAGCAATCAACTTATGATTTTCCACTATATCAAGGAATGCTCCAATTAATTCCTCATCCTTAATTGTAATAATACTATCTAAATTCTTCTGAATATAAGGGAAAATTTTCTCACCAGGAGTCATAACTGCTGTACCATCTGCAATAGTATTAGCAGATTTCAATGTAGTGACTTTATTATTTTTTAATGAAGCCTTCATACATGCAGCGCTATAAGGCTCAACTCCGATAACCTTAATTCTAGGATTTAACATCTTAGCTAAAGTAGCCACACCTGTAGCTAATCCACCACCACCTATTGGAACTAAAATATAATCCACAGTAGGAAGTTCCTTAAAGATTTCCATTGCAATAGTTCCCTGACCTGTAGCCACATCTAAATCATCAAACGGATGAATAAAAGTATATCCATTCTGCTGAGCTAATTTTAAAGCGTAATTGCAGGCATCATCGTAAACATCACCATATAAAACTACATCTGCACCGTAGTTTTTAGTTCTATTTACTTTCATAAGGGGTGTTACTGTAGGCATAACAATTGTACAGTCCACGCCGTAAGCCTTAGCTGCATATGCTACACCCTGGGCATGGTTTCCCGCTGATGCTGTAATTAATCCACGCTCTCTAGCTTCCTTAGACATTGTGCTTATCTTATAGTATGCACCTCTTATTTTATATGCACCCGTTCTTTGCATATTCTCAGGCTTAATATAGACATTATTTCCTGTAACTTCACTAAAATACTCACTGTATAATAAAGAAGTATCAAGTGTTACCTCTTTTACTTTTTCTGCAGCTTTTTCAAACTGTTCTAATGTTAATTTATCACACATAATAGCGCCTCCCATTATCAATTAAAATGCTTTTAAACTTCGAATAAAGCATTTACGAATTCATCCGCATTAAACTTCTGTAAATCGTCAATCTTTTCGCCTACACCGATATATTTAACCGGAATACCAAGCTCTGACTGGATGGCAATGGCGATACCACCTTTAGCACTTCCATCCATCTTAGTTAAAACTACACCTGTAATATCCGCGCACTCCTTAAACTGTCTAGCCTGCTCTAGAGCATTCTGACCTGTTGTGGCATCTAAGACGATAAAGTTTTCTCTTAAGCAATCTCCCATTTCATTGTCGATAATCTTATTAAGCTTCTTTAATTCTTCCATTAAGTTTTTCTTATTGTGAAGTCTTCCCGCTGTATCGCACAATAAAATATCTGAATTCTTATTTTTAGCAGATGAAATGGCATCAAATAAAACTGAACCCGGGTCTGAACCCTCAGCTCCCATTACAATGTCCGCATCCGCTCTGTTAGCCCACTCATTTAGCTGATCTGCTGCTGCAGCTCTAAATGTATCTGCTGCCGCTAGCATAACCTTCTTTCCATTGTTTCTAAACTGGCTGGCTAATTTACCAATAGAAGTAGTCTTTCCGACTCCGTTAACACCAATCATTAAAATTACAGATTTCTGATTTTCAAAATCATAGGCATTATCACCTAAATCCATCTGTTCTTTAATTTTATCAATTAAAATCTGTTTACAGTCTTCAGGCTCCTTGATGCCATTCTTCTTAACATCATCCCTTAATTCCTCTAATATCTCATCAGTGGTTCTAACACCGATGTCAGACATAATCAATATTTCCTCTAAACTCTCATAGAATTCCTCATCAATATTACTAAATCCCTGAAAAACTGAGTTTAGTCCTGAAACTAAATTATTTCTGGTTTTCTTTAATCCGTCTTTAAGTTTATCAAAAAATTTAACAGCCATAATTCCTCCTAGCTATTCCTTATCTAAGTCTTTATCCAATAAATCTACAGAAACTAATGCTGAAACACCTTTCTCCTGCATTGTAATTCCGTATAATCTGTCTGCACAACCCATTGTACCACGTCTATGAGTAATTACAATAAACTGAGTATTCTTTGTAAGTTTGTGTAGATATTCAGCAAATCTAACTACGTTTGAACCATCCAAAGCAGCCTCAATCTCGTCTAATAAACAGAATGGTGATGGCTTAAGATTCTGAATAGCAAACAATAAGCTGATGGCAGTAAGTGCTTTTTCACCACCTGATAACTGCATCATATTCTGAAGCTTCTTTCCTGGTGGCTGAGAAATAATATTAATTCCTGCCTCTAGGATATCTTCCTCTTCATCAGTTAACTCGATAGTTCCCTTACCACCGCCAAACAATTCTTTAAATACCTTATCAAACTCAACTCTGATTTCCTGGAATTTCTCCTTGAACTGCTTGCGCATTCCCACTTCTAATTCCTCAATTACGCCTAAGAGATTTTCCTTAGCCTTCATTAAGTCATCATGCTGGGATTTCATAAACTGATATCTGTCATTTACTTCCTTAAACTCTTCAATGGCATTAATATTTACATCGCCTAGAGATTTCATCTCTTTTCTAACATTAATTAACGCCTCTCTAATACTAGCCTTATCCCCACAATCTTCGCTCTTTAATTCAAGGGCTCCTCTAGGAGTAAGCTCGTATTCCTCCCACATATAAGTCTCTTTATTCTCAGATTTCTCAACTAAACCATCTTTCTGAGACTTAAGTCTGTAGATTTCCTTATCCAATGAACTAATCTTTTCAGAAAGACTCTCTCTCTTCTCAAAGAAGTCCTTATGTTCATTGCTCTGTCTTTCCTTCTCATTATTTAACTCTGCGATTTCATCATTTAGAGTTAAAATATACTCCTTATATTCTGCCACCTGAGCTGTTAGCTTTTCGATAGCTTCCATTCTAGCTTCAATCTCGCTGTTATTTACACTAGAATTAGATGTTAATTCTTCTAAATCACTCTTTAAGCTATCCACTAACTGTTTTAATCTATTAATATTATCGCTAATAAAGTCATGTTTCTGCTTAACATTAGCAATCTCAATATTAACAGTCTCTAAATCAGCTCTAGCATCCTGTCTATCCTTAAGAATATTGCCTAATCTGTCATTCTTTTCCATAACAATTTTTTCTAATTCATCTGAACGATCTTTATTGCCTGATAATTCATTGCTAAGTTTTTCACTGTTATCATTAATATTTTCAATCTGGTCAGAGATATTATCCTGCTCTTTTCCTAATCCCTCATATTCGTTAGTTAAATTATCTCTATCTGTCTTAGCCTGATCTAAGTTAACCTCAATAGTATTCTTTACTAACTTCTGTTCCTGAAGGGCAGCATTAATCTTTCTAATCTCATCAGTTGTAGCGCTAATGCTAGCGTTATTGTCTGTAATCTTCTTATCTAAGTCCTTCTTTTCCACATAGAGATTATCGATTTTCTTTTCTAAATCATCTATCTCTCTTCTTCTACCTAATAGATTGCTAGTATTCTTAAATGCACCACCGGAGATTGAACCACCTACATTAAGGTACTCTCCCTCTAATGTAACAATTCGAACAGTGTATTTATATTTTCTCTCAATCTTAATAGCATTATCAATGGTATCTACCACCATAACACGGCCTAAAAGATACTTTGTGACACCGCTATACTCTTTTTTAATATCAATAAGATCACTAGCTAGTCCAATAACACCTTTTTCCTCTAAGGCGCTAGGAGCGTTAAAGTTAGTTTTATCGCTCATACTGCTTAGTGGAAGGAATGTAGCTCTACCAAATTTATTTTTCTTTAAGTATTCAATCGTTTCCTTAGCTGTAGTCTCTGTATCAGTAACTACATTTTGAATATTTCCACCTAAAGCTGTCTCAATAGCCACTTCATACTTCTTATCAACCTTGATAATATCAGCTACCACACCGATAATGCCCTTTTTCTGCTTTTTAAGTTCCATTATCTTCTTAATGCTGTGACCATAGCCCTCGTATCTCTCGGTAATATTTTTTAAAGTATCAAGATTAGACTTAGCCTTATGATAATTTTCCTGGTTCTTAGAAAGATCTTTAGCTAATTTACTATTTTCTACTCTTAAATCAGCTAAATTCTGGTTAGCATCATTTAATGATACAGTAACTTCCTTAATTTCTTTCTCAGATTCCTCTAGCTGAGCAGTCAAGCTCTTTACTAAATTATCCTGATCATCCTTACGAGTCTGAAACTCATTTAATTTCTTTTTAAGTTCATCTTTTCTTAAATTAATCTGCTCAAGCATAGCATCCCATCTCTGTAATTTAGACTGGATATTAGCCTTAGCATTCATAATATTAATAATCTCTTCTTTATCCTTCTCGATTTCTGCAGAAAGATTATTATATTCATCTGTTAACTTATCAACCTTTAGGCTTAATTCAGACTGCTTTGTAGTCAATTCCTTTAACTTATTCTCATTGTCATCCTTCTGAGTAGAAATATTCTTTAACTCATCTTCGTTTTTCTCAATATCGCCTACTACATTAGTAATTCTCTCGCTCATGTATGACTCACTGCTTTTAGCGGAGTTAATCTGCTCATTGATAACGTTAATCTGACCTTCAGCCTTCTCAATTAAAAGGTTAGTCTCATTTAGCTTTTCTTTTTTATTTTCAACATTGATATTAATTGTTTCAATGACTTCCTCAAGCTTTTTATAGTTCTCCTTGATTTCCTCGAACTCGTTAGTTGCCACATCCATATCAGACTCGGCAATTTTAATCTTCTCATCAATTGTTCCTAACTTACTCTTAATTTCCTCCATTTCAATTAAGAACATATTAACATCATTAGTCTTTAAATCTTCCTTTAACTCTAAGTATCTCTTAGCCTTAGCACTCTGCTTTTCTAGCGGAATAACCTGTCTTTCAAGCTCTGATAAAATATCTGATACACGAACTAAATTCTGATTCTGGTCATCTAATTTCTTTAAGGCTTCATTCTTTCTTCTCTTAAATTTAACAATTCCTGCAGCCTCATCAAATAACTCTCTTCTCTCCTCAGGCTTTCCTGATAAAATCTTATCAATCTGTCCCTGTCCAATAATAGAGTAACCCTCTTTACCGATACCTGTATCATAAAATAATTCATTGACATCCTTAAGTCTTACCTGAGTTCCATTAATCATATACTCACTCTCACCTGAGCGGTATAGTCTTCTAGATACAGTAACTTCCTTATAATCTAAATTAAGCTTATGATCTGAGTTATCAAATACAATAGCTACATATGAATAGCCCATAGGCTTTCTATTCTCAGTACCGGCAAAAATTACGTCCTCCATTTTAGAACCACGCAACTGCTTAATTTTCTGTTCACCTAGTACCCATCTTACGGCATCAGCTACATTACTCTTTCCTGATCCGTTAGGTCCTACAATACCTGTTATACCATTATGAAAATCAAATTTTATCTTATTGGCAAATGATTTAAAACCATGAATTTCTATACTTTTTAAATACATACTATTTATTCCTTATATTTATTTTATTTAACGCATCCATTGCAGCCATCTGCTCGGCTTTCTTCTTAGTGCTTCCCACGCCATGGCCAATAACCTTATCACCGTAGAAAACCTCCACCTCATATTCCTTTAGATGCTGTGGTCCTCTCTCGTCCACAATGACATATTTTAATTCTTCCTTGTCATTGCCTGCTAATCGCTCCTGAAGCACCGTCTTACTGTCGTAGAACAATTTCTTTCTCTCTATATCATTTAAGATATACTTAATAATGAATTGTTCTGCCACATCAAAGCCGCCATCTAAATAAATGGCACCAATTAATGCCTCTAGGGCATCGGATACAATAGAGTCCCTGTTTCGTCCACCGGTTTTCTCTTCTCCAACACCTAAATATATAAAGTTTTGCAATCCGAAATCTCTAGCATCCATAGCCAATGTTGGCTCACATACCAGGGCTGCTCTAAGCTTAGTCATCTGCCCCTCTGATTTGTCTTTATAGCTTCTAAATAGAAAATCACTAGATACCAACTCAAGAACCGCATCACCTAAAAACTCTAATCTCTCATTGTTCTTAGTATTTCTGCCTTTCTCAAAAGCATATGACTTATGAGTCATTGCAGTAATAAGATATTCAGTATTCTTGAACTCGTATCCAATTATTCTCTCTAACTTACTCACATCAATATTCATGACATACTCCTTTTAATTGTTAGATAAATAATTGGCACTTTAAAAAAAGCCCTTTAGCAGGGCTTTTTTACTTAATTAAAGTGCTTCTTTAATAGCCTCAAATGCATCTCCTACTGTTTTAATATTCTCTGTAGCCTCTGTAGGAATTTTTATTCCAAACTCTTCTTCGATTCCCATAACAATCTCTAAAACATCTAATGAGTCTGCACCTAAGTCATCTACAAACTTACTATCAGGTGTGATTTTCTCCTCATCAATCTCTAATACTTCTGCAATAGCTTTAGCTAATCTCTCGAACTCCATAGCGTCCTCCTTTGTTATTATTTATTTTAATGAAAGTTTTTCCTTAAATTTATTATTTACATCTTTTTCTATAAAGTTGTGGCACTGAATAATTGAATTCTTTACCTCAACTGATTTAGAATTACCATGTGTCTTTACTAATAATCCATTTAAACCTAAAAGTGGTGCTCCACCGTACTGTTCAATATTAAAAGCCTTCATAGTATTCTTTAATGACTTCTTAATTAGTAAAGCTCCAATCTTAGTCTTAAGGTTAGTAAATAGTGCCCCCTTAATCTTTTTAAGAAGAACCGCTCCCACGCCCTCATAAGTCTTTAATATCATATTACCTGTAAAGGCATCACATACGGCAACATCAACTGTTCCCTCAGGAATTTCTCGAGCCTCAATATTGCCAACAAAATTAATTCCTTCAGTCTGTGATAATAGCTGGTAGGCTTCCTTAGATAGAGCATTTCCCTTTTCTTCCTCAGTTCCTATATTAACCAATCCCACCTTAGGATTTTTAATACCTACAACATTTTCCATATATACAGAACCCATCTTAGCGAACTGAACTAAATGCTTAGCCTTAGGATCAACATTAGCACCGCAATCTAATAATAAGATTACTCCATTTTCTGTAGGTAAAAGCGGAGCTAGCGGAGGTCTCTGCACTCCCTTAATTCTTCCAATAATAACCTGACCACCTACTAAGTTAGCTCCTGTACTTCCGGCTGAAACCATAGCATGCGCTTCATTATTCTTAACAGCCTTAAAACATTTAACTAGTGATGAGTCTTCTTTCTGTCTAATAGCATTAACCGGAGGTTCCCCTGTCTCAATAACCTCTGAGCAATCAACTATTTCATAAGATGATGATATTTTATCAATATCAGCACACTCACTTAAAACAGCTTCTATTTCTTCTTTTCTTCCGTAAAGTTTTACGAAGATATTTTCGTTTTCCTTAATAGCATCAATTGCACCCTTAACCGGTTCTAATGGTGCATAATCACCACCCATACAATCAAGGGCTACCACAGTATTAGACATAGCCATCCTCCTTTTTTTGCATAAAGATAATATACTAAAAAATAGGCAAAAAAACAAGACTCCATGAATAATTTCATAGAGTCTTGTTTTTTATTTGTTGAGATTAGTCAACTGTTACGATTTCTTTTTTGTTATAGCTTCCACAAGCCTTGCAAACGCGGTGTGGCATCATTAAAGCTCCACACTTACTACATGCAACAAGATTTGGAGCTGCCATCTTCCAGTTAGCTCTTCTCTTATCTCTTCTTGCTCTTGAAGATTTATTCTTTGGGCATATAGACATGGTTTACACCTCCTTAAATTGATTAAATATATCTAATATTTTTGACATCTGGGAGTCCGGTTTGTTCTTATCGCAATCACAGGATCCCAAATTGAGATTTGCGCCGCATCTATTACAAATTCCCTTGCAATCATCTCTGCATAGAATCTTCATAGGCATATTAACCAGAATCTCATCATGAATAAATATATCAAAATCAAACTTAGTATCATTGATATATGCTGACTCGTCTAAATCTTCGATTCTATCCTCATCAGTTTTATTCATGTCTAGGTCTCTTCTCTCATCTATATTAATTGTTATATCTACCGGTTCTAAACATAAATCACATTTACCCTGCAAGGTTATATTACCTACACATTTAAAATCGATATGTTTTTTCTCTCCCAACCTGAATTCTACTTCGAAACTATAATCCTTAATTTCTAAGTTTTCACCCTGGTAAGTGATTTCGCATTCATCCAATTTAGGATTCAAAACCATCTTCTTCTGGGAGCCATCAACCAAATTAAATAAATCAATCAACATAATATCCTAAAAGACACCTTTCCTATTATACATATACTAATATTTTTTGTCAACCACAGATTAATACTATTCTAAAATATTGATAAAATAATTTTTTAAATCAATTCCAGAGTCTCTCTAGCTATAGCCAACTCCTCATTAGTAGGGATTACAAAGACTTTTACTTTAGAATCTTCACTACTAATCATAATCTCTTTTGAGCGTGTATTGTTAGCTTCTTTATTTATCTTAACACCTAAATATTCTAAGTGTGACATAACCATCTCTCTAAGCATAATCTGATTTTCACCTACGCCTGCAGTAAATGCAATAACATCCACTCCATTCATAACTGCCGCATATGCACCAACATATCTGACAATGGCATGAGCATACGCTTCCATAGCCACCTTAGCTCTCTCATCGCCATTTTCAATAGCCCCACTGATATCTCTAAAGTCAGCAGATATTCCTGACAAAGCAGTAACACCTGATTTCTTATTTAAAATATCGATAACATCTGCAGTAGTTAAGTTTTCCTCTCTGGCAATTACATCCACGATACTAGGATCAATATCACCTGATCTAGTTCCCATAACCACTCCGGCTAGAGGTGTTAGTCCCATACTAGTATCCACGGATTTACCGTTTTCAACAGCGCAGATACTTGCGCCATTACCAATATGGCACACAATAGTTTTAACCTTATCATATGGCTTATTTACAAGCTCGGCTGCTCTCTTTGAAACAAAGCTGTGAGATGTTCCATGAAAACCATATCTTCTAATTTTATATTTTTCATAATATTCATTAGGAATAGCATAAAGATATGCTTTCTTATCCATAGTCTGATGAAAAGCTGTATCAAAAACTGCCACATTCTTTATTCCCGGCATCACTTCCATACTAGCCTTAATTCCGATAATGTTAGCAGGATTATGTAATGGTGCTAATGAATTGCACGCTTCAATCTTTTTAATAACATCATCGTCAATAACTACAGACTCTGAGAAATACTCTCCGCCGTGTATCACTCTGTGTCCCACAGCGCCAACTTCTTTCATATCCTTAATAATTCCTGTATTTTCATCAGTCAACTGAGCAATAACTGCGTCAAAAGCTGATTTGTGATCTGGCAATGGCTTTTCAAGAGAAATCTTATCTCCTCCATCAGGAGTGAAATTAACTACTCCTTTAGCCTCACCAATTCTCTCACATAAACCTTTTCCTAAACATTTTTCACTTTCACTATCTATTAACTGGAACTTCAATGATGAACTTCCACAATTTATTACTAATATATTCATTGTCTTCCCCTTATGAAATTTGTGCCTGTACAGCTGTGATTGCCACAACTCCTACGATATCTTTTGCGCTACATCCTCTTGATAAGTCATTAACCGGCTTAGCGATTCCCTGACAAAGCGGACCATAAGCTTCAGCATTACCTAAACGCTGTACTAATTTATATCCAATATTTCCTGTATCTAAATCAGGGAAAACTAAAACATTAGCCTTTCCTGCCACAGGACTTCCCGGAGCCTTAAACTCAGCAATCTCAGGAACAACAGCCGCATCCGTCTGCAACTCACCATCAATAAGATAGTCAGGATGTGTAGCCTTAGCAATTTTAGTAGCTTCAACTACTTTTTCAACTTCCTCATGAGCGGCACTACCATATGAAGAGTGTGATAACATAGCCACTCTAGCACTATCTCCCACTAAATACTCAAATGAAGCAGCGCTGTCACCTGCTATATCAGCTAACTGAGCAGCAGTTGGCTTCTGATTTAATCCACAGTCAGCAAAAACAAAAACTCCATCTGAACCAAGTGACTTATCCTGAACGCAAATCACAAAAAATGCAGATACAAGCTTGCTTCCCTGCTTAGTTTTAATAATCTGCAATGAAGGTCTTAATGTATTAGCTGAAGAATGACAAGCTCCTGATACAACACCATCAGCATCGCCGTTTTTAACCATCATACAAGCAAAATACATAAAATCACTTACCACAACAGCCTTAGCCTGCTCTCTAGTCATTCCTTTAGCTTTTCTAAGTTCAAAGAAACCTTCTGCATATTCCATTGTCTTATCGCTAGTTAAAGGATTAATAATAGTAACACCCTCAATATTATATCCCTCACCGTACTGAGCCACCATCTCATCAGTAGCTAGAATAATAATATCGGCAAAATCATCCTTTATAATCTGCTCTGCCGCAGCATATGTTCTAGAATCCATACCTTCAGGCAAAACGATAGTCTTTCTTTTCAGTCTAGCTTTCTCTTTTAAACTTTCAATAAAATCCATAGTAAATCTCCTTATGCTAAAGTTTATAAATATTTAGTTATAAACATAATACGACCCCTTTGTCATAAGTATAATTATAATATATGCGCACCTATTAAACAATATATTATCACCTTATTTTATTAGATTTTTTCCTAAAAAAACCTCCCAATCCCCCCCATTATTTGATAGAATGAAAACACATAAAGTGTTTTCATTCGTAATTAACTAGTCTCCATCAGGAGACGTACTTTGCAAAGCAAAGTTTCAAAGCGGCCTCCTTTGCCGCTTTGAAAGTCTTAAATGAAAACACATAAAGTGTTTTGGAAGGTGGAATATGAGTAACATAGGAATTATTGCAGAATTTAATCCGTTTCACGACGGCCACAAATATTTAATAGATAAAGCTAGAACTATGCTAGATATAGACAATGTCACCGTGGTATGTTCAGGCAATTTCGTACAAAGAGGTCTACCAGCCATTTTTAGTAAGGAAGTTCGCGCTAAAATGGCCTTAGATTGTGGTGTGGATCTTGTTTTAGAGCTACCTACTGTTTTTTCTTTAGCAGATGCCGGAACTTTTGCTAAAGCTTCAGTTTCCACTCTTGATAAATGCGGTGTTATTGACTATCTTATTTTTGGTGCGGAATGCAATGATATTAATATCTTAGATGAGATCGCAGATGTTTTATATAACGAACCTAATTCTTTTAAATGCGCCTTAAAAGAGTTTTTATCAACGGGAGATTCTTATCCTCTTGCCAGACAAAAAGCTTTAGAATCTTATTTTAAGCGCAATATAAATAATGTTATTTCAGGCTCTAATAATATTTTAGCTATTGAATATTTAATTGCACTAAAAGAATTAAATTCTAGTATAAAACCTGTGTGTATTAAGCGAATCGGGGAAGGGTATCAAAGTTTAAATATGGATTCTACTTATCCTTCTGCTACAGCTATTAGGCAGAGCATTGAAAATAATGAACACATAGACTTAGGTTACAATTATCCTGAAAACTTTTTAGAACTTAATGATTTTTCATTAATTTTAGGTCATCTTTTAACAAAGAATATTGATGATTATATAAAAAATAATGAATTAAAAAATAGAATTAAAAATCTTTCAGATAGTTTTATAGATTTCGAGTCTTTTGCTAAAAATATAAAGGCAAAAAATATGACTTATACCGCCACTCTTAGAAACTTATTTAGATTAGTGCTAGATATTAAATATAAGGATTTAGATATTATTTCTAATAACTATAATAATTATGCTACTATTTTGGGTTTCAATAAAAACTCTGATATTCTAAGCCAAATTAAAAAGAGAGGCGTTATTAATTTAGTAAGTAAGATATCTGACTTTTCTAAGACTTGTTCATCAGTTGATAAACTTATTTTAGATATTAATTTAAGGGCAGATGAAATATATAGAAAAGTATATATGAATAAATATAAAACTGTTATTCCTAATGAATTTAGAAGACAGATTGTTATAAAAAAATAAGCTCTATAATTGCAATAAATCCAGACAATAGATTTAAATGCAATTACAGAGCTTTTTTAATTCTTATTAATTCTTAAAGCTGTGAATTGGAGCAGGAATTCTTCCTGTTCTATTTACAAAATTATCGCTTGAGAACTGGTTAACCGGCATAATTGGAGCATATCCTAACAGTCCACCAAACTCTACAGTCTCGCCTACACCCTTTCCTATAACCGGAATAAGTCTAACAGCTGTAGTCTTCTGGTTAATCATACCAATGGCAGCCTCATCTGCAATAATTCCGGCAATTGTAGTATCCTTAGTATCACCAGGAATAGCAATCATATCTAAACCTACTGAACATACACATGTCATTGCCTCTAATTTCTCTAATGTTAACGCACCTTCGTTTACAGCATCAATCATTCCCTGATCTTCACTAACAGGAATGAAAGCACCGCTAAGTCCGCCAACATATGATGATGCCATTACACCACCCTTTTTAACCTGATCATTTAAAAGTGCTAGAGCAGCTGTTGTTCCAGGAGCACCAACTCTCTCCACACCGATTTCCTGTAAAATATCAGCTACACTATCACCGATAGCTGGTGTTGGAGCTAATGATAAATCAATAATTCCAAAAGGAACATTTAAGCGTTTAGAAGCTTCTTTAGCTACTAACTGTCCTACACGAGTAACCTTAAATGCTGTCTTTTTAATTGTGTCACAAAGAACCTCGAAGCTCTCGCCTCTAACTTTCTTAAGGGCATGTCTAACTACACCAGGTCCTGAAACACCTACATTGATAATAGCATCTGCCTCTGTCACACCGTGGAAAGCTCCAGCCATAAATGGATTATCATCTGGTGCATTACAGAATACTACTAACTTAGCACATCCAATAGAATCATTTTCCTTAGTCAATTCAGCTGTCTCTTTAACAACCTGTCCCATTAATCTAACTGCATCCATATTTAAACCTGTCTTAGTAGAACCTACATTGACAGAACTACAAACTCTCTCAGTTTCAGCTAATGCCTTAGGAATAGATAAAATAAGATTCTCTTCAGCTTTAGTCATTCCCTTATTTACTAATGCAGAATAACCACCTAAGAAGTTTACTCCCACTTCCTTAGCTACCTTATCTAATGTCTTTGCAATTGTCACAAAGTCATCTGGGCACTTACATGCAGCTCCACCTACTAAAGCGATAGGTGTAATAGAAATTCTCTTGTTAACAACCGGCACACCATATTCCTTAGCAATATCATCACCAGTCTTAACTAAATCCTTAGCATACTTCTTAATCTTATTATAAATATTGTTATTTAAAGTTTCTAAATCGCTACTGATACAATCTAATAAACTAATACCCATTGTTATTGTTCTAACATCAAGATTGTAATTGTCAATCATCTTATTAGTTTCAATAACTTCAAACTTATCTATCATTTAACTCTCCTCTATTTCCTATATTTTAATTAGATTCTGTGCATATTATTAAAGATATCTTCATGCTGAATTCTGATATCTACTCCGATGTTTTTACCTAGGCTGTCTAAATCATCAGCCATTGAAGAAACATCTTTCTTAGCACTATTGCAATCAACAATCATCATCATATTAAAATATTCATCTACGATAGTCTGTGAAATATCAAGAATATTCACATCATTGTCTGCTAAGTATGTACATACCTTTGCAATAATTCCCACTGTATCTTTTCCTACAACTGTAATAATAGATTTTTTCATTATTATCCTCCTAAAAAACAATATCACATGATGGTTCTGTTCTACTAGCCACCTGTATATCAAAATAATCCGAATTATATTTATTCTTCGAAAAATTTATTTCATTTCTAACAGCTTCAAAAGCCAATTTAGGATAGTTATTCTCTCCACTGAGATGTCCTAAAATTATATGTTTTAATTTATCACTGGCAATCTCACTTAAGATTCTGCCACAAGACTCATTAGATAAATGTCCCTTATCAGATTTTATTCGCCTTTTTAGGTGATATGGATAAGGTCCTGCATACAGCATATTAACATCGTGATTAGCTTCAATTAAGATAGCATCTAAATCACTTAATTCATTTATCAATCGCTTATCTGCCACACCAATATCCGTAGCCACAGCGCAAGTCTTATTATTATCATGAAACTTAAAACATACCGGATCAACTGCATCATGGCTTATTCTAATAGATTTAACATCAATATCTTTAATATTAAATACCGATTCGGCCTTAACAGAATAAAATAAATCTGTATCCACATTACCTATTTTTTTATCATTTAAAATAGCCTTAATGGTATCAGATGTGGAGTAAACCGGAATGGAATATTTTCTTAAAAATACCCCTAATCCACCGATATGATCTGCATGTTCATGAGTAACTAATATACCATCTAATTTATCAGGTGAAACATTAAACTTAGAAAGTCCTTCTTCTATTCGTTTTTTACTAATTCCTGCATCCACTAAAATATTAGTGCCCTCATTAGAAACTAATATGCAATTTCCTCTACTTCCACTAGCAATAGATGATATTCTCATTTTTATCTCCACTGTATTTATACTCAAAATATGACCATCCAATTACAGATGGCCATATTAATTAATCAATTTTTATTCTTCTACATCAATTGTAGCACTATCTTCATATACTTCCTCTTCAGGCTGTGGGCTTAATTCTTTTCTGCTATCTAATACTACATTTAAAGAATTATCTAATGAACCCATTAATGATTCCTGAGCTGAAGCAAAGTTGTTCATTCCATTTGTTAATATATTCTGAACATTAGCTAAGATATCATCTGTGTACTGCATAGCACGCATTCTTAAATCGCTAGCTTCATTGTTAGCACTCTCTAATACCTGATTAGCCTCTCTCTGAGCCTGCTCAATGATATTATTAGCTTCATCATATGCCTTCTGCATAATTTCGTGCTCACTAACTAACTCGTTAATGTGTGCTGTAGCTTCAGAAATCATAGCCTCTGATCTTTCCTTAGCATCGTTAAGAATCTCATCTCTGTTAGCGATAATTTTCTGATATTTCTTAATCTCATCAGGAGTTCTTAATCTTAATTCAGAAAGTAATTCGTCTATATCATCCTTATTAACCTTAATTGTAGTAGTTGAAAGTGGCATATAAGAACAACTATCAATATACTCCTCAATTTCTGTAATAATCTGCTCAATTTTACTCATTGTGTTTCTCCTTTATATTCATTTTATTATATACCTGACTAGCTACATATTCCGGTACAAAACTGGATATATCTGCACCATGAGCTGCAGCTTCTCTAACAGTACTAGAACTAAGATAAGATAACTCAAGACTAGTTGTTAAGAAAACTGTCTCCACCTTATTATTAAGCACTGAATTCGTCTGGGCCATCTGCAATTCATATTCGAAATCAGAGAAAGCTCTCACTCCTCTTATTATCAAGTGAGCATCAATCTCATCTGCAAAATCAACTAATAGCCCTTCAAAAGCCATAACCTTTACATTATCTAAGTCTTCTACGGCTTTTTCTAACATTTTAACACGATTTTGAACATTAAACAACGGTGTTTTACTTTTATTGTTTAAAACACCAACCACTAACTCATCTACTATTTTAGACGCCCTCTTAATAATATCTAAATGTCCAAAAGTAACCGGATCAAAACTACCTGGATATATCGCCCTCTTCATAACATTCTCCATTACTGTTTCTTTAAAAATAAATGTCTGTTTGTTTTATACAGCTTATCTCTGTGAATTTCATACCCTAAATCCGTCACATAAGAAAAATCATCATTAATATCTGCTTCAATAATAATCATAGAATTATCGTCAATTAATTCCAGCTCCATAAGCTTTATTAAAACATCTTTTTCGTAACCGTGATTATATGGGGCATCCATAAAGACAAAATCAAATGTCTCACCTTTTAAATCAGGCAAGGCATCTAATACATTGCCGGTTATAACATTAGCCTGTTCATCAAGCTTAGTAGCCACTAAATTATCTTTAATACATTGAACCGCTTTTTTATTATTCTCCACAAAAACAGCTTTTTTAGCACCTCTGCTAAGGGCCTCAATTCCAATAGCGCCACTTCCAGCATACAGATCTAAAAAAGTAGAATCTGCTAAATCGAAATTAATAATATTAAAAAGGGTTTCCTTTATTCTGTCTGTGGTAGGTCTGGTACTTAACCCTTCTATGGTTTTAAGCTGTATTCTTCTGGCCTTTCCGGCAATCACTCTCATATTAAGTCCTCATCTCTAATAAAGTGTAAAAGCAAGCAAATAAATTGCCTGCTTTTACTTTAATATCAAATCTGATTATTTATCATTTATTGCATCCAAACAGGTGCAGTATTTGATTAAATTATTCAGCATCCTCAGTTGTCTCTTCAACTGCCTCTACTGCCTCATCCTCAGCTACTTCATCAGCTGTCTCTTCAGTTGATTCTTCCTCATCTGGAAGTAAAGCCTTAATGCTTAAGCTGATTTTCTTATCTTCTTCATTGAAGTCTACGATCATTGCTTCAATTTCTTCACCAACTTTAAGCTCATCTGATGGCTTTTCAACATGATGCTTAGCAATCTGAGAAACGTGTAATAATGCATCAACACCTGGCTCTAACTCAACGAATGCACCGAAATCTGTCATTCTAGCGATAGTTCCTTTTACTACATTACCCTTAGCGAATTTCTCTTCTGCATTATTCCAAGGATTCTGGTCTTCAAACTTAAGACTTAAAGCAATCTTCTCACCATTGATTTCTTTGATGAACGCTGTTACTTCGTCTCCAGCCTTAAACACCTTCTTAGGATTTCCAATTCTTCCCCAAGACATTTCTGAGATATGAAGTAAGCCGTCAGCTCCTCCGATATCAACGAAAGCTCCGAAATCAACTACGTTCTTAACAGTACCTGTTACAGTCTGTCCTACTTCGATAGTTTCGAATAATTTCTTCTTAGCTTCCTCTTTCTGTGCAACTAAAAGCTGCTTTCTATCACCGATGATTCTTCTCTTTCTAGGATTACACTCAGTGATAACAAATTCGATTTCCTGATTTAAGTACTTATCAAGATCCTTCTCGAAAGTATCTGAAATCAAACTAGCAGGGATGAATACTCTTCCTCCCTCAACATCTACGCTCAAACCACCTTTTAGAATCTGAACAACTGGTGCTTTGAGAACTTCTTTATTTTCAAAAGCTTCTTCAAGTCTCTTGTTAGCCTTCTCTGCAGCAAGTCTCTTATAAGATACAATTGTCTGGCCTTCACCATCATTAACCTTAACGACTTTAACTGTCAATGTATCGCCTACTGAGATTACAGTTGTCAGATCTACTGGTGTATTTGAGTATTCGCTACTAGTTAGGATACCATCCTGCTTAGCACCAATATTTAGTACTGCCTGATTCTCCTTTACACTAATAACCTCTCCTTCAAGCACATCTCCACCATGGATAGTCTTGAATGACTGTTCCAGCATCTCATCAAAACTTAATTCTGACATACAGTATGAACCTCCTCAATAATATTCTTTGGGGTCGAAGCCCCTGCTGTAATACCTACACTTTCGAATTTTCTAATCTCATCAATTTTCAAATCGTCCACTGTCTGTATGTAATACGTGTTAGCACAATTAGCTTTACAGATATCAAAAAGCTTCTGAGTATTGGAACTATTTTTACCTCCAATAACTATCATAGCATCCACTTTAGATGATATTTCTCTAGCTTCTGTTTGTCTAACGTGAGTTGCATTACATATAGTATTCACAACATTAATATCATAACCTTTTTTTGACAGAATTTCAACTAAATATTTAAATTTATTCATGTTAAATGTGGTCTGAGAAACCACAGTCACTTTAGAATCTTTTTTTATTGATAATTCGTCAATCTGTTTTTCATCATTTATAACAAAAACATTGTCATTGGCCCATCCTTTAATACCCTCAACTTCCGGATGCTTGTCATTGCCAATAATAACCACTATTCGGCCTTTTTCGTTCTCTTCCTTAACAATCTCGTGAATCTTTTTCACGTAAGGACAGGTGGCATCAATGACACAAACCTGATTTTTTTCTAGGATATTATAGATGTCTTTTGACACTCCGTGGCTTCTGATAACCACAGTTCCCTTAGTTATTTTTTTTAATTCTTCAACGGAGTTTATCACATTTACACCATTTTTCTCTAAGTCATTTACCACACTTTCATTGTGGATAATCGGTCCATATGTATAAATAGGCTTATTGTCAGTGGATAAAACACCATAAACTGTATCCACTGCCCTTTTAACTCCAAAGCAAAATCCTGCACTTTTTGCTACAAATACTTCCATAAAATCACCTTATTTAACCAATGAAATAATCTTATCTACCACCTCATCGATTGTCATATTAGAAGAATCCACTAATACAGCATCATCCGCCTGCTTTAATGGTGAGATTTCTCTGTGACTGTCACGATAATCTCTATCCTCAATATCCTTCTCGATCTCGTCGATATCACATTCAATATTCTTTTCAGTTAACTCTTTATATCTTCTCTCTGCTCTAGTTCTAGCACTGGCAGTTAAATAAACCTTTACCTCAGCATTAGGTAAAACTGCAGTTCCGATATCTCTTCCATCCATAACCACGTCATTTTCTGCTGCCATCTTCTTCTGAAGAGCTGTAAGAATTTCTCTAACCGGCTGATAAACTGCAATAGCAGATGTCATATTTCCGATAACTTCCTGTCTAATTTCCTCGCTGACATCCTGGCCATCTAAGTAAACTCTCTGGTTTCCATCAACATAACCTAGAGTCACTTTAACCTTTTTACACATTTCTTCTACTTTTTCCTGCTCCTGTGCTTTAATGCCATTTCTATAGCATGCTAAAGCCATTGTGCGGTACATCGCACCTGTATCTACATAGATATACTCTAATTTCTTAGCTACAATTTTCGCTATTGTACTTTTTCCTGCTCCTGCAGGTCCATCAATTGCTATATTCATATTAAACCTCCAAAAAATCTCATCTTTTGTATTATATCATGATAAAAATATATTTGTTATTTTTTTAATATATACTGCTTCCTGCTAAATATCCGCTACTCCAAGCTATCTGTAAATTATATCCGCCGGTCATTGCATCTAAATCAAGAACTTCCCCCACAAAAAATAGTCCGGGAACCTTTTTAGATTCCATATTTTTTGAGTTTATTTCAGATAATTCGATTCCGCCCTTTGTTATAATTGCCTCGCTGTAACTTCTAGTGGATTTAACGTCAAACTCTAAATTTTTAACTGTATCAACTAACGTTTTTCTCTGCTCTTTAGTTATATCGTGAACCTTAGTATATGGATCAATTCCCGATAATTCTATAACCACCGGAATTAATTTTAGCGGCAATAACTTTCCTAAAGAGTTATTAAAATTTTTATTTAGATTATCGCTAAAATCCCTAAGAATTCTAGCATCTAATTCCTTATATGAAAGAGCCGGTTTTAAATCAATGCTGCACTTTATTTTATTATTTTTAATCTTATCCACCACCTTAGTGCTGGCAGATAAAACTAACGGTCCGCTTACGCCAAAATGAGTAAAAAGCATCTCACCGTTTTCATTGTAATACTCTGTGTTTTCATCATAAACTTTTAAGTTTACATTTCTAAGAGATAATCCCTGAAGCTGTCTGCACCAGTCCTGTTCTGTGTTAAAAGGTACCAAACTAGGATATAGTTTTGTAGTCTTAATATCAAAGTTTTTAGCGATTTTATAGCCATCGCCTGTGGAGCCTGTAGATGGATAAGCCAGTCCACCTGTGGCGATTATGCAATAATCTCCATTGTATTTTCTCTTTCTTAAATCCACTATCTCAAATCCGCTATCAGTCTTTTCTACCGACTTAATTTCGCTATTATAGTGAACATTAACTCCTATATCAGACATCATCTTGTCTAGAGCATAGATAATATCAGATGACTTATCACTCTTAGGAAAAGCCCTGTTTCCTCTCTCAACCTTTGTAGGCACTCCGGCACTCTCTATCATGCTAGTAACCTCATCAGGTGTTAAACTAGAATATGCGCTATATAAGAATTTACCGTTATTAGACACATTTTTAATATGATTTTCAATATCAGATGCATTGGTGTAATTGCATCTTCCTTTTCCGGTTATATAAATCTTTTTTCCGGACTTTTCATTTTTATCAAATATATGGACTTCATTGCCATTATATGCAGCGGCAATGGCAGCCATCATCCCCGATGCGCCACAACCTATTATTAAAACCTTACTCATTTTTTCTCCAATTTAATCAAACATTAAAATAGGCCGTCATAAGACAGCCTATTTTTATCTTATGCTGGATAAGCACCATTGTCCTTATCTGCAATACTGTTATCTACTTTCTTCTGCTGAGCATCTCTGTACTCAAAGAAGTCTTTTGCTACCTGTGGGAACAATGCATATGTTAATACATCTTCATCCTGCTGTTTCCACTGTGCACATTCTTTTTCGAATTTCTCAAGTGATGGCTCGATTAAATCTGCTGGTCTGCATGTAATTCTCTCTTCATCGCCGATACACTTCTTAACCACTTCCTCATTCATAGGCTTAACAGTCTGCCCGTATTTACCTAAAACAAGGTCTTTAGCCTGCTGGTTAACCATCTTATATCTCTCACCTAAAACAACGTTTAAAACAGCCTGTGTTCCAACAATCTGGCTAGATGGTGTAACTAGAGGTGGCTCACCAAAGTCTTTTCTAACTCTAGGTACTTCAGCTAATACCTCTTCAAACTTATCATCAGCATTCATTTCGTGAAGCTGTGATACTAGGTTTGAAAGCATTCCACCAGGAACCTGATATAAAAGTGTATTAATATCAACACCTAATACCTTAGTGCTCATTAATCCATTCTCGATACATTCCTCTCTGTATGGCTGGAAGTAATCTGCGATTTCCTTTAATGCCTTCTGATCTAATCCTGTATCGTACTCTGTTCCCTTAAATGTCTCAACCATAACCTCTGTAGCTGGCTGTGATGTTCCTAATGCGAATGGTGAAATTGCTGTGTCAATAATATCACATCCTGCCTCTACAGCCTTAAGATATGTCATTGAAGCAACACCTGATGTGTAGTGAGTATGAAGCTCGATAGGAAGCTCTGTTCCCTCTTTAAGAACTGTAACTAACTCTTTAGCAGCATATGGTGTTAATAATCCAGCCATATCCTTGATACATAAAGAGTCTGCACCCATCTCCTCAATTCTTCTAGCTGTATCTTTCCAATAATCTAATGTATAAGCATCTCCTAAAGTGTATGAAAGGGCTACCTGAGCATGTCCTTTTTCCTTATTTGAAGCTTTTACAGCAGTTTCTAAGTTTCTTAAATCATTTAAGCAGTCAAAGATTCTAATGATGTCAATACCATTAGCTAATGACTTCTGAACGAAATATTCTACTACGTCATCTGAGTAATGACTATATCCTAAAATATTCTGTCCTCTGAAAAGCATCTGAAGCTTAGTGTTCTTAAATCCATCTCTGATTTTTCTTAATCTCTCCCATGGATCTTCCTTTAAGAATCTAAGTGATGCATCGAATGTAGCTCCACCCCAGCACTCTACAGCGTGATATCCTACTTTATCCATTGTCTCAATAATAGGAAGCATCTTTTCTGTAGGCATTCTAGTAGCAATAAGTGACTGATGGGCATCTCTTAATATTGTTTCGGTAATTTTTACCGGTCTTTTTTCTGCCATTTTATTTCCTCCGATAATCGTTTTTATTTAACTCCAAAAATAGCCATAAATGTACCTGCAGCTACGGCTGTACCGATAACTCCAGCTACGTTAGGTCCCATGGCATGCATTAATAAGAAGTTTGTTGGATCAGCCTCAGAACCAACCTTCTGTGATACTCTAGCTGCCATTGGCACGGCTGATACACCAGCTGAACCAATAAGTGGGTTAACCTTACCGCCTGTTACTACCTTCATAAGCTTACCGAAGATAACACCTGCTGATGTTCCTACTGAGAAGGCAACAAGACCTAAGATTACGATCTTAATTGTATTTACATTTAAGAATGCCTCAGCACTTGTTGTAGCACCAACTGAAGTACCTAGCATAATAACTACAATATACATTAAAGCGTTTGACGCTGTATCTGATAACTGCTTAACTACACCAGACTCTCTAAATAGGTTACCTAACATAAGCATACCTACCAATGGAGCTGTTGTTGGTAAGATCATTACCACGATAATTGTAACAACGATAGGGAATAAAATTTTCTCTAATTTTGTTACCGGTCTTAACTGTTCCATCTTAATTTTTCTCTCAGCCTCAGTTGTTAACAACTTCATAAATGGTGGCTGAATAATTGGAACTAATGACATGTATGAATAAGCAGCAACTGCAATTGGTCCAAGTAGGGCTGTCTGCTGTAACTTACCTGCCAAGAAAATTGATGTAGGTCCGTCGGCACCACCGATAATTGAGATGGCTGCGGCAGCCTCACCGTTAAATCCTAGGAATATGGCTAAGAAATATGCACCATAAATTCCGAACTGTGCTGCAGCTCCTAATAAGAAGCTCTTAGGGTTGGCAATCAATGGACCGAAGTCTGTCATAGCGCCGACACCCATAAATATTAGTGATGGTAAAATACTCCACTCATCTAATTGATAAAAATAATATAATAATCCACCAGAACCGCCATTAACTGGTTCAGCAATTATATCAGGATACATATTAACCAAAAGCATACCAAATGCAATTGGGATAAGTAGCAATGGCTCATATCCTCTTCTTATGGCAAGGTATAAGAAACCACATGCCACAATAATCATTATATAATTACCTACTGAAAGATTCATAAATGCAGTCTGATCAACCAGATTATTTAATGTTTCCAGTATGTTCATAACTAACCTCCGAAATTATGTTTAGTTCATTGTAGCTAATACTGCACCTGAATCAAACTCTTCTCCTACACCAAACTCGATGCTGGCAACTACTCCATCCTGAGGAGCAACTACGCTGTTTTCCATCTTCATTGCCTCAAATACCACAATAGTATCACCCTTGCTTACCTGAGTTCCCTCAGAAGCTGAAATTGATAAAACCTTACCTGGCATTGGCGCTGAAATTTTAACTGAACCTGCACCCTGGCTAGCTGGTTTCTCAGCTACAGGAGCTGTTCCCTTGTTAGGAGCCTGAGGTGCTGCTGCTTTAACTGGCGCACTAACACTAGCTCCAGATGTATTCTCTTCAACTGTAACATCGTATACATTTCCATTTACAGTAATTGTATAATTCTTCATCAATATTTCCTCCTAAAATCTTCTCTTTATTGAGCGCACTACAAACGCATCTGTAGTAGTATTATTTTCCATTGCAATAGCTGCAGCAATTACTGCTATCAGCTCAGTGTCATCTGTAACAGCAACACTTTCAGTTGCCGGTGCTTCCTCCACCTTTTCTGCTTTAGTTTCTGTAATCTTCTTATCTTTCTTCTTAAATGCATTCTGCATCTTAGGAATAAATCCAAATAATGAAATAATACATGAAATAAAGATAAGAACTATGAATACTGTTCCCATACCTAAAAGTGTATTGTATGCAGCCTCAACTAATTTTTCCTTAGTTGTTAACTTAGCCACATATCCTACACCTAAAAGTGTCATCTTATTATCATTTTCTAAATCTCTCTTAAATGATGCGGTAATTTCCACTGGCTTCTTACCTTCTTCGAAACGTCCAGTGACAACCACCATAATTTCTCCATTTGCAATAGAGAACTTATAGTTTTTATCCTTAACGCCTTTAAGAGCTACAGGTGTAGCTTTACCACATTTCTTTGTGATTTTTGATAATGCCTTTTTAGCATTCTTATCTACATCATCTGCCACTGCAATCTTACTTACAGGTAATTCTTTAATCTCTGAGACATCTTTCTTAGAGTTTAGCACTACCTCTTCGTTAATTGCCTTAATAAGCTCTTTTTTATCGTATGAATCTTTTTTATCACCCTTGCAGGCAGTCATCATTAAAGCGAGACAGAAAAGAAGACCTATTATTCTAATTTTCTTCATATTTCTCTCCTATATAAGTTGCTTAAACAGTTCCGTGTTTCTTAGATGGTCTATCCTCTAATTTAGTGTAGAGCATCTCGAAAGCTGCGATAAGATATTTTCTAGTATCTTCCGGATTAATTACAGAATCAACATATCCTCTAGCTGCTGCAGCTTCAATGCTGTTCTGGTTTTCATTGTACTCAGCTGTCTTTTCGGCAATTAAATCTGCTGCATTATCAGCGCTCTCTAACTCGCTAGCGTAGATAATCTTAACTGCTAAGCCTGCCTCCATAATACCAATCTTAGCCTGAGGCCATGCATATACAATATCAGCCCCTGTAGACTTACTATTCATAACAACTGATGAGCTTCCCATAGCATCCTTAACAATAAGGTTAACCTTAGGTACTGATGCATTAGAAAAAGCATATACTAACTTAGAATAATTCTTAACACCTAAAACTTCCTCATCCATTGATGTAGCAAATCCATCAACATTAGTTAATGTTAACACCGGAATGTTAAATGAATCACAGAAGTCTACGAACTTAGCTGCTTTCTCACATCCCTTAGATGTCAGTTTATTTTCAAATGAAGCTACCTCATTAGCATCCTCATCATAAATCTTAGTTCTGTTAGCCACAGCACCAACTGTAGCACCGTTTAACTTAATAAATGCAGTAACCATTTCAGGCGCATAGTCTTTCTTAGTTTCCATAATAAATCCATTATCAGAAACTGATGCTAAAAGAATAGCTGTATCCTCTGCCATTGAGGTGGCATTAGCAATACCTCTGTTTAGATCATCTTCGCAATCTAAGAAATCTGCATCCTCGTCATTGCATCCAGGTAATACTGAAAATAAATCTCTGATACCTGCATAAATTTCATCAGCATTTCCCTTAAATGAAACATTTCCTGTAACTTCACTCTGGAATGCTGCACTCTTAGTCTCATCTGACTTGTTATCATCTATAGTATTTGGTGCATTTAAGAATAAAGATGCCTTATCAGCCTCCATAAATACGAAATCTGATAATCCGGCTACGATACTTAAACCGCCACCGCAATTTCCAAATACTGCTGTAATCATAGGAATAACTCCTGAAGCAACAGACTGCTTAGCATAAATTTTTCCAAATGCTCCTAATCCGTCCACTGACTCCTGAAGTCTTAATCCTGTACTATCTACAATACCAATAACAGGCGCTCCCATTTTAAGAGCTAGGTTATATAAATGTACAATCTTCTTAGCATGCATCTCACCTACTGATCCGCCTAAAACTTCCGGATCCTGGCTGTATACATAAACAAGGCTGTCATTTATCAAACCATAACCTGTAACCACACCATCTGATGGAGTGTCCTTAGTTTTAATGTTAAAATCTGTAGTTCTGGCTTTAACACCTGCACCGATTTCAACAAAGCTGTTGTCGTCTAGAAGATTCTCAATCCTCTGTCTGGCAATAACTTGATTTGATGTGCCCATAATAGTCCTCCAATTAATAATATATTTTTCAAGGCATGCGCCTTTTCTAGCATAAAACTTTTAAATAAAAATATCAAGCAATAAAAGCCTAATAAAATTTATTTTATTAATGAATAAAAATAATAAAATTAAGTTTAAATTAAGCTGTTCTAATTCTCTTCTTTAACCACTCTGAATTAATTGGCTCAAAATCCTCATTTTCAAAGTAAACATTGTACCAAACTAAGAATGCATAGACTGTCCAAATCTTTCTGCTATTGTCAGCCTTTCCATTTCTGTGGTCTATCATTAACTTTTCTAAGTACTCTGTGTCAAAATATTTTTCTGCCACATCACTCTTTAGAGTAGCTAAAACTTTATCATAATACTTATCCTCTTTTAACCACACTCTAATAGGAACCGGGAATCCTAGTTTCTTTTTCTTAGCTGTTGCCTCAGGGATATGCTTTTTAGCTGCCATTCTAAAAGCTCTCTTAGTAGTATTCTTGTCACATCTGTATTCTATAGGCAATGTCTTAGCATATGAGAATACATTGACATCTAAAAATGGAACTCTACTCTCTAGGCAGTGTGCCATACTCATTCTGTCAGCCTTTAGAAGAATATCTCCCTGTAGCCAGAAATTAGTATCAATATACTGCATCTTAGCAATATCATTTAATCCTTCGACCTTCTGATATGTAGTAGATACAATATCCATTGGGCTTTCCTTACTTACAGGATTCTTTAATAGCTTACTTCTTTCCTTCATTGAAAACATATTGGCATTTCCAATAAATCTTTCTTCCACTGACTTAGAGCCTCTGATAAGGAAATCTCTTCCCTTAATATCAGGCATATGACTGGCAATCGCGCCAATTCCTTTTCTTAAGAACTTAGGAAGCTTCTGATACTTAGCCAATGAATATGGCTCGTGGTAAATATTATATCCACCAAAGAATTCGTCTGCTCCCTCCCCTGATAAAACTACTTTTATCTGATTAGCTGCTAATTCATCCACATAGTAAAGAGCTATACATGATGGATCAGCTAATGGTTCATCCATATAATACATTACAGTAGGTATTGAATCAAAATACTCATCTGAATCAATTGTCTTACTAAAGTTTTTCTTACCCTCTAGAGCTTCAACTAACCCTTCAGCATATCTGATTTCATTGTATTTACTCTGCTTATCTAAAAAGCCTACTGTAAAAGTCTTCTCTCCAGGAAATTCTGATACAACATAACTGCTGTCAACTCCTGAAGATAACAATGACCCTACCTCCACATCAGCTATCATATGTGCATTAACTGTCTCTGTAACCACATCTTCGATTTCTGAAACTGTCTGGTCTAAATTGGCACTCTCTTTAGGATAGTGCATTGGATCAAAGTATCTGTCTATTGTAAGCATACCTTCTTCTAATTCCATAAAATGACCTGCCGGCAATCTATAAATCCCTTTAAAGAATGTCTCCGGCAATACAGAATACTGGAAACTTAAGTATTGCTCCATAGCCTCCACATTTAATTCCTTCTTATATTCAGGATAGTTTAGAATTACCTTTGGTTCAGATGCGAAAACTAATACATTGTTAATTTGAGCATAATAAAACGGCTTGATTCCAAAGTGATCTCTAGCGCCGAAAGCCTTCTTATTTTTTGAGTCCCAAATAACAAAAGCAAACATTCCTCTTAACTTACTTAGCATATCTCTTCCATATTCTTCGTAAGCGTGAATTAAAACTTCTGTGTCACATTCAGTGGCAAACTCATGTCCTTTATCTATCAAATCTTTTCTTAAATCTAAATGATTATAAATCTCGCCATTGAATACGATAGCTAACTCACCAGTCTCATTGTACATAGGCTGAGCGCCGTGATTTAGATCAATGATACTTAATCTTCTGTGTCCAATGGCAGCATCGCTATCCACATACATTCCCTCATCGTCAGGACCTCTGTGGGCCATCTTATCCATCATAGATTTAAGAATTTCTCTGCTGTTATCTACCTTTCCAATAAATCCGCAAATACCACACATACCTTTTTCTCCTTTTCTTTATCATAATTATCGATTCATTAATGGGGGCAATCAATAATTATAAGATTTCTTTAATTTCGTCCTCACTAATTATATCCTTTATAAGATCTCTCTCATCCATAGGATATTTAACACCTTCTATTTCCTGATAATCTTCATGGCCTTTTCCGGCTAAAACTATTACATCGCCATCCTGTGAATTTTTAATGGCATATCTAATAGCTTCCTTTCTATCTAAAATATCAATATATTTTCCAGGCCCCTTCTTAATTCCTGTAATAATATCATTTAAGATGTCTTCAGGTTTCTCAAATCTAGGATTATCAGATGTCACAATGGTAAAGTCAGCCATGTTTGATGCCACCTCTCCCATCTCAAATCTTCTGTCCTTAGAGCGGTTTCCACCGCATCCAAACAATACTACCAGTCTCTTAGGATTGTATTCTCTTAAACAATCCAGTAGACTCTCTAAGCTCATTGCATTATGAGCATAATCTATCATTAATGTAAAGCGGTCAGATATCTTAACCATTTCAACTCTACCTTTAACGCTAATATCAAGTAACGCCTTCTCAATTTTCTCCTTGTCAGTTGTAAAATGAGAACAGATAGCAATAGCACACAATGAATTATATACATTAAACTTACCGGGAACATTTATCTCCACAGGGAAGTTTAATTTTCCTGATAAATCATAAGATATTCCTAACTTACCAGGCTTAGTAAATAATTTAATATTTGATGCGCTAAAGTCATATTCCTCTTTCATTCCGAAAGTTTCAATCTCACAGGTATGCCCCTTTAATACATCCTCAATAAAGTCAGCATCCATATTTACGATGCCCTGCTTACACTGCTTTAGGAGCTTAGCTTTAGCATTTTTATAATCATCAAAATCTTCATGCTCATTAGGGCCGATATGATCCGGCTCTAAGTTTGTGAAAATTCCATAGTCAAACTCGATGCCCTCCACTCTGTGATATTTAAGCGCCTGTGAGGAAACCTCCATAACCACACACTTAATTCCATTATCAAGCATCTTTCTAAATAATCTGTGAACATCAAAAGATTCCGGTGTTGTATTTTTAGATGGAATCTTTTCATCACCTATAATTGTCTCTATTGTTCCAATTAAACCTGTCTTAATTCCAACACTCTCTAAGACAGATCTAACCATATATGCTGTAGTTGTCTTTCCTTTAGTACCTGTAATACCAATAGTAGTTATCTCATCGGCAGGATTATTAAAGAAAGCTGCTGCCATATAAGCTAGCGCCACCCTGGTATCATCCACCTTTATAACAGTAAGATTTTCATTATAGTCTTTAACATCATCCATTACTATAACAGCAATAGCACCCTTATCGCTTACATCACCGATAAAGTTATGCCCATCAAAGCCGGCACCCTTTATGCAGACAAAAACGTCTCTGCTAGAAACTTTTCTAGAATCATTCTGTAAGTTATTAACCTCAATATCATCACTACCGTTAATCACTTCATAAGATAACTTCTTTAATAAATCTTTTAAGAGCATATTTTTCTCCAATCCAATTAATTATAGTTCAATCTCACCCTCGAATACTGTTGTGGCAGGGCCTGTCATGTAAACTACATTTTCGTCTCTGTCATATTCAATAGTAAGTTTCCCACCTAATAATTCTACAGTTAGTTTATCCTTAGTGTAACCATTTAAGATACATGCCATACCTACCGCACATGCACCTGTTCCACAGGCTAGAGTTTCTCCTGAACCTCTCTCCCAAACTCGCATTTTAACATACTCATCATTTATAATTTGAACAAACTCAGTGTTAACTCTCTCAGGGAAAATTTCATTAAACTCAAACTTAGGACCAATTTTTTCAATCTCGATAGCATCTGTATCCTCTACAAATGTAACTGCATGAGGATTTCCCATTGAAACACATGTTAATCTGTATTCCTTGCCGTCCACCATAACAGGCTCATCAATCATCTCATCCTTATCGCAAATTACAGGAAGTGATTTAACATCTAAATTAGGACTTCCCATATTAACCTTAGCACTAACAACTAAATCATTTTCAGTATTTACAATAATCTTCTTAATACCTGCATTTGATTCAATATTAATTTCTTTTTTATCTACAATCTTTTTATCGTATACAAACTTAGCTACGCATCTGATTCCATTTCCACACATCTGTGCCTCTGAACCATCTGCATTGAAGATTCTCATTTTACAATCTGCAATATCTGATTTATCTACAGTTATCAGTCCATCTGAACCGATACCGAAATGTCTGTCACTTACCTTTATTGAAGCCTTTGGTAGGTCATCAATCTTTTCTTCCATTAAATTAACATAAACATAGTCATTGCCACATCCGTGCATTTTAGTAAATTTCATATTATCTCCTATCTTCTATACATTAATCATTTGATTTTAGAGTTACTTCTTCCTCTGCCTCATTCTTAAATTCGTCAATCATTTCCTGATTGATAATTGGTAGGCTGTCGGCATTGTCAACGCCGAATCTTCTTAAAAATTCCTCAGTTGTACCAAACAAAATCGGTCTACCAGGTGTATCTAATCTTCCCACCTCACAAACCAATTGATACTCTACTAATTTATTTACAGCAAAATCAGATTTAACACCTCTAATCTGCTCGATCTCAGTTTTAGTAACCGGCTGCTTATATGCAATAATAGATAAAGTCTCCATCATAACATCTGTGATAACCTGTCTTTTAGGTTGCTTAGCAATCTTAATTAGCGCCTCATACATTTCCGGCTTAGTGCACATCTGATATGAACCATCTAACTCGATTATCTTAATGCCTCTATTATCATTCTCTAATTCTTTCTGCATTGCCTTTACAGCTTTTCTAATATCCTTTGTAGGTACCTCAAGGGCTTTTGCTATCTTAGTTGCCTCCACAGATTCACCCATTGTAAATAATATTGCCTCTATGGATGCCTTTAATGTATTCTCTTCCATATTTATCCTTTCGCCTCAATAATAATATCGTCGAATGTATTTTTCTGAATTACAGTAATCTGTCCCATCTTTATAAGTTCTAACACTGCTAGGAAAGAGACAATTACATTCATCTTACCTTCCTGCTTTTCTAGAAGTTTCTTAAAACTACACTTCTTCTGTTTCTTAATAGCATGGGTAACAAATTCAATTTTATCAGGAAGGCTTACTTCCTCCATCTCGATTTTTCCAAACTTACTTCTCATTGGGTCAATCTTATCTTCCTGACGTCTTAGAACCATTTGGAAAATATCATTAAGTTTAGAGAAATCCACTCCGGATAACAATTCATCTAAATTAACCGGTGGCTCATATTTTAAGACTTCCTTAGGAATATCTGCAGCCCTATATAATGACTTTCCTGCATAAACCTGCATATCTCTAAGCTCTATGGCGGCATACTTATATTTCTTATATTCTATAAGTCTCTCCACCAACTCTGCTCTAGGGTCAATATCCTCACCGTTTTCATCCTTCTCCTTAGGCAATAGCATACGACTTTTAATATCAATTAAAGTGGCTGCCATAACTAAAAATTCGCTGGCCATATCCAAGTCTTCTTTTGGCATATTATTTACATACTCTAAGTATTGATCTGTAATCTCAACTATAGGAATGTCATAAATATCCACTTTATTTTTTTCTATAAGATGCAATAGAAGATCTAGCGGACCTTCAAATGCCTCTAATTTAAACTCTAAATTCATTTCTTACTCCCAAAAGAATAATTTTCCAAAAGTAAATTTTATCAAAAAAACTATTTTATTTCTACCTAATAAAGGCTTATTTATTTTTTGATTTAGATTTCTTTTTCTTAGCCTTCTTAGACTTTGTACTATCTTTTTTATAGTCCTTATCCTCGCTTTGATATACGAAAACATCTGTCTCATCAATCAATGATCCCTCAGCATCAATCTGGCCAATCTTAACCACATCATTTTCCTTTAACTCAGGGCACTTAGCAATTAATGTATTAGAGTCTAAGTACTCAGTCTCCATCTTGTTTTCTTCCACATAGACATTGCTGGCTCTGGTAAAGTTTTTACCATAAACCATAACATTGCCGTCATCGTCATTAAGTGGAGAAACAGATTTTATAATAATATCCTTAATACCCAACTTAACCTCTGTAGGCTTATAAGGATTAGCACCTAATTTAGCTAATCTGTCGCCGTATAACATATCATACTCTAAAGTATGTAATCCATCTAAATATTTTTCGTTTAGGCGAACCTTATCATTTAAATGTTTCTGATTATATGAATTGATATCTCCTGAGTCCATTCCTAACTCTTTTAGAATCTTAGCCTCTAACTGGAATGCCTCAATTTCTCCACCCTTATATTGGTTCTTAAAGTTAGACCAAATAAAATATGGAGTCTGATATACATTTTTATTCTTTAAATCCTCAGACTTAATTCCCAAACTAGGAATATGATCTCCGTAAAATACTATAACTGTATCTTCCTTAACCTTCTTTACTGCCTTAATTAGTTTCTTAACAAAGCTGTCCATCTCGTTAGTTTGGCTGGCATAGTATTCAATCTGGTTAAGTTTATCTTCCTCGTCATACTCTTCGTTTACTGCCTTAACCTTTATTGGATATTCCTCATCTAACTCTGTAGGATAGCTGCCATGTCCCTGTACAGAAATAGCATAGACGAAATCCTGATTCTTAGTAGACTTCATTGAATCTATAATATATTTAACTAAATACTTATCTTTAAGCCAGCCCACCTTATTAGTCTCTGTGGCATCCATATATTCTGAGCTGGTAAATGTGTTATATCCTAAATTACAGAACACTTTATTTCTTCCATAGAAAGTAGCTGTATTATTGTGAACTGCATGAGATGTATATCCGTAATCCTTTAAGTTATAACAAATACTCTCACATGAATTCTTAGTTAATACAGTCTTAAATGGATATTCTCCCGGTCCGAAATCTTCAAGGTTCATACCTGTCATAATCTCAAACTCTGTATTTACAGTTCCCGCTCCCACTACCGGCACATTTAAATAACCTGATGGATATTTTTTCATATACTTAGTGTAATTAGGTGTAGGATCTGATGATAGTTCCACAGTCTTTAACTCTTTTAGGTCAAAGAATGACTCTAATTGAACAAAAATAATATTAGGCTTTTTCTTAACTTTCTTAGCCTCACCTCTATTATCAGTAATATCCTTAATGGTTTTATCTGAATAATCACTTGGCTTCTTAACTCCGGTATTTACAATACTATTAGTAAAGCAATAAACAAAGCCATAATCCTCATACGCATTTCTAAGATTTCCAAACTGCTTAGGAATTAATTTAGAACCAATGGCTAAGTTAATCATTCCGGCATAGAAAATAACTATAAAGAATATTCCAAGTCCTGATTTAATATAGTTAACCTTTTCTCTCTTTTTAGGCGCTTTAACATAAAAATAGATAAGAGCTGCAATAATTAAAATTATTCCTAATACAGTTAATGCAATATGCCATACCTTAAAATACTTTTTAATCATTGGAATAGCATTATCAATCAACAGAAAATCCACTCCTGTAAAAGGTGTAACTCTATTAGATATTAAAATTTTATCAATAACGCCTAATATAAACCATATTGTGGACAATAACGCCACGAAAAACATCCTGTTTTTAACAAAAAAGCAAAGGCTTAGTGTAATCAGGATAATAACTACATTACATAAAAAAACATAAGGATTAGCAATAAGCATGTATATGCCTTTTATTAAGCTTCCCCTTATAATACATTCAATCAGGAAATTTAGCGCAAAAGATATTATAAAGATAGTAAAGAATATATGTTCCTGAAAAGCCTCAGTGATTTTATTCTTCATCCAATGCACATTGTCATTTATTCCTTTTTTTATTTCATCTATATAATAATTCATGATTCCTCCACCGAAAATCCGTATTTTTTCTAAAATATATTTTCCCCCTAAATAATCATTATATTACATAATAATATTTTTTTCACTAATTAATTCTACCATATTGATTTAATGCTTTAAAGTGTTATAATACTAAATATTGGAGGTGTATATTATGAACAATACTTTTTTAAGAAAATTACCAACACCACAGGAAATCAAGATACAGTATCCTGTTCCTGAGTCTGTGGCTAAGCAAAAAGAAATTAACGACAAGGAAATCAGAGACATCTTTACAGGAAAAGATGATCGATTTGTCCTAGTTATAGGACCTTGTTCTGCTGACAATCAGGAAGCTGTGGAAGATTATATTTCCAGACTTAGAACAGTTCAGGATAAGGTTAAAGATAAAATCTATATTATCCCTAGAGTTTATACTAATAAACCTAGAACAACAGGTAAGGGTTATAAGGGAATGCTTCATCAGCCAGACCCAGAAAAGAAACCTGACTTACTTCAGGGATTAATCACAATCCGTCAGATGTTCTTAAAGATTATGGAGGACACTAAATTCCCTCTAGCTGACGAGATGTTATATCCTGAAAATGCCAGATATTTTTCTGACTGTCTTTCATATGTAGCTATTGGAGCTCGTTCAGTGGAAGATCAGCAGCATAGACTAACAGCCAGCGGATTAGATATCCCTGTAGGAATGAAGAATCCTACTAGCGGCGACTTAACTATTATGCTTAACTCTATTGAAGCTGCTCAGTCAGAGCATTCATTCTTATACAGAGGTTGGGATGTAGAAACAACAGGTAATGATTTAGCACATGCTATTTTAAGAGGAGCTGTTAACCAGTACGGACAGTGCATTCCAAACTATCACTATGAAGATATCTTAAATCTTTATAATTTATATAAAGAAAAAGGATTTGAAAATCCGGCAGTTATCATTGATACAAACCATTCTAATTCTAATAAACAGTATAAAGAACAGATTAGAATTGCTAAGGAAATTGTACATAACAGAAATTATAATCCTGAACTTAAGTCATTTATCAAAGGACTTATGATTGAAAGTTATATTGAAGAAGGAAATCAGAAAGTAACTGACCATTGCTATGGTAAATCTATTACAGATCCATGTTTAGGATGGGAAGATACAGAAAAATTAATTCTTGATATTGCTCAGTTAGTATAATATTAAAAGCTTGATAGAAATTCTCTATCAAGCTTTTTTAATTCTTTAATCTTTTATTGTTATTAGTTAAAAACCTCTGGGTAGATAAATCAGATGTAAATCCCATTAGTTCTTTTACCTCATCAATATCCACACCGCAGACAATCATATGTGAAGCAAATGAGTTTCTAATCATATTAGGGGTAATATCTTTCTCTATTCCCACTTTTTTTCCGTAACTCTTTATAAGCTTCCAAAATCCCTGTCTACTCATTTTATTTCCATAAACATTAGGGAATAACACCCCTGAATCAGTTTTAGATATTCCTTCTCTTCCGTTCTTAAGATATTCGTCTAGTGCCACCTTAGCCACTTTTTGAAATTCTACTTTTCTAACACCCTTACTTGTAGAACAAATTAGATAAGAATTAGATTCATTTAGATGTATATCATCCACCTTTAGTTCAATTAACTCAGACACCTTAAGTCCTGTAGCATACATTAATTCTAGCATAGCCTTATCTCTTAATTCCTTAGGAGACTTACCGCTAGGCTGACTTAACAAAAGGTCTACCTCTTCTTCCGTCAAAATTTCCGGCTTAGTTTTTTCAAGTTTAGGCTTTCTTATAGAAAGAGATGGATTTTTTTCTATCATCCCCTCCTCTAGAGCATAAACAAAAAATTCTTTAATCGAGGCAATGTTTCTACAAACAGTAGAAGGCTTCTTATTATCATTTAGATATTCAATATACTTATTTAACTTATCCTTAGATATCTTAGGAATATCATTAGTTGATTTAACCTTCATATAGCTAAGCATATTTTTAACATCTATTGAATAAGAAACCTCAGTGTTTTTCGAAAGATTCTTTTTATTATGTAATTTTATAACAAACTCATTTATTATTTCATTCATAATATCTCCTTCTTAAACCACCTCTACTGATTCTTGTATTTTAATACATATGTTGTGATAGCAGCCACTGTTTTAGCATCTGTTATCTCATTATTCATAATTTTATCAATTAACTCCTGTGGCTCATATGCCTCTAACTCAATATCTTCATCCTGATCGAAATTCTGTCTTCCCGGCATTAGATTAAAAGCCACATAAATATCTATAATCTCACCTGAGTATGCAATGGCAGGTACTAAAGTCTGTAAAAAAACTATATCTTTAGCCTTATATCCTGTTTCTTCCTCCAGTTCTCTAGTGGCAGTCTTTAATGTAGGCTCATCCTCGGTATCCTTTGCTCCCGCAGGAATCTCCAATGCGAAATCTTCAATAGTGTTTCTCCACTGTCTCACCATTAATATTTTTCCGTCATCCATTACAGGTACAATAGCAGCAGCTCCTTTGTGATGGAGATAATCCCACTTAACATTATTGCCCTTAGATGTCACTATCTCATCTTCACAAAAATCTAATATTTTTCCTTCATACACAACTTTTCTGTTTATTCTGTTAAACTTCTTCATAATTTCTCCTATTTTAAAGACTCACTCTTCTCGTAACAAGCCTGAGTAGCTTTAAATAATGATTTTCTTAATCCATTGCTCTCTAACTGTTCCACAGCAGCTATTGTTGTTCCACCAGGTGAACAAACCATATCCTTTAATTCTCCCGGATGCTTCTTTGTCTCTAACATTAACTTAGCTGAACCTAAAACAGTCTGAGCAACTAATGTGTATGCGTCATCTCTCTTAATTCCATATTTAACTACGCTATCAGCCAATGCCTCAATAAACATAAATACATATGCAGGTGAGCTACCGTTAGCACACACTGCTGCGTTCATAAGATTCTCTGGCAATTTAACGCTTTTTCCAATAGATGAATAAATAATATCTATCATCTCAATCTCACTCTGGTCAAATAATGACTCATCGTAAGATACAGCAGTCATGCCCTCACCTACCATAGCAGGTGTGTTAGGCATTGATCTTACTACTCTTCCGCCAATCTTTTCTTTAATAGTATCAATTGTAACACCCGGTAATATAGATAATACAACCAAATCATCTGTGACATAGTCTCTAATCTGCTCTGCTACATCATCTAACATCTGTGGCTTAATAGCTAATACAATAAAATCAGAGCCTTCCACTAGTTCCTTATAATCAAATGTATATGATACATTTAATTCTTCACTAACGCTTTTAGCTCTGTCTTCAAAAATTTCGATAAAAGATACATTATCAGAATTAACCTTCTTTAGGACACCACTTAACATAGCATATCCCATATTACCCATTCCAATAAATCCTACTTTTTTCATAATTTTCCTCCTGTTTAATGAATATATACCTAGATAAGCATATAATATATTAATTTCAAATATAAGTCTAGTATATTATTTTTTAGAAATACTGCTATAAAAATTAAAAGCTACATGCCAACTAAGGCATATAGCTTATTTTAATTTATTTTGCGTAATCGATCACTCTTGATTCCCTTACTACGTTAACCTTAATTTGACCTGGGTAATTTAGTGATTCTTCAATCTGCTTAGCTATCTCTCTAGCCATAATTACCATATCAGCATCAGTTACCTTTTCAGGTACTACCATAATTCTAATCTCTCTACCTGCCTGAATTGCAAAAGATTTATCTACACCCTCAAATGAGTCTGTGATTTCCTCTAACTGTTTTAATCTATTAGTATAAGCTTCCAATGTCTCTCTTCTAGCACCCGGTCTGGCTGCTGAGATGGCATCTGCTGCCTGTACTATACATGCAATTAATGACTCAGGTTCTACATCACCGTGATGAGCTTCAACTGCATTGATAATAAGAGCTGATTCTTTATATTTTCTACATAAATCAGCACCTAACTGTATGTGAGTTCCTTCCATTTCATGGTCGACAGATTTTCCAATATCATGTAATAAACCTGCTCTCTTAGCGAGTTTAACATCTAAGCCCATCTCACCAGCTAATAAACCTGATAGCTGAGCCACTTCAATAGAATGAAGTAATGCATTCTGACCATAACTTGTTCTAAACTTCATCTTTCCTAAAAGCTTAACTAACTCAGGATGAATTCCGTGAACGCCTACCTCTAAAGTAGCACTCTCACCTTCTTCTCTGATCATAGTATCAACTTCTTTTTTAGCCTTATTAATCATTTCCTCGATACGTGTAGGCTGGATTCTTCCATCCACAATAAGTTTTTCAAGGGCAATTCTAGCTACCTCTCTTCTTATTGGATCAAATCCTGATAAAATTACTGCCTCAGGTGTATCATCTATAATTAAGTCCACACCTGTTAAAGACTCAAGAGTTCTGATATTTCTTCCCTCTCTACCAATAATTCTACCTTTCATCTCATCGTTAGGAAGTGAAACTACTGTGATAGCCGCTTCTGAAACATGATCTGTAGCGCATTTCTGAATGGCATTGATAATAAGCTCTCTAGCCTTCTTATCTGCTGTTTCTTTAGCTCTAGCTTCCTCTTCTTTGATTAATTTAGCTGTCTCGATTTTAATGTCTTCTTCTACAGTTTTTAATAATTGATCTTTTGCCTGTTCGGAGGTTAAACCTGAAATTCTTTCAAGTTCCTGTACGCGCTGCTCACTGAGTTCGTCAACCTTAGCCTGAGCCTCGTTTAAAGCTTCTTCCTTAGCTTTAATACTGTTCTCTTTTTTCTCAAGTGCTGCTGTTCTTTTATCTACAGCTTCCTCTTTATTGAGAACGCGTTTCTCATAACGCTGAATTTCATTTCTTCTGTCCTTGATTTCCTTATCAAGATCATTTTTAGCCTTCATATTTTCTTCCTTAGCCTCAAGGATTAATTCCTTCTTCTTAGCCTCAGAAGTCTTTATAGCTTCATCAATAATCTCTCTAGCTCTACCTTCCGCTGTACCGATTTTTTTCTCAACGGTATTTTTTCGTACTGTAGTAGCTACAAAAGCTGAAATTACTGCTACGAGAACAAGTGCACATGCCACGATTGCAATTTCCATTGGTCCCATTAGAGCACCTCCTCATATTTAATTTTCATTGTACAAAACAACATTTATATTATAAAAAATTAAGCATATTATGTCAAGATAAACGCCTAACCATTATAACCTTTAAGTGGTTTTATTTTGGTAATTTAAATGAACTCTTCAATGACACAATTCTGTTAAATACAGGTTTCTCATCTGTATAATCTTTTGAATCCTTACAGAAGTATCCCTGTCTTACAAACTGGAACTTGTCCTCTCCCTCAAAATCCTTAAATGATGGCTCGATATAAGCCTCTCTAACTACTAATGAGTTAGGATTTAAGTTAAGAGTTCCATCCTCGTTTAATTTACCTTTCTCCTCGTCCACTAGATTCTCAAATAATCTAACTTCTGACTTGATTGCATGTCTGGCTGATACCCAATGAATAGTACCCTTTACTTTTCTACCAGTGAATCCGCTTCCACTTCTAGTCTCAGGGTCATATGTACAATGGATTTCAACTACATTTCCATTTTCATCCTTCTTATAATCAGTACATGTCACAAAATAGGCATTCATTAATCTTACTTCATTGCCTGGATATAATCTAAAGTACTTCTTAGGAGGCTCCTCCATAAAGTCTTCTCTGTCAATGTATAATTCCTTACAGAACGGAGCTTTTCTAACTCCTAACTCCTCATTTTCTACATTGTTTGTTACATCCATATACTCTACCTGATCTTCAGGATAGTTATCGATAATTAACTTAATAGGATCTAAGACGCCCATAATTCTAGGCTTCTTAGCTTTTAAATCCTCACGGATACAATATTCTAGCATAGCGTAGTCCACAGAGCTATTGCTCTTTGAAACGCCTACTAGCTCAATAAATTTCTTAATTGACTCCGGTGTGAATCCTCTTCTTCTAAGAGCTGCAATAGATACTAGTCTAGGATCATCCCAACCGTCAACTATCTCATCTTCTACTAACTTTTTAATATATCTCTTACCTGTGATTACATCAGTCACATATAATTTAGCAAACTCAATCTGCTTAGGTGGGTTTTCAAATTCACATTCATTAACCACCCAATCATATAATGGTCTGTGATCCTCAAACTCTAATGTACAGATAGAATGAGTCACTCCTTCAATAGCATCCTCAATAGGATGAGCGAAATCGTACATTGGATAAATACACCATTTATCCCCTGTTCTATGATGGTTAATATGGGCTACTCTGTAGATAATTGGATCACGCATATTGATATTGTCACTAGCCATATCAATCTTAGCACGAAGAACCTTCTCTCCGTCAGCGTATTTTCCTTCCTTCATCTCCTCAAATAACTTAAGGTTTTCCTCTACACTTCTATCTCTGTATGGGCTATTCTTTCCAGGCTCAGTTAGAGTTCCTCTGTACTCTCTCATTTCCTCAGCATTTAAGTCACAGACAAAAGCCTTACCTTTCTTGATAAGCTTAACTGCATACTCATACATCTGATCAAAATAATCTGATGCAAAGAACATTCTATCTTCCCAATCAGCGCCTAACCACTCAATATCTTTAAGGATAGAATCAACGAATTCTTCCTTCTCCTTAGTAGGGTTAGTATCGTCAAATCTCATATTAAATTTACCGTTATATTCTTCTGCCAATCCATAGTTTAAAAGAATAGATTTAGCATGTCCTATATGTAAATATCCATTTGGTTCCGGTGGAAAACGAGTTACAACATGATCAAATCTTCCACTCTCTAAATCCTCATCGATAATCTGTTCAATAAAATTCTTTGACTTTACTACTTCTTCTGTATTCTCTATACTCATATCCGCCTCCAAAGCTAATATTATTTTTTTGCGTAGCAACATTAAAATTATACAATAAACAAAGGGCCTTTTCAAGGAAAAGACAAAGCATACCGCACAATTAAAAAAGGAGACACCAAAAGGTATCTCCTCTCATATAATAATGTTCGATTTACTTTTTGATAAAAACTTCAGCGTACTGAACACCGAAATCCATAGCTGAACCGTGGTCTCCAAAGAAAACGTCGATTCTGTTTCCGTTGATAGCTCCACCTCTATCTTCAGCCACATACTCGTGACCATTGATAATAACATGTGTTCCAAAAGGAATTACTGAAGTATCAACTGCAATAGTTCTTCCCACTCTAGGTCTAGCTCCTGATGCTGTAGTGCCGCCCTGGCTTCCACAACAAGAACCACAACCACAGTAAGCTGTTAACTTAAAAGTTCCTAAACTCTTTAATTTAGATTTTAACTTCTTAGTTTTCTTCTTAGCAATTTTTTTCTTTAAAATCTTTTTAGATTTCTTAACTGCTTTTTTCTTTGTTACTTTTTTAGTTACTTTCTTAGCCTTCTTAGTTGTGTCAGTATTAAATGATTTAGCCACTTTACTAACAAGTTTAGTTTCAATTGATACTGTAGGCTGCTTAACATTTTTTACAACCTTATAAGTCTCAGCTTCAGTGTTAGTCTTAGCAACCTTCTTTTCTGAATAGTTACTAATTAAACCATAACTAAAAATACCAACTAATACTAATGATATAATCAATCCAATAGTTATCTTCTTTTTCTGATTCATAAAATAATCTCCTTTCGCACAAATCATGTGCAACGAAGATTATAATACACTGTTTGTTACAGTTTGTCAACAAATTGTTACATAAATATTACATTTCTTGTAATTATTGTAACCATTTTCTTTAGCAAACCCTTTATTTATCGGCATTTCCTAATTATTAAAAATTTTCTCTAAAATGCGATCCACAACATAAATATGACCATTTATTACAATTGTTTCACCCTCAATTGTAACAAATGCAGTCTTTCTAAAATTCCATCCCACACCTAGATCAATACCACCAAATGTCTCCGCACTTCTTATAATTTTATTAAGCTCTCTCTTAGACATATAATTAAGGGCATATTCATCTTTTCTCTTAAAGCTAAATATAGGATATCCCCCTCTATAGCCAGCTAATTTTAAGTCCTCTAACTTATACCTTCTAGTCCAATATTCAATTCTTTCTTCTATCTCTTTATCCATCATAAAACCTTTCCTACTATATTAGTCAAATAAACCTGAGCTAAGCCTTCCACTGTCACCTAACATATTTTCAATTTCTAAATTAACTCTATCCACTTCTTCCTTAAAATTATTAGCAGATAGCCTAATAGCTCCACTTCCCATAATAATAAGCTGTTCTAGTTTATCAGATGTAGCCACACTAATCTCAAACTCCTTAGATAACTTCTTAGTAGTTTTTGCAATATACATATCGGCAGTTTCGGCCTCCTTAGTATAAACCACAAAAACATCGCCATGCTTATATACCGTCTCCTTGTGTCTTTTTACATTATATGCATCAAAAACCACAATCACTGTATTCTTTAAAAATCCCTGATAGTTAGCCATAATATCTAATAGTTTATCTCTAGCTGCATCTATATTATCTTTAGCAATTTCTTTTAATTCATCCCAGGCAAAAATTATATTATATCCATCTACTAAAAGACACTTCTTTTTAATTTCTACCTTCTTAGGTTTTCTGTTTTTCTTTTTAGAATAGTCAATAGTCTTAGCACTACTTGTATCTACTCTACGCTTAACCGGCCCAAAAGTCTTTTCAAAAATCTCCATAAGTTCCTTATCCATTGCATAAGAATCCTTATTATCAGATTTTTTAACAGATAAGTTTAAAGCATTTTCATATTCCTCATCCATCTTTTCTTTCTTATCCATTAGAGGTATATGCATATGATCATATACTTTATCATATTCCACATTATAACCACTTCCGTGGGCACAAAAAACTGAGCCACAAGGATTTTCTAAGTCTGCTTCACTGTCATAATTAATTTCAGCTAGTACCTCATCAGCATTATGAGCTGGTGCATACCCTTTAAATTTAAAGGTTAGATTTCCTAAACCATGAGTGTATTGCATAACCTCTGTAATATAATCATGCATCGTATATACAGGGCCATAACCTTTTAGAATAGTAACATCATCTACATTGCTCTCTATATTAGCAAAGCCTTTTTTCTGACTTATGTCATTTAGCGCCCTGCCAACACAATCAGATGGCACCTTTAACACAAAGTCATAATAAGGCTCTAAAAGTACGCTATCAGCCATTTTCAAGCCTTGGCGCACCGCTCTGTATGTAGCTTCTCTAAAATCTCCCCCCTCAGTATGCTTAAGATGTGCTTTTCCAGCCACAATACTTATCTTCATATCGGTAATCTCAAATCCGCCTAAAACACCCCTGTGGGTCTTTTCCTTAAGATGAGTTAAAATTAGCCTTTGCCAATTTAAACTAAGTTCATTGGTGGTAACCCTGCTTTCAAATACCAAACCTGCCCCCGGCTCTAGCGGCTCCATTAACAGATGAACTTCCGCATAATGCCTCAATGGCTCGAAGTGTCCTACACCCTCTACAGGATTTAAAATAGTTTCCTTATAGAGAATCTTAGCCTTTCCAAACTCTATATCGATTCCCATTCTCTCTTTTACTATCTCTTTAAGAACCTGAATTTGTATTTCACCCATTACGTTAGCTGTAAGTTCTCCAGCCTCCTTATTCCAGTTAATCATAAGAGAAGGCTCTTCCTGCTCTAATTCCTTAAAGCTTTTATATACGCTATTTACACTGACATCATCAGGCAGTTCTATTTTATAGGATAGCACCGGTCTAATTCCAGCTTTATCATTGTCTTTTTCGGCCCCAAGTCCCTGGGATACATAAGTCTTTTTAAGTCCTAGTATCTGACAGACATCACCACACACAGCTTCTTTTTTATTATCGTATTTTTCGCCATTATAGACTCTTATCTCACTTATCTTTTCTTTAATTATCTCATCATCCACTTTATACTCTATGCTGTCTCTTAATGCTAATTTCCCTCCGGTAATTTTTAAATGTGTCATTCTATTATTCTTATCATCTAGAGAAATTTTAAAAACCTTAGCAGCGAAACTGTCATTGTATAGCATCTCATCACTAAACTCACAGATATCCTTAAGCATTTCTTCCACACCTTCTATATTAAGGGCTGAGCCAAAATAACATGGAAAAATATTTCTCATACTTATAAGATTTCTTAGCGTATTTCTACTTATATTATTAGTCTCTAAAAACTCATCCATAACCATTTCATTGGTCATTGCAATATCTTCTAAATTATCTTTTAAATCACTAAATTCGTAGATATTTTTCCCTAGTATTTTTCTAAGATCTCCTAACAGCATATTTCTAGAGATATTAGAAATATCCATTTTATTTACAAAAATAAATGTAGGGATATTATATATATCTAATAATTTCCACAATGTCTCTGTGTGAGGTTGCACTCCCTCACATCCATTAATAACTAAGACAGCTACATCTAAAACATTTAAAACTCGCTCCATCTCCGCTGAGAAATCCACATGTCCCGGTGTGTCTAGCAAAGTTAAATCTACATCATTATATTTAATTTTCGCCTGCTTTGAAAAAATAGTAATCCCTCTTTTACGCTCTAAAAGAAAGTTATCTAATACAGTGTCCTTGTGATCCACTCGTCCTGCTTTTTTTATCTGTCCTGCCACATACAATAAAGCCTCTGACAATGTCGTTTTTCCGCCGTCTACATGAGCTAACACGCCTAAAGTGATTTTCTTCATATGGATTATCCTTTCCTAGTTATATCGGATATTATAACATAAAAAATCCGACTCTCTAATTATAATTATTAGAAAGTCGGATTTAAAGAGAGCAACATTATTTAGTTTTAAACTTCTTTAGTGCTTTATATGCACTGTAAAGTTTTTTTCCATTTATTACTTTATAAGCTCTTACCTTAACATAGTATGTTTTCTTAGATTTTAAACCTTTTAAAGTATAAACCTTTTTAGCTTTAACAAACTTAGCTAACAGTAAATTCTTACGTCTAATTTTCTTTTTAAACTTCTTATCTAAAGTATAAGCAATTTCATATCCTGCTACATTGTCACTAACTTTATTAAGCTTCCATGTGATTTTAGCTTTCTTCTTATACTTCTTTTTAAGTTTTAGACCTGTAACAGCACTTGGTTTCTTATCTTTAGCCACTGTTACAATACACTTAGCTGTCTTATCTCCTGATAAAGTTCTAACTTCTATAGTAGTAGTTCCCTCGCCTACAGCCACTAAATTACCATTCTTATCCACTGTAACTACAGTAGCATCGTAACTAGTCCACTTTAAAGCGTTAGAATCCACTAATTGCGGGTACACTTTTGCTATTAATTTAGCTGTATTTCCAGGCTTTAGATTTAATGTAGTAGCATTTAAAACAACAGATGCCGGAGTATCATATACATCTATTGTAGCACTAATAATCTTTCCATCTACTGTGGCAGTTAAAATAGTTCTACCACTCTTTAAGCCCTTAACTTCGCCATCTTTACTAACTGTAGCTACGCTAGGATCAGTATTTTCCCACTTAACATCCTTATATGTAGCATCAATTGGCAATATGCTAAAGTCTAATTTACATGTCTCATTAACTCTAATTGTCTTAGATATTTCAGTTTCTTTATTGTCAATAAAGTATAATGAGTAAACTCTAATAGGCGTAGCTGTAATTTCTACGCTATCCTCAAAGCTTCCATCATCACTTCTTACTATAATAGTAGCTTTACCCTCTGCAACAGCTGTAATTAATCCTGTTTCTTCATCAACCTCAATAACATTTTTATTAGTTGATCTCCAATATTTTTTAGTATTAGATGCGTTAATTGGCGCAACATCTGCTGATAAATACAATGATTTACCAACATTAATAGTATTTACTTTATTAGTAATTGTAATTCCTGAAGCATCAACGGGAATTAAAACACCTTCACTTAGTTCGCTGTGAGTATCATCATAATATCCGCCATTAGTCTTTGCTACAACTTCATATCTGTATGTTCCAACAGCTAAGTTTTCATCTACTAAACTAGTCTTTGTTCCTGAATAAATTAATTCAACGCCGCCGTTGTCTTTATATCTGTAAACCTCATATTCTTTGGCATTTTTAACAGCACTCCATGAAACACCGATACTTTTTTCCTTCTGAACTCTACCTGCAGTTACTACCGGCTTATCTAAATACTGGTTTACAGTTACATTACATTCTTTATATACATTTTCATTTACTTCACTTCTAGCTTTAATTTTACATTTACCAACGCCAACAGCTGTTATTTTTCCAGAGCTATCAACCTTAGCTACATTATCATTATCTGAACTCCAGATAAGCTTTTTATTATATGTATTTGATGGATTTACATAAGCATCTAGTGTATATTCAGCCGCTGTTCCTCCATCAATATTCAGTTTAAGATCCTCTGTGTCAAAAAAGATTTCCTTAGCTTTAATATTAGTCTCATTAAATACTTTAATCTCTCTAACTTCGAAGCACCATTCTCCAAATATTGTTCCTCTAAGTCTTAAATACTTAGCAGTTACAGCATGGTCTAACTTAATATTTTTAATATCATTAGCTTTTCCATATGATGTAATTAACTTAGTTGAATCAAAAATTGTCTCCCAAGTTTCATTATCATTAGAAATTTCAACTACATAGCCTCTCATGTAACCGCCAGCCCATGAAACTACGACACGGTCGAAAGCCACCTGAGATGACCATTCTAAAGTCACATTATGATTAGTTAACTGCTCATCTGTCACATCATATTCATAGTCTACACGCTTTTTAGTCTGCCAAATAGTTTGCTCATTGTTATCATTAACCTTATCAGCTGTATTTCCACCTACTTCTTCATCTGCTGTGGCAGTGGCTGATAAAGCCAGATTTTCAGTTAATTCTTCCTGAGTGCTTCCCACTGTAAAGACTTCTATTTCATATAGATTATATCCATAGTTTAAGCTTCTAGTTCTAAGTGCTAACTTAACATATCTAGCAGTGACAGCCTCAAACTTAATCTGCTTAGTTCCAGGCATACCATCTGTAATAGTTGCTACCTCTGTCCAATTATCTTTATCTGTAGAAACTAAAACATCGTACTTAGTAGCACATGATGTTTCCCAATAAAGATTAATAACATCAATTTTATAATTCTCTTTAAGGTCTAATATCCAATCCTGTCTATCCTCTCTGTTTTCAGGATCTTCGCTTTTTAATGGAGCCTGCCATCCATTTCTTAAATCACCATCGATGATTTTAGAAGTGTTATCATCCATATCCGGAATATCAAGCTTAGCATTCTTAGCTACATTAACCCCTAATGCCTGCTTAGCCTTAACCTTATTAATGTCAATATTGATACTGGTTACTAATAGTGTCATTGCCAATAATATGGCAAAAACTTTTTCTGTTAACTTTCCTTTAAACATTAGTTTAACCTCCTATAATATCTCAAGTATAATTTAACCAATAAAAACGTTTTTGTAAAGAATAGACACCCTTTTTCGTGATTTTGCACCATTATAGTGTAATTTTTTGATAATTCAGATATGGAAATTTGTGTAAAATAAAAAAAGATGGGTTGATTTATACAACAACCCATCTTTTATGTAAAAATGTTTTTATTAAATTATTTAGCCTCAATATATCCTAATGCTACTAATGTCTCAGCTGATAATACAGCTCCACCTGCAGCACCTCTTAATGTGTTATGAGAAAGACCTACAAACTTATAATCATAAACTGTATCTTCTCTTAAACGTCCTACTGAAATACCCATTCCGTTTTCGTAGTTAACATCTAACTGAACCTGAGGTCTATTGTCATCCTCTAAGTACTGGATAAACTGCTTTGGTGCGCTAGGTAAATCTAATTTCTGAGGAGCACCACTGAAGTTAACCATAGCGTCAATTAACTGCTCCTTAGTTGGTTTCTTAGCGAACTTAACGAATACAGCAGCTGTATGTCCATCAAGGATAGGAACTCTGATACACTGGCTAGTGATAACAGGTCCTTCAGCCTTTTTAATAACACCATCTTCTACTTTACCCCAAAGCTTTAATGGCTCCTGCTCTGATTTTTCTTCCTCACCACCGATAAATGGGATGATGTTAGCATTCATCTCCGGCCAATCTTTAAATGTTTTACCAGCACCTGAGATAGCCTGATATGTAGTAACTACTACCTCTGTAGGCTCGAACTCTTTCCATGCTGTAAGTACTGGAGCGTAACTCTGAATAGAACAGTTAGGTTTAACTGCAACGAATCCTCTCTTAGTTCCTAATCTTTCCTTCTGGTATTTAATAACCTCATAATGATGATCATTAATCTCTGGAACTACCATAGGAACATCCTCTGTCCATCTATGAGCTGAGTTATTTGAAACAACCGGTGTCTCAGTCTTAGCGTAATCTTCTTCGATTTTCTTAATCTCATCTTTAGTCATATCAACTGCACTAAATACGAAATCAACCTTAGAAGCAACCTCTTCTACTTCATTAACATTGTAAACTGTAAGGTTCTTTACATTCTCTGGCATAGGAGTAGTCATTTTCCATCTGTCTCCTACAGCTTTTTCATAAGTTTTTCCAGCTGAACGTGGGCTTGCTGCCACACATACAATCTCAAACCATGGGTGATCTGCTAATAATGTAACAAATCTCTGTCCTACCATACCTGTAGCACCTAATACACCAACCTTTAATTTCTTGTCTAACTGTTTCATTTTTCTCTCCTTTAACATTTAAAAATAATAAATTATTGATTATTAACTAATATAAATCTGACCAGCCCTCGTCATCATCAGACTTCTTTTTATCATCTGACTTCTTATCTGACTTCTTATCATTATTATTATCGGATTTATTATCTGCCTTTTCTTCTTTCTTCTTATCAGTTTTCTTATCAGTCTTAGCATCTTTCTTAGTCTTATTGTCTACGCTTACTTCATCGTCTTTCTTATTGTCCTTAGACTTAGCAGACTTTTTATCCTTCTTAGCTGAGTCTTTAGTATTTTTAGATTTATTAGAAGAATCGCTAGATGAATCATCGCTTCCATCATCTAATACAGAAGCGTCAACAGATAAAACTCCATTGCCATTGTCCTTTACCTTTTTCTGATCCTTCTTTATCTCTTTTTCTACCTTCTTGTTAACTGTTTCTACAACATCAACCTTCATTTTTAATGTGGTAGCACTTTCTGCCTGTGACTTAGATTTACTGCTCTTAGGCACAACGCAAACAAATATTATTATACCTGCAACTGCTAAAATTGCAACTATAATTCCAATAATTGTCTTCTTCTTTTCGACCATACTCTTAATCTCCTTATCTATTTATTCTTATTTACAGTTTCTTTATTCACTTTAGTAGTGGCATTATTTGACTCAATCTGTTTCATTAATTCCTGATTTTTTTTAGCAAATTCTTTTTCTAAAGTGGCCTCATACGCATCTCTAGAGTTTTTCCATGTGTCAGTCATAACGTAGATATCCATCTGATACATAAATGTGCATATCATAAATACTAAAATAAATCCTTTTACATTATCAAAAGCATTCTTCTTATTAAAAAATGGTATTTTCTCAATATATTTAAAGTCTGATAAAAACAATGCCGGGCTAAGTGCCATTATAGTTATAAAGATATATCTAGATACCATTAGAACATAATCTACCGCCTCAAACTTAAAGTGAATCGTCTCTCCAATTACACTATATAATACAAATGCGATAGCTAATAGATAATAAAATGTGGCAATTATAATCTTATATGATTTTCCACTTCTATATCCAAATAATTTTATATTGCTTCTGTTTTCTGCTTTCTGCTGTCTTTTTCTATCATACTTAGCATATATATCAACATTTTTTCTTCCTGGTTTATAAGCCATACTTCCTCCTAAAGCTTCTGGCGTGACTTGAACACGTGACCTACTGATTACGAATCAGTTGCTCTACCAACTGAGCTACAGAAGCTTAAATAATCTCATTTTAATTTACTATATATAAGGAAAAAAGTCAATGTAGATAACCTTTACAAACCGCTATAATCAGTAGGTTTCTAAGCCTTTACTAAGACTTTGAAATATTGAAATGAAATATCTTCTTTGTTATAATCTTACTTATGGTTTCAATTAAAATAAATGATAAAGATAATTTTATGAATGCACTAATTTCAGGTCAGATTTTTGATGATTTCAATATGACCGAGTGCGAAATTGACACTTTTGTTAAATACAATATTGACGGTAGAATTAATTCAGATTATTTTGATACCCCATACGAGAGAGACTTTGTTTCATGGAAGGATTTTAAACAATATTTCACCTCTATTATTAAAGGAGATAGAGCCCCTGAGAAAATAAAGTTAGTCTTAAGTATTCCTAAAAAAGGATATGAGGGATTTGTGAATTCTAATTCTTTGCCGATAAAACCAGAGAATATTTCCGGTCTTTATATGAATATTAACTATTCTCTAAAAGACCTACATATTATCACTGCCACTTCTCTTAATATTTTTACTATGTCTAAGGATGTGGACTATGCTTGGGATAATACTGTAAAAATTATTCTCACTAAAAATTTTGATGCTGATATTCTTTAATCCTTAGGGATTAATTATAATTTATTATTACAAAGGAGTGATTTAAATGAATAAAGAAGGTAGTTTATCAATCAACAGCGAAAATATTTTTCCTATTATCAAGAAGTGGTTGTACTCAGACCATGATATTTTCTTTAGAGAATTAGTATCAAATGGTTGTGATGCCATCACTAAATTGAAAAAGTTAGATATTATGGGAGAGGTAAATTTACCTGCCGATGAAAAATTTAAGATTGAGGTTATTGCAGATAATAAAAATAACACTCTTACCTTCATCGATAACGGAATCGGTATGACTGCTGATGAGGTGGATGAATATATTAATCAGATTGCCTTTTCAGGAGCTGCAGCTTTTATGGAAGAGTATAAAGATAAGACTTCTAACGACCAGATTATCGGTCATTTCGGTTTAGGTTTCTACTCTGCTTTTATGGTAGCCGATCATGTTACTATCGAGACTTTATCTTATAAGGACGGCGCTAGTGCTGTTAAATGGGACTGTGCAGATGGCATGGAATTTACAATGAGCGAGTGTGACAAGGATACTCGTGGTACAAAGATTACTTTATATATTAACGATGACAGTGTGGAATTTACTAATTATTACAGAGCATTAGAGGTTTTAAATAAATATTGTTCATTTATGCCTGTGGAAATCTTCTTAACAGACCCTAATAAGGAAGAAAAAATTGAAAGCACTGCCGATGAATCAGATGAATCAGATAAGACAGATAGCACTGAAGAAAATAATAAGCCAACAGCTATCAACGATGTAAACCCACTTTGGAATAAGCATCCTAATGAGTGTAGCGACGAAGAATATAAGGCATTCTATCAAAAAGTTTTTATGGATTACAAGGAGCCACTTTTCTGGATCCACCTAAATATGGATTATCCATTTAACTTAAAGGGTATTTTATACTTCCCTAAAATCAATATGGAATATGAATCAGCTGAGGGTGTAATTAAGTTATATAATAATCAGGTGTTTATTGCAGATAATATTAAGGAAGTTATCCCTGAATTCTTAATGCTTCTTAAAGGTGTTATTGATTGTCCTGATTTACCTCTTAACGTATCTCGTTCTGCTCTTCAGAACGACGGTTTTGTTAAGAAGATTTCAGACTATATAACAAAGAAGGTAGCTGATAAGTTATCAGGAATGTGTAAGACTAAACGTGAAGATTATGAAAAATATTGGGATGATATCAGTCCATTTATTAAATATGGTTGCTTAAAAGATGAAAAATTCTGCGAAAAAATGTCTGACTATGTTCTATTTAAGAATATTGACGATAAATTCTTAACATTTAAGGATTGTTTAGAGAACAATAAGGACGAAAATGAAAATACTATTTTCTATACTGATAACCCTCTTTTACAGAGCCAGTATATCAATATGTTCAAGGAACAAAACATCGATGTAATCGTTCTAAATGACAGAATTGACACTCCTTTTATTCAGCAGTTAGAGATGAAGAATGAAGGTGTTAAATTCAAGCGTGTAGATGGCGATTTAGGTGATACTTTCTCTGAAAAGTTAAGCGAGGATGACGAGAAAAAATATAAGGATGCTTTAACCGAAGCTTTTAAGAAGGCTTTAGGTAGAGATGAGATTAATATCGAGGTTAAGAAGATGAAGGATTCTTCTATTCCTTGTATTATCACTGTCAATGAAGATGATAGACGAATGAATGATATGATGAAAATGTACGGTCTATCTGATATGGGCAGCATGAATAACTCTATTCTTACTTTAAATTCAGACAATACTTTGGTACAATATTTAATTGATAAGCCTGATGGCAAATACAATGATATTATTTGTAAACATCTTTATGATTTGGCCGTTATCAGTAACACTCCTCTTAACGCTGAATCAATGACAGCTTTTATAAATAGAAACAACGAAATCTTAAAACTATTAATTGACCAGGCTTAAGATTTTAAATTAGTTTCTGGAGAGAAACTTTAATAAATACTACTATTATAAATACGAGGTATTAAATTATGAAACTTTGGGGTGGACGCTTTACAAAAGAAACTGACCAGTTGGTTTTTAACTTTAACGAATCACTTTCTTTTGATCAGAAATTCTTTAGACAGGATATCAAAGGTTCTATAGCTCATGTTACTATGTTAGCTAAACAAAACATCATCTCTGACGATGAGAAAACTGCTATTATCAAGGGACTTGAGAGTATCTATGAAGATTTAGAAAATGGAACTTTAACTTTCGATGACGGTAGCGAGGATATCCACAGCTTTGTGGAGGCTAACTTAATAGAGCGCGTAGGTGATGCCGGAAAGAAATTACATACAGGTCGAAGCAGAAACGACCAGGTGGCATTAGATATGAAACTTTATACTAGAGATGAAATTGATGAATTAGATGAATTACTAAAAACTCTTCTTTCATCACTACTTAAAGTTATGAAGGATAATCTAAGCACATATATGCCTGGATTTACACATCTTCAGAAAGCTCAGCCAATAACATTAGCTCATCACTTCGGAGCATATTTTGAAATGTTTAAGCGTGACAGAGGCCGCCTACATGATATTAGAGAAAGATTAAACTTCTGCCCTCTAGGATCTGGGGCCCTAGCCGGAACTACTTATCCGTTGGACAGAGAATATACTGCTAAGTTATTAGATTTCTACGGTCCTACATTAAACAGTATGGACTCAGTTTCAGACAGAGATTACTTAATTGAATTCTTAAACGCATTATCAATTACAATGATGCATTTAAGCAGATTCTGCGAAGAAATCTGTATCTGGAACTCTAACGAATACAGATTTGTAAATATTGACGATTCATACAGCACAGGTTCAAGTATTATGCCTCAGAAAAAGAATCCTGATATTGCAGAATTAATTCGTGGTAAGACAGGTCGTGTATACGGTGCTTTAACATCACTTTTAACTACAATGAAGGGTATTCCTCTAGCATACAATAAGGATATGCAGGAAGATAAAGAGTTAGCGTTTGATGCTATCGACACTGTTAAAGGATGTGTACTTCTATTTACAGGAATGATTGATTCAATGACATTTAACAATGACATTATGGAGAAAAGCACAAAATACGGTTTTACTAATGCTACTGATGCAGCAGACTATTTAGTAAAGAACGGGGTTCCATTTAGAGATGCTCACGGCATCGTAGGTCAGTTAGTATTATTCTGTGAAGAAAATAATATTTCTCTAGATGATATGAAATTAGAAGATTACCAAAAAATCTCTCCTGTATTTAAGGATGATATCTATGAAGCTATCAGCTTAGAGACATGTGTAGAGAAACGAGTTACATTAGGTGCTCCTGGCCCTAGCGTAATGAAACAGGTTATCGCATCATATGAAGCTTATCTAGAAGCTTAAAGATAAATAAAGCTCGAGTAGACAGGACTCGAGCTTTTTATTATTTATTAATAATATTAACATCTAACTTATTATATGGAATAGTAATATCATTCTCATCAAAAGCCTTCTTAAGGTTTTCATTTAAATAATATAATGCTTCATAATATTTTTCCTTATCAGCCCATAATCTGGCAGCTAATAATACAGAACTATCCTTTAATTCTTTAACTACCACATTATTAGAAACATCCTCTATAATAAATGGGCATTCATCGATAACCTTTTGAGCCACCTTCTTAGCCTTATCTATATCCTGTGTATATGAAATAGAAATATAGGAAACCACTCTTCTAGCAGCATCAAAAGACATGGTAGTTATGGTACTATCTGCCACCTTTCCGTTAGGAATCTGAATAGTTTTTCTGTCATCTGTTGTAAGGGTTGTGTAGATCATATCAATCTTTTTTACATAGCCTTCTCCGCAATCCTTAACCTCTATATAGTCGCCTGCCACAAAGGGCTTAGAGAACAAAATAAGCACTCCTCCGGCAAAATTAGATAATGATCCCTGAAGAGCTAAACCAATTGATAATCCTGCTGTTCCTAAAAGTGCTACCAAACTGGTGGTCTGAATACCAATCTGTGCACATATAGTGATTATAATAACACCATATCCTGCAATCTTAACTAATGAATCAATAAATTTAGTAGCAGCCACATCTATGCGTGATCTATCTAAAAGTCTTTTAACAGCTTTTCTTACAATAGATAAGATTACTCTTCCAATTATTAAAATTACTGCGGCCACTAAAATCGAAAAACCGAAATCTACTAATTTATCAACAATGGTATCGCCTAATTTACTAATTTTATCAACCTTAGTATTAATATTATCCAGATTTTTTTCTATAGCTGTTTCAGCAGTCTCACTTACCTTTTCACCTAACAAAAAATTATAAATCATAGTACTCTCCATTTTTAATAATATATATCTACATCTAATATACTTTTAATATCAGAATATTTAAACCCTTTTCTCATTAAATACTGAATAAATTTATTATACTGATTTCTATCACTTAAATCATATTTATTCTTCTTTTTTTCTATTTCATAAGATAGAGCCTGTGTATCTGATAATTCACTATCCTCAATAGCATTATCAATAACCTGTCTTTTAATGCCTTTTTTAGTAAGATCCTGAATTATTCTTATTTTACTTCTGCTTTTTCTCTTATAGTCAATGTAGAGCATAGCATAATTCTCATCATCTATCAATTTAAGATCTTTTAAAAAAATAACAGTTCTATCAATAATCTCATCCGGATACATACCTTTTTTTAATTTATCGACTATCTGATATTCTGTTTTCATAGAATCCTCTATAAGATAGATAGCTCTCTCCTTAGCTCTCTTAAATAATGTATCCATAATGATATTATAGATATCATCACTGATTATACCATTTTCAACTATTTTAAATTTTCTTATTTCACCCTTATATAAGACAAAAGGTTTATCTTCATTCAGATAAACCTTTAATCTAGAATTATAAGGCTCAACTTTAGTTACCTTATACATTTAATTCACCATTTTATTCTTCTGCAGCTTCCTCTGCCTCGCCGCCGATATTATAATATTCTCTAACCTTCTGATCTACTTCAGCTAATATTTCAGGATTCTCAATTAAGAATGCCTTAGCATTCTCTCTACCCTGACCGATCTTCTGATTTTTATAGGCATACCATGAACCACTCTTATTAATAATGTCACAGTTAGCTGCTAAATCTAAGATATCACCCTCTGTGGAAATACCCTTACCAAACATAATATCAAACTGTGCTTCCTTAAATGGTGGAGCAATCTTATTCTTAACAATTTTAACTCTAGCTCTGTTACCAATCATCTCTCCGTTCTGCTTTAAGGTCTCAATTCTTCTTACATCTAATCTAACTGAAGCATAGAACTTAAGAGCGTTACCACCTGTGGTAGTTTCAGGATTACCAAACATAACACCAATCTTTTCTCTTAACTGGTTAATAAAGATTACAGAACATCCTGATTTATTCATAATACCAGTTAACTTTCTTAATGCCTGAGACATTAATCTAGCCTGTAGACCCATATGAGAGTCACCCATCTCACCATCAATTTCTGCCTTAGGAACAAGGGCTGCTACAGAATCCACAACAATAATATCAACAGCACCAGATCTAACCATAGTCTCAGCAATCTCTAAAGCCTGCTCACCATAGTCTGGCTGTGAAATATATAATTCATCGATATTTACTCCAATATTTTTAGCATAAACAGGATCTAGGGCATGCTCCGCATCAATAAATCCTGCCACTCCACCACGCTTCTGGCATTCTGCAATCATATGAAGGGCTACTGTAGTTTTACCACTAGATTCTGG
>CACZSI010000098.1 GCA_902783775.1 uncultured Lachnospiraceae bacterium
AGAAACCACTAAATCAGAAGAAACTACAAAACAGATAAAAACATCAAACAATGTTAATGTTGATAAAACATCAAATAAAGTTAGCATTGATAAAGCATCTATAAAAGAAATAGTATCCAAGAAGAAATCTTTAAAAGTATCATGGAAAAAGGTAAAAGAGGTCAATGGCTATAAAATCCAATATTCCTTAAAGAATAATTTTAAGAAGGCGAAAACGAAAACAGTTAAAAAGGCTTCAAAAACATCCTTATATATCAAGAATTTAAAGAGTAAGAAAAAATACTACGTAAGAATTAGAACTTATAAAATTGTTGGCGGAAAGACTTATTATTCTACTTGGTCAAAAGCTAAATCAAAGAAAACTAAATAGTGTAATTTGTAAATCAAAGCCCTCTCATTGCTGTGCCAAGGAAGAATTAGAAGAGAAGACAAGGAGGCCAAAACATGAAATATAGTATTGATACATATAGGCTATATCAAAGTGAGAAATATTTCGCTCATACTGTCCGTATCCATGTCAGAATGAAGGATGAGGTCGATATAAATATATTAGATAAGGCGGTTAATTCTGCTATTAAGCGATATCCTTATTTGGCAGTCAGGGTAACTGTTGATGAAAATGGTGGCTATGTTCTCGTCCCAAATGAAAAAAAGATTGTTGTTATGCCGACAGCCGAAAAATTGCCAATGATTGGAAGTAGCAGTATAAACGAACATCTGCTTTATGTGGATTGCGCGGGCAAGGACATTTTTTTCAATATAAGCCATACTATGTGCGGTGGACGTGGTTTTCAACCTTGGGTTATGACTAACATATACGAGTATGTCAAAGAAAAATATAATGTGGAGCCTTATGCACCGGAAATTAGAAAAGTAGGCAGCGATTTTCTTCCAGGAGAGGCGGATGAACCTACCATGGATATGCTAACCACAGAAGAGCCAATTTATAATAGGAAAATAAAAAAAGCTCCAGTTCTAGGTTTTGATTACCTTAAGGGAGTTTTTATTCCAATAAAAAGAAATCCGAACTATATGGTAGTAACCATCGATCAGCACGATCTTCTAAAGGTTACAAAGGTCAATGATTCTAGCGTGCTCTCGTTGTTTTTTGTCTTGTTTGCAAGAACCTTAGACAAGGTATTTCCTGAGAAAAACAAGGTCATTGTGGGAGAAGCTGCTCATAATCCGAGAGAGAGTCTCGGTCTTCCCAATACACATTGTGACTTTTTAAGTCATGTTTATGTAGATTATGATAGAGACAGCTTAGATGATGATTTGGAAAAATTAGGAACAAGAACTCGCGGACAAATTATTCTTCAGACTGATCCATCTGTCAGCCATGCACAGGTTAGAAAACTGTTTGAACTGTATGAGGAAGTCGACAAGCAGCATGGTCTGAAAGCTAAAAGAAAATATATGGCAAAACACAGCCTTTCTACTGGCAAGGATGCACAACATGGAAGTTTTATTGCTAATTACACAGGGCTGATGGATTGGGGTGAACTGGCTGATTACGTCGAATGGTTTGTTTATGTTATCGAGGGACATTTTACAATTGAGATAACCGCTATGGCAGATAAGATTTATGTCGCCTTTATGCAAGTTATAAAGACAGATAAGTACATCAATCTCTTCAGGGAAGAACTTGAGAAGATAGGCATTCCGTGTACAATCGAAGGCCCATTCCCAAAGAATCTTCCTAAGCATGATCTACCTTTTAAATAATTGATTAATTGTAATAAAATTAGTAATACTGTGGACAAATGAATTAAAAAGAAGTATACTATTACATATAAAAATATGATTTTGTTAAAATACATATAGATAGTGTCGGAATTTTTTCATTATGAAATCTAAAAAAGCAAATATTGGAAATATAATAAATGAGGAGAAAAACGGAAAGTCTCCTAAAAAAAATGTAAATGAAACCACCCTACATCCTAGAAAAATATCTTCCAAACGATTGTTAATTAATCTTTTGGTTAAAATTTTAGTAATTGTAGCTGTGGTTTTATTTGCCCTAAAGTTCGTTATTGGGATTACAATTAATTACGGTAATAATATGCACCCGGCCATTAATGATGGGGACTTGGTGATTTCTTTAAAATTACAAAGACCTTATCTAAATGCTGTGGTTATATATAATAAGGACGGAAAAAAATATATCGGAAGAGTTATTGGACTCCCAGGAAATGAAATAAATATAACTGATAAGGGAGAATTATTTATCAATGGCGTTCTAGCCACTGAAGATATTTATTATCCTACTTTTAAGGAAAATAATTCGAATATGCAATATCCTTTCACAGTGGAGGAAGGAAAGGCTTTTATTTTAAATGATTACAGGGAAAAGACGGAAGATAGCCGTAGTTTTGGAACCATTGATTTAGATGATATTGATGGCCCTCTTATTTTATCTTTACGTCGCAGAGGTTTTTAATTGGTATATAAATGCATTCAAAGAGAGAAAAAATGCATTAATTTATAAAAAATTATTAACTAAAGGAGGTATTAATATGAAAAGGTTAATTAAGGGAATCGTGACCTCAATTTCTATGCTGGCGTTGATACTTAATGTTTATATAGTATCTACACCTGCGGCAACTGAATATACACCGGTTGGCGGTACAACTACAATTGTAAAGAATTTAGTAGTTGATTCTGATGCAAATATTCCGGATGTTTCATTCAGTTTCCAGATTAGAAGAGGAACACCGCAAGATGCAACAGCTACCACTGTAGAAATCTTAAATTCATTTACTGGTGCTAGTTCTATTGGAATAGCAGAATTTAGTAATGCTGACACAGCTAATACTATACCAGGTCTTCCTACTGATGCGGATCCAACTCATCCTACAACAGGAAAGAAGTATGCACAAAAGCAGATTACAGTTAGTTTCCAAGATACTACTTTCACAAAACCAGGTGTGTACAGATATGTAATTGAGGAAACAAACAATCATTTACCTGGTGTAACTTATGACACAACTTTACTAAGATATTTAGATGTGTTCGTTGTAAGTGATGAGAATAATGTGTTATCAGTTGATAGCTATGTTTTAAGAGATAATGCTTCAGATATTTCTAAGAATGGTGACTATGTAACAAATCCAGGTGAGAAGAGTGCGGGATATACTAACGTACTTACACAGCATGATTTTACATTTAATAAGACTATATCTGGTAATCAGGGTGACAAAAATAAGAGATTTACATTTACTCTTAATATTCAAGGAGCTAACCCTGGTGTTTATCCATTAGTAACAAATGATGTAACTGGTAGCCCAACTTATATTACTGTTGAGAACAACGGTACTTTAACTACTACATTCTCTTTAACAAATGGCAGTAGCGTTCAGATTTTAGGATTAAACCAGGGCGCTTCATGTACAGTTTCAGAGGCAGAAGAAGATTACACAGCTTCTTATGTAATTGATGGTGGAAGTTCCGTAGCAGGAAATAATTCAGGTAGTATTACACTTGCTAATTCAGATCATACTGTTGCTTTTACTAACACACGTACAGGTATTATTCCAACAGGTATTATTATATCTATAGCACCATATGCTATTGGACTTCTTTTATTTGGAGCAATTGCCATCTTCACAATTAGCAGAGGAAGAAGAATGGCATATTAATAATTAGGTTTAAATCTGTAACCTAAATTTTATAAAGAATTATACAATATAGGTTGGAGATAGAGCCGACCTATGTATAATTCTTTATTTGACAGGTGAGATAATGTTACGGGAAAGTATAATATTTGCTAATAAAACTATAGATCGCATTGTAGCAATAGCTATGATTTTACTATTTTTAATATGTTTATATGCTATGGTTGATGCATATATGATTTATAGTGGAGCAAATGACAACAGTATATTAAACTACAAACCTAAGACCGGGAATACGGATGATTTGAAAAAATTATCTAAGGATGCGGTGGCATGGCTGACAATTGATGGTACAAGAATAGATTATCCGGTAATGCAGGGAAAGACTAATGAGGAATATCTTAATAAAAATCCTTATGGAGAGTTTTCCTTAGCGGGAAGTATATTTTTAGATAGCAGAAACAGTAAAACATTTAGTGATGAGTATTCATTGGTTTATGGACATCATATGGAATACGGTGCTATGTTTGGTGCCCTGGATAATTATAGGGATAAATCCTTCTTTAAAGGACATAAAACAGGAAAATTAACGGTGGTGGACGGTAAGGAATACCAAATTAGTATTTTTGCATCTTGTATAGAGATGGCTACGAAAAAAGTGGTTTTTGATCCACCGGAATTTGATAATAAGTCGCGTTTAAAGTATTTGAAAAAACATGCACTTATATATGAGCCAAACGAAGTGAATGACAAATCTAAATTAATTGCACTATCTACATGCCAGTCAGCTGAAAGTAACGAACGAATGATTGTTTTTGGGGTATTAAAATAAAATCAGGTGCAAAATATGAAGAGATTATTGACGATTGGCATAATTATAATTATTGCCTTGGGGAAATTTAATACTGTGACATATGCCTTTGGCTATAACTCTGTCAAAGCTGATATTATGGTGGAGGTAAAGGAAGGTGGTACTGTAGTTATAGTACCATCCGTAAATTCTCCTGTACCGGATAAAACCAGTCTCCATATTAAAAATGGTGAGATGGGTAAGTTTGAGGTGAATTTCAATACGGTGGGAATATATGATTATACAGTTAAAACCGTTCCTGATAAGAGAAAGATAGAGTTTGATCATAAAGTTTATAAAATTAAAATTTATGTTACGGATGAAGGCGGAGAGCTTATTACTACCATTATTGCATATACCAATAATGAAAAGTACAGCGCTCAGTCAGACGCTAAAGGTTATTCGCCTTATGGACCTGAACGACTTATTTTTAAGAATAAGGTGCCTAAGGAAGAACCACCTAAAGATAATAATAAAAAAGATAATCCTAAAAAAGACAATAACCATAATAACAATAAAAAAGATGGTAAAGATAATGACAGCACATTAGATAAAAATAGAAATCCTAAAACAGAAGATGACACAAAAATGGAATTATATTTTTTAGCTGCAATATTAGCATCCGCAGGATTATTTTTATTATCAGTTTTTGATTTTGTGGAGACTCGAAAAATGATTAAAAAGGTAAAGGGGTAAAGGGTAGTTAATGGAATAAAAGAAAGAAAAGATTATATAAAATAAAAGACAGAAAGGAGGCGATTGCGTATGAAGAAGTATAAGATTACTATTCATAGGATTAAACTGTGCATCGCCTCCTTTAGTATGCGATTAAGAAGGCAGAAAAAGCACGTTGCTAAATGGATTGCTTTTAATCTAATTCTAGCATTGGTGATGGGAAGAATTGCCACTTATCATGTTTCAGGGGCAGGAATAGGTGAAATCCCTATGCTAGGCATAAATGAAGTGGTTAATGTAAATGAAAATGAAGAAATCACACTAAATAAAAACGAAGAAATCACAGTAAATAAAAAGGAAACGAGCACTGAAGTAGCTAGCAAGCATCAGAATAAAGTAGAAAAAGAGAGTGAAGAGAGCACAGATAAGAATAACAAAAAAGATGTATTAAAATTCGAAAAAAAGGAATTAAAAATATATCCAGAGGGAAGAAAAACAAATAAAAAAGTTATTCTTAACGGAAATATGCCAGAGAATGCGTCTGCTAAAGTAATGGATGTAGCGGATAAATATACTAATAAAAAAGGATATACTAATCTTTCTAAAAAGAATCCTAAGGCATCTCTTATAGCAGCTTATGATATCTCTATTTTAAATGATAAAAAAGAATATCAGCCGGATAAGGATAATCCTATTAAGGTTGATATATCTAATCCTAAACTTAAGGATGCATCAAAAATTGAAATATGGCATATCAAAGATGATGGAATAAAAGAAAAAATTAAAAACTATAAAATAAAAGATGGAACAGTTTCATTCGATGCTACAGGATTCAGTGTTTATGCGGTAGTAGATCTTTCTGAACCGTATAATGTAGAGGAAATCAGCGGAATAAATGATTTAGAATCAAACAGAGCTACAGCAGGTTTCTGTATGTATTATGGAGGTAGCATGTTTTTTACTCAGGCTCTCAATGAAAATGGAGCGTTGATAGAAAGCAATAATCCGGCAAATGCAGCCAGATGGTTCTTTACTAAGGCCGGAAATTATTATAAGATTTCCACTATTGTAAACGGCTTTGAAAAATTTATTCATACGAGATCAGGCAATGAAATTGAATTAAGCGACAGTGCCGATTTATTCCAGATTACATCAGCTGGAAATAATAGCTACTATATCAAAAACAGTATTGAAAATAAATGGATACAGCACTCTGGAAGTGGTAGCGGTATAAGATATTATCAGGCTAATACTAATGCTACTAATTCTAAAATTAAGATTGTTTTCGCGGATACTATGGAAATACCGGAGGACTATTATAATATTAACGGTAAGAGTTTTGGAATTATGAGCTATCCTGGTGGTACAGAGGGATTAGCTTTTATGACTGATGAAAACGAAAATTATCTGTCAATGTTAGCATTGAGCGTAAGAAGAGATGCCGGCAGTAAAACCCTTTATGTAGCTGAAGACAGCGACATAACTATGTGGAAATTCCACTATGTATCCGATATGGATTATATGATTTCTGCCACAGTAAATGGAGAAACTAAATTCCTTAAAATAGGAAATACACTTACATTAGTGGAGGAAAATCAGGCATCCATAATTACAGTAACTACGGACACTAAGGAACATATAAAACTGTCTTCTAATGGAAAGACACTTACATTAGGAGATAATGGATTTATTACCACTACTACATCTTCTGATAATAGCAGACAGTGGCTTCACTTAGTAGAATTATCAAATCTTACTGAGGAAGACTACGTTACATATTACGCTGATAAAGTTAGTATTTCAGAAGTTCCGGATGGTGCTACTGTTATCGTATATACTCGTGTTTGGAATCCGGAAACTACTAAATATGATTTCTATGCTATTGATCATGATGGAACTCTCTACCCTTGTTATGAACGAGGTGACAGCTTAGTATGGATAGGTAGCAGAATTAATACTCTTTTATGGGATTTTACAGAGTATCACTATGATGATGGAACACCGAACTATTATTATGAATTATATAATAATTATTCAAAAAAATTTATTGCACCGCAGTTAGAAGGTAATCAGGTTTTATCAGATACTAAAATAGGAATTAACTTGCCGGGAAGAAAATTTGGTGAATATTATTCAGAGATTTTAGCCTGGGATACACCTTACTATGCATATGCAGGATTGATGTCAGATATTGATAATTATAGAACTACTACAGGACCTAAAGCCGATGCAGATAGTTTCTATTTTGCAATAGTTCAGAATCCTACACATTTGCTTACAGAGGTTAATACAATTGATAATAATGATTATGGAATCCAAATGAAGATGATTGATTTCCCTGAACAGCCGGATTCATCAGGACATTACTATCAAAATGATTTCATTGGAGTAAATGGAGACTTTAATACAACTGCTACACAGGGAATTCTCACGAATTATATCGATTCCACCACTGGATATCCTAATGTTTCTTTTAGCGGAGCATCTTTAGGCCAGTTATATAGTGGCGCTACAGAAGTTAATCATTTGTTCCTTGATAGTACATATCAGGACAGTGGATATTTCGAATTTGACAGTAGCCAGAACTTTGCCACTCTTATTCAGCCTAACGGAAGTGTGGGAAGTGATTTTACAGTCTATAGGGAATTAGGAACAACGGACACTGACGATAGAAGTACATTGAAGCATGGACAGTTCTTACCATACAATACTATTACAGCAGGTGTATATTCTGTTAAGAATCCAGAGAATATATATGGACCGTTGGCACAGTTTGGTAATCCTAATGTTGGAATACTTCCTGAAAGTGATCCTCGAAAATATGAGAAACTTCACGTAGTAAACGGAAAAACTAATTACTACAATGGTATGGAGTTAAGCGCATCTATGGTTAAAACTCCAAGTGGTAAGGATTCATGGGGACATGATATTGTATTTGAATTTACCGGTGATGATGATTTCTGGTTCTATGTAGATAATGAGCTGGTTATTGATTTAGGTGGAATTCACTCAGCTTTAGAAGGTACAGTAAACTTTGCCACAGGAAAGGTAGTAGTAGACGGTGTTGAAACAAACTTAAGGGCAATATTTAAGAAAAATTATGAAGAAAGAAATCCTCAGGCCACACCGGCAGAGGTTAACGCCTTTTTAGCAGAATATTTTGATGAGGATGAAATAGTATTTAAAGATTATTCCACTCATACCATGAAGGTTTATTATATGGAGCGTGGTGCAGGAGCATCAAACCTTCATATGAGATTTAATTTAACTCCGGTTATTCCGGGAAATGTTATCTTAACTAAAAAAGTAACTGGATCCAACGACATAGACTTTAATTTAGTGGAGTATCCATTCCAGATTTGGTATAAGGACGAGGAAAATGGCGAGCCACATTTATTAACTAATGAACAATTCATTACAGTTAATTATCAAAACTCAATTCAAAGAGTGGATTATGAGCCGTCTTATACTCCGTTTAATAGTTCAGTTACCTATAATTCAGTATACTTCCTAAATCCAGGAAAGAGTGCTGAAATTAAATTCCCTGTTAATACCATCCAATATAAGATAGTTGAATGTGGTATAAATGGAGAAGTTTATGATACGGTAAAAGTTAATGATAGCGTAATTGCAGGAAGTACAATAACTGGTACTGACAGAAAGAGTTATGATTCAGGATGGCTTAGTGTGGCGGAGAGACCGGTTATTATGTTTGATAACCATGTAAATTCTCAGACCCTTAGAACAATTAGTTTCCAAAAGAAATTGTTTGATGAGCACGGAGATGAATTATCCAGAGAAGAAGATAATACAGTATTTAGCTTCCGTTTATA
>CACZSI010000099.1 GCA_902783775.1 uncultured Lachnospiraceae bacterium
GTGAAAGCCAGCGTCTTGAGGCGCTGGCCAGTAACAGAGGCTTATAGCCTCAGAGCAAACCACGTCTTTCAGGCGTGGTGCTGATTTATTACTTCTTCTTTTTCTTCTTTTTAGAATCGTCAACTACAGGACCTCTAGTTCTTCTAAAGCCTGTGATATAAATACCGCTTACTGTAGCCTTACCTTCCTGCTTAGGAAGAATCTGATCATAAATCTTAGAATCTGCAATAAAATTAATTACTCTAGGACCTGCCTTAGCTTTAACAACAGGCACCTTAGTTAGCTTAGCTAATCTAGGAGAATTCTCCATTACAATACTAGGAAGACCAGCGTCTTTTAATCTTACTTTCTTTTTATCAATAACAAAAATACTCATTGTCTGTGAGTGTGATTTTAATGCATCTTGCTGTGAAGCTTGTTTCTTTTCTGCTTTCTTACCTAAAAAGTAAAGAACTATTAGAATTACTATAAGAACTAATAGAATAATAGCAGGAATTAAAAAAGCCTTAGGAATCGCTGCTGCGACTGTTAATCCGTTCATTTAACTACCAACCTTTCTATATTCTGTTTTATGTCTAAAAAAGACAACGCCAATATTTTAACATTATATTGAATAATTTACAAGTTATGAAATAAAAGGTTTATTTATAATATTCTTTATTCTCCTCTAATAAAGAGGCTACAACTTCGTGGGTCATATCAGATAATTTCTTTTTCTCTGAGCGGTCCATATTGGCAGTGACAATAGGTTTACCGAAATTAACTACTACCGTAGCTTTAGTTATTTTAGGCATATGATTTTCAAAAATTTCTGCAGTATTAGTTATTCCCACAGGCACGATAGTACAATCAGTTTTAGTAGCAATCTTAAATCCGCCGGCTTTAAACTCGTGTAAATTTCCGTCTTTACTTCTAGTTCCCTCAGGGAATAAAAAGATAGAAGCACCGTTTTTAATTTTATCTGCAGCCTTAAGGATGGTAGCTAATCCTTTTCTAGGATCTTTTCTATTAATAAACAAGCCGCCCATCAATGGAATCCATAGATGTAGGAAAGGTATCTTAGCAATAGAATCCTTAGCTATAAAACCTGTTGGCCCAACGAACTTAGGAAGGGTTACAACAATATCAAAATAACCTACATGATTACCTATGTATAATAAAGGTTCATTTTTAGGAATATTTTCTAATCCCTTATATATAATTTTAGTTCCGCATATTTTTAAAGCTACCACAAATCCAATCTTTGCAAAAAACTGTGTGATATGGCTTCCTAAGTTAGGCGCAAACAATTTAATGATGGCGCATATTAATAATATAGGAAGAGATAGCACAAAGTATGTTAGTAAAAATAAAACAACAAGTATTCCTCTAATCATTTATAGTCACCTTAACCTTTCAAAAATCTTTAAAAATATGTTATCATACAATCTATATATAAAACAATGGATAAAACAGTCTATATGAATGAAAAAAGCATGGATTCAAAAGGTGTTTATATAAGTGGAAAACTGTTTTTGTCAATGGGATGAGACTAAAATTGTGTAAAGTGTATAGAAAATGAAAGTATTATTTATAAAAATTATATAAAAAGCAAACAAACCGCTTTTTTTTTACTTAATTTTATTGAATAACAAAAAAGTTAGTGATATACTTCGATTATAGCGATTAGTTCGCGGATTACCTATAGTTATTATAGAGGAGGAAGATAAAATGAAAATGTTTAAGAGAGTAACAGCTGTAGTTGCTGCTTTAGCACTAACAGTTGGAATGTCAACAGCTACTTTTGCAGATTCATGGACTAGTTACTTCGGACAGTCTGAAGGATGGTATGAAGGTGCATTAGGTAAGCTTACTGCAAAGTCAGACACAGGTTGGTCTGCTAAGATGGATATCATCGGATGGGGTGGTATCTGGGGATGCCAGGTTAAGAGAAAGGTATCAATTAAAAAAGGTAAGAAGTATGAGATTAAGTATACTCTTAAGTCAAGTAAACTTGATAAATGGGCATACTTAAAGATTGCTAGCAATGATAAAGCTTCAGGTTTATCATTAGGTAAGTGGGTTCGCCTTAAAAAAGGTAAAGCTCAGACAGTTAGCGCTACATTCACAGCTAAGACAGATGTAAAAGAAATCGTATTCGGTCTTGGTGGAGAGAATGGAGATAGAGAAGGCGTAGATAAAGATGCTAAAATCAGATACGCTCAGGCAGGTGGAGTTAAGAAGATTAAAGCTAATCCAGATGCCGGCCCAAGTGGAGATTTAGCAGGACAGGCTACAGTAGTAACTTGTTCAGGATTCTCATTAGCTGAGGCTAGTGGTGGAAGCTCATCAAACAATAATAAGGTTGAAGAGACAACTACAGCTAGCACAATTTCAAACAATGACAGCGATACAACTGATAGTGGTTCAACAGACACATCAGCTAGCACATCAACTACAGTTGATAACGGAACAACATCAACAGTAGCTACAGGTGATTTCACACCAGTACAGTGTGCAGCAGCAGCTATCGCAGCTGGAGCAGTTATCGTTCTTTTTGCAAGAAAAAGAGAAACAAGATAATAACTTAGGTTAAAACTAGGACGTGCATTATGCACGTCCTTATTTTATTGTTTTTATTATTTTTATTTCCGGGCTGAATCTATTATGTGCATTATGTGGTAATTTATTGTGAAAAATGTTTGATGGGCATAACATATTTAATATAAAATATACAAAAAATACGTTGATGGTTGAAAATAGTTTCAGAAAAAATGTGTAAAATATACAATAAAATTAAAAAATGAACCGTTTTTAATTGTTGATTTGTACATATTGTTGTGCTAAAATACTAGTAGATTATCACTATATGAATCTAGTGTAGGTGAATTTTTCATGAGAAGGAGGAATAAAAAATGAAAAAAACATGCCGTAAAGCATTAGCTTTAACACTAACAGTTGCAGTAGGAGCATCTGTATTAGCTGGCTGTGGCGGATCTAAGTCAGAGACTACTAAAACAGATGTAACTAGTAAATTAGATACTAATATCGAAGGCGACGTATCTATCATGACATGGGCTGGAGATAACAAGTATTACGAGGATTTAGGACATCAGTCATTAAGCACAGATAAGCTTACATCAGCTAACATTGCATCAACATATGCTGTAGCTAAGCAGTTTAATGAGAAGTACCCTAACGTAAAGATTAACCTTTACGCTAAAGCCGGTGATCCTAACCAGCCTGGTACACCAACATGGGATCAGGAAATTGAGAACTTTAAAACTAAGCATAAAAAATATCCTGATATCTGGGGATCAATGAGCGTAACAAACGATATTAAGAAAGGTCTTGTAGCTGACCTATCAGTATATAAAGATGATGTTACATATAAGAAGTTCAACCCATCACTTATGAAGAACATGAACTATCATGGTATGCAGGCAGGACTTCCATCATACTCTATTCCTTGGGGTATTTGGGTAAATAAAACACTTGCTCAGGAAAACAATATTGACGTTCCTAGAAGTGATTGGACAATCGACCAGTTTACAGATTTCTTCACATCAGCTGATGGAAAGACATTCTGGGGTGGTAAGGGAACTCCTACAGAAATCATCAACATGGGAGTTAACACAATTAACAAACAGATTAACGAAAAAGGTAACGTAAAACTTGATAGTGATGAAGTTAAGGATATGCTTAAGTACATTCCTAAGTGGACTAAGTCAACTATTGATTCTGCAGAGGGTGATAAGACACTTTCAAAAGAAATCCAGCAGGAGAGTGGTGCATTTTCATGGTATTACTTCTGTAACAACAGAGCTTTAACAAATATCGAGGATCCTTGGTACTTAACAACAGCTGCTGAGCCAGATTCTAAGGACAGACCTGATGTAATAAAGGCTTCTGACTGGGATATTTATCCATTCCCATCTACAGATTATAACGAGAACACAGTTAAGATTGTAATGGACCCTATCTGCTTACATAACTATGCAGCAGATGATGGAGATACAAAGTGGAGCAAGGAAGAAAAAGAAAAACTTCTTATCACTTACACATTTGCTACATATATGACAGCTAGCACAGAAGCTAAGCAGGCTATCTACGATCAGAAATATACTACAGCTGGTTCACAGAAGTCAGCAGCAGGAGATACATTCCCTGTAGTTACTGGTAAAGATTATGATGACCAGATGGAAATCTGGAACAAGCTTCCAGCTCATCAGGCATATGCTGATAAAGAAGGATTCCAGAAGATCATTAAGATCTGGAAGGAAGGAAAGACATGGGATTACTCAGATAAGACATGGACAAGCACAATTCAGGAGAAGGGTGAAACAACAGATTGTCTATATGAGTGGAAGAACATGTGGAA
>CACZSI010000100.1 GCA_902783775.1 uncultured Lachnospiraceae bacterium
ATTGGCATATGACTATCCAGTATGGTCATTTAGATAACAATGGAGAATTCGTTGCAGGAATATCAGATGAGGACTTGGCTGAGATTGGTAATAATCCAGGAGAGATAAGACTTAACCCTACAGCAGAGGTATTCGGAACTCAAGGTAAGAATACAATTCTTATCAAATTCCCAGAACTAATGCAGCAGATTCCAATTCACAGTCCTGAAGGTGGATCAACTGATGAAGAATATTACTTATTAAAGGTATATTATGATGATATTGATCATCCAAATAAATATGTAAATATACCACTTAAGATGGTTACAACAGTTCCAGAGATCGAAGAAGTGGAAGGTTTAGCAGCGACTGCTAGAGGTGATAATTTAACAATTAGTTGGAATATCACAAATGTACAGAGTGCTCGAGGATATGTATACGATGTTTATGTAGATGACACAAAGGTTGCATCAGATTTAACTACTGGCACATTTGACTACGATGAATATGTAGGAATTGATGGTAATTCATATGATATTAAGGTTGTAGCTAAGTGGTGTCAGCAGGAAAGTGATGATACTATTACATACGTAGTAAATGGTGATGCTGAAGAAATGCCTGGAAAAGATCCTGATATTGATCCAGATGATCACGATCATGGATGGGTACTAATTAATGGTGAAAGCAAATTACCAATTAAGAATGGAAACTCAACTTCTACAGCTCAGATTTACTACTACACAGATGATGATTTAAATAGCGTTGTGGGATACAACGGAAATTACATTTCATTAAATGGAAATCCAGAGTACTTCAAAGCTAGCACATCAAAATTATTGGTTCAGAATGATGGCGAGTCAGGTAAAAAGTTTAAGTCAAAGACTATTTACGATAACTATTATGATGGACAGATATTAATGAATGCAGCAAATATGTTTGCTGTTTATGAGGAATCAGTCGCAGATGCTGATAATACATTATATTACACAGTCAGAATCAAAGCTGATGACGACACTTATAAAGACTTCTATTTCAAGGTTGTTTTAGATGAGAATAGTTTCACTCCTGATAAAGATCTCGGAGAATGGAGATTAATAAGCGGTGAAACTAAACTTCCGGTTAAGTTTGGAAGTGATGATTTAGAGGGAACAATTTACTTCTATGATCATCCATCCGTAACTAAGACATATGATGTTTGCGGATACAATGGTAACTATATAGCTATTGGTGGTAACGCAAACTATTATGCAGGAAATAACACTAAGGTAGAAATATCTGGAGCAAGCGACAGTGTATTATATGCAAGCGATGCAGGAAGTTGTACATTTACTGAGAAGGCACCTTATGAGAAACATGTAGTGGGTCAGTTACAGATGAACACTTCTAATACATTTACTGTTCAGTATAAGACTTCATATTATCTATTGAAAGTGACAGACACAAAAGGAACAGAAGAAGATACTTCAGATGACAGTGTTACTTATGTACCAATGAAGGTTGAAGTAGATGGAGGAAATGTAGAGATACAGGGATTCCAGATGAATACAGATAATTCTGAAGGTGGTGTATCTGAAAAGAACCCATCATACAGAGTTGTTTCTAAGGCTTCAAAGGTAATTGCAGTTGGCAATGAATTACATAAAGTAAATTCTTATGGTACATTATATGCTAGAGCATCAGAGCAGGTTACTTCAGAATATGCTAACATGAATTTAAGTGAAGCTACTAGCGATGGCAGCATTGACATTTTAGAAGACGAAGTTAAATACTACGAAGCCACAAAGACTATTCCATGGTCTACTAAATCAGGCGATGAGAAATATGATAATTACTACGCATTAACTTATAAGAGAACAAGTTATAATTTCGAATCATTGACAGATAGCTATTGCTTCAGAGCATATGCTAGATTAGATGACGGAACAGTTATTTATGGCAATAAAGTATATTCAACAAATATGTACGAGATTGCTAAGAACCTTTATGATAATCAGAAGATGCCTACAGTGGCAGCACATGATTTCTTATATAATAATGTTATCAATCCAGTAAACATTATTACTAACAGATCCGATATTACTAAGGATATTATGAAGAGATTAGGTGTTACAAGTAGAGCAAGTGAAAATTATAACCTTGTAAATACTATGTATTCAGATTTATACTATTATGTATATTGTAATTATAAAGATTCAACAGGTAATGTCAGATACGATTATAGTACACGCGGAAGTTTCACATTATCTAATTCTACTGATGAAGCATCACTATTAGCATTATTAAATGCTAATACTGGTACAGAATATTCAACAACAGGAGAATGGATATCAAATGTAATTTCCGGAACTAAGGGGGCTTATCCACTGGTTGGATATGAATGGGATAACACAATTTATAAGGATTTTGACTCCGAATAAAAAGGTGTACATATACAATAGAATTACAAATTAGTTTATAGCAGGAGGAAGAATATGAAAGTATTAAAAAAATATGAGACACCTGAAATAGAGGTAACAAGATTTGACATTTACGAGAACATAATGGATGATCATGATGGTGATATCATCTCCGGAGGAGAGGGAGAAAGCCATCCAGAAGGTGATCCGGGAAGTCTCGGAGATTTGTTTGCTGGCTGATTCCAAAGGAGGAAAAATCGTATGAAAGTAAAATTTAATAAAATCATTGCTATCGCCTTGGCGGTAGCAATGGTAATAATAGGTGTAAATTATACGCCGAATAATAAAGTAAAGGCTGATGATGCTGGAACAGAATTGTTGAATACAACTCTTTCAGATGAAACTTGGGTAAAATTTTCTAATAATGGTGCCACATTTACAGATAATCAGGATGGTTCATTGGGAATCTCTATTCCAGCTTATGCAGTAGGTGATGCAAACTGGCATACACAGTTGAAGAGTAGTGCTAATATAAGTATTATTGCTGGAAATTACTATAGAGCTAAGTTTACAATTACATCAAATATTTCTAGAAAATTTCAGTTTTTAATGCAAACTTCAGGTTATATAGATGTTTATAGTGAAGTTTTTTCCGTATCAGCAGGAGAAACAAAAACATATGAAACTATATTTAGGGCACAGCAGGGTAAAGCAGATGTATTTTTTGGAATAATGATGGGATATGTTGATAACACAGCGTGTGATGAGGCTAATGTTACTATTAGCGATGTTAGTTTCAAAGAATATAATCAGGCGCCAGAAGATTATCAGCAGCCGGTTACATCCACATCACAGTGGGAGTTTATTGGTACTGAAGATAATTATAATTACTATTATGATAATGCTAATAAATACAATATCACTGATGTTGTAAATATCCAACAACCGGGATGGGCAAATGAAAGAGGTATTTATATTACAGTAACACAAGCTATTGCCACTCTTAAAATAAATGGAGAAGAACAAGATTCGGGAAAACAAGGTACAGGAGCTGTAGTATATTTAAGTAAATTCACACAAGAAATTAACCACGTATTTTTTAGAGGTAATGATGGTTACTCAGAAATTACAATCAAAAAAACAGCTGTAGGAGGAGAGACAACGACTTCTCAGCAACAAATTAGCACACAAATTCAAACTACCACAGCACCTGTCGTAACCACAGCACCAGTTGTTACAACTACTTCTAATCCGGCTGAACAGCCAATTAATGTAACAGGTTTAACAGCAACACCTGAATTAGGAAGTATATATGTTTCATGGACAGTTCCTAACAATGCTCCTACAGGTCAGGTTTACGATATTTATCTAGATGATGAAGCGGTAGCTAGAGCTAGTAATGTAACAGCTAATACAGTTGATATTACTGGTGTAGCTGAAGGAACTCATTCTGTTAAGGTTGTATCCAGATTAGGTGGTGCGACATCTACTGGAGTGACTGTTGGTGGAATCAGTGTTGATGTGGCAGCAAATGATGAATTAAAGCCATATAATCCATCTGATCTTAAGGTGGAAGGCTTCCAGATTAAGACTAACGGAACTGATAATGACGTAGCTTTTAGAACTGTTTGTAAAGCACCAAAAATTGGAGAGTCATTACAGGTGACAGGTGGTAATTCATATACAGTAAAAGCATACGGAGTTATATATACTCTTGATACTAACTTAACAGGATTAAACAGAAGAAATGCTTTAAGTAAATCATATACTATATTAGATGAAACACCGGTTTCTGAAGGACAGTATGCTGGACATTATCAGTATCAGGGAGCTAACAGAACAGTGGGCTATGAGGCTACTAGCGTTGGTGTATATGACGGCTGGAATCCAATAGATACTAATCATACATATTATGTAAGAACCATGACAGAAGCTAAAAGCTTAATGGCTAATACATTACATGTAAGAGCATTTGCTATTTGTGAAAACGGCGGAAATGATGTATTTGTCTACAGTAATGATGCAGCTACTATCTGTGTTGCAGAGGTGGCAGATTATCTCTATAAAGAATGTAAGGCAAAGAATTATCAGGCACATAATTATTTATATAACACTATTCTTCATACAGATGCATTAAGAACAGTATCTAATAAATATTATCGTGCTAATCCTGTAGAATATGGATGGAACGGAAACTTATATTCACCACAGGATGTATATGATTTTAGTAATAACAATTAGTTATTTATGGCGGGTAATCAGAAATGGTTGCCCGCTATTTTTATGAGGTATTGCCTTTTAAGAGTTAAATCAAACTTGACATTGCCCCTTTAAAATAATAAAATAGAAAGGTATATAAAGACTTTGATGGAGAGAGTAGTTTCTCAGTAAAGACTTACAGAGAGCCTGAGTAGGTGAGAACAGGTATTAGTAGCTGATTAATGAAAATCACTCCGGAGTTGCAGCCCGAATTAGAGGGCCGGATGCGGTAAGCATTATGGCGTTAGTATAGTAGGAGCTGACGGTGTCCACCGTTATATGGAGCACATATGCGATGTATTAATGTATATTTCAAGTATGCTGTTAAAGGTGGTTAACGATAGATTCGTCCTTTGCAGGGCGGATTTTTTTTACTATAAGGGAGTTTTTCCCTATCAATAAAAACAGATACTATAATACAAAACTCGCAGGCTATTAGAAATTAAAAATTTTAAGGAGGAAGTAGCATGTATCAGAAGGTTTCATCCGACATGAATTTTGTCGAGAGAGAAAAACAAACAGAGCAGTTTTGGAAAGAAAACAAGATATTTGAAAAGAGTATGGATTCCAGAAAGGAAGGAGAGACATATACATTTTATGATGGACCTCCTACAGCTAATGGAAAACCACATATTGGACATGTGTTAACACGTGTTATCAAGGATATGATTCCTAGATATAAGACAATGAAGGGATATATGGTTCCTAGAAAAGCTGGATGGGATACTCATGGATTACCGGTTGAGTTAGAGGTTGAGAAACTTTTAGGACTAGACGGTAAAGAGCAGATTGAAGAGTATGGTCTAGAGGACTTCATTGGAAAATGTAAAGAGAGCGTATGGAAATATAAAGGAATGTGGGAAGATTTCTCAAACCAGGTAGGATTCTGGGCTGATATGGATGAACCATATGTTACATACGAGGATAATTATATTGAGTCAGAGTGGTGGGCTCTTAAAAATATTTGGGATAAGAAATTATTATATAAAGGACATAAAATTGTACCTTATTGTCCTAGATGTGGAACACCTTTATCTAGTCATGAGGTGGCACAGGGATATAAGGATGTTAAGGAACGTTCAGCAGTTGTTAGATTTAAGGTTAAAGATGAAGATGCTTACATCTTAGCTTGGACTACTACACCATGGACACTTCCATCTAACGTGGCATTGTGCGTTAACCCGGATGAGGCTTATGTAAAAGTAGAATCCGGTGATTATACATACTATATGGCAGAGGCGCTAGTTGAGACAGTACTAGGTGAGGATGCTAAGGTAGTTGAGACATTTACAGGTAAAGATTTAGAGTATAAAGAGTATGAGCCATTATTTGACTTTGCAGCAGCAAACGTTAAGGGTAAGGCTTACTATGTGACATGTGATAACTATGTTACATTGACAGATGGTACTGGTGTAGTACATATCGCTCCGGCATTCGGTGAGGACGATAACTTAGTAGGAAGAAAGTATGA
>CACZSI010000101.1 GCA_902783775.1 uncultured Lachnospiraceae bacterium
TCCATATTGTTTAAAAAAACATTTGCCTCATCTATTTTGCCGAGTACTATTAGAAGATATACATAATAATTTTGAGCTGAATAATCACTAGGATACTTCTTAATGTACTCTTCAAATAAAGTAATTGATCTAATAGGATCATTATGAATAAGATCATAAGCCTGTAAAAATTCCCATCTATCATAGTATAACTCTTGCATATTATACCCCCATCAAATTATAAACACATAAATAATTATAGCACCCATATAATAAAATACAAATAAAAACTTGACAAATATAAAAAATAAAACTATAATTCTAATCAAACGAGGGGATATAAGCAATTGTGAGCTATCTCGGGCAAAATGCCTACACGTATAAAGTACGGAGTCGTTATATGCGATTAATCCGTGCTTTTTTTGTTCTTTTGCAAGAGGGTTAATCGAAGAAAGGAGGAGTATATGAGTATTATTGAAGTAAAAAACTTAAAGAAAACATTTAATATTAAGTTAAAAGAAAAAGGACTAAAAGGTAGTTTAAAATCAATTGTTAAACCAAAATATAAAAAAGTAAATGCTGTAAATAACGTAAGCTTTAAAGTAGAAAAAGGAGAGATCATTGCCTTTATCGGACCTAACGGAGCCGGTAAAAGTACTACAATTAAAATGCTTACAGGAATACTTTATCCTGATAAAGGAGATATAAAAGTACTAGATTTAGACCCAAGAAAACAGAGAAAAAAACTAGCCTGTCAAATAGGAACAGTGTTTGGACAAAAAGAGCAGCTTTGGATGCACCTAACACCATATGATAACTTTAGATTCTTTGGAGCTATATATGATATTCCAGAAAAAAGAGTAGAGAAGAAAATAAAAAACCTAATAGAACTATTTGAACTAGATAATATTATAAACACTCCAGTTAGAAATTTAAGTCTAGGACAGAAAATAAGATGTGAGATAGTCGCATCATTAATACATGAACCTAAAATACTATTTTTAGATGAGCCAACTATCGGACTAGATCCAGTTGTTAAAGAAAACATAAGAACACTTATTAAAAGAATGAATAAAGAATTTAAAACCACTATATTTTTAACAAGTCATGACATAGGAGACATCGAAAAACTATGCAAAAGAGTAATCATAGTTAATAATGGAGAAATAGTTTTAGATGACACCATGGAAAATCTAAAATATAACTATTTAAATAAGAAAATAATTGACGCTAAAATGAAAGAAAAAGTAAACCTAAAAGAAGAAAAAGGCATGACTATTTTAAAAGATAGAGGATACAACCTAAAAATAGAAGTAGACATTAAAAAAAGAACTATTGCAGATGCTTTAAAACTATTAAATCCAGATAACATCGTAGATATTAATATCTCTAATATTCCTCTAGAAGAGATTATCAGCAAAATATATAAGCAAGGAAAACTAAAATGAAAAAATATATATACATATTTAAAACAGAACTTATGAGCAGCATGCAATATAAATTCGACATTCTAGCAAGTTTTTTCGGTTATTTTATACACATATTTATCTTTCTAAACCTTTGGAAATATATCTATACATCACCAGATAAACTTATAAGTGGATATGATATGTATCAAATGATATGGTACGTTATAGTAACAGAATACTTATGGAGTCTAGTAGGCGGAAGAAGTCAATGTAAGAAAATAAGTAACGATGTAAAAAGCGGAAATATATCTTATAACATAAGTAAGCCATATAGTTATATCAATTATGCGCTTACTAGTCACTTAGGCTCTATTATAGTAAAAGGTATTATTTATGCATTTTTAGGACTATTAGTAGGATATACATTTTTAGGAAAATTTCCAAACTTAAATATATTTACTATCACACTAACTATTATATCAAGCCTACTAGCTACTATTGTAAGTACACTATTTATTACATTTATTGGCCTGTTTTCATTCTATATTGAAGATTCAACACCATTTTACTGGGTATATAGTAAATTCACACTAATATTTGGAACAATATTTCCAGTAGAGATATTTCCAAAAACAATTAGAAAAATTATAAGTTATTCACCTGTCTATGCAGCTACATATGGACCTGCAAAACTATTTGTAGACTTTTCAAAAGAAAAATTAGTAGAAGTGTTTACTATTCAAATAATATACGTATTAATAGCTTATTTATTATGCTTATTAATGTATAAGAGGGGAGTGAGGAAATTAAATGTTAACGGAGGCTAAAAATCAGCTTAAAATATCACTTCTTTCGATTAAATATGCCCTAATGAGAGAGATGCTTAATAAAGTAACATTTATAACAAACATACTATTTATGATTTTAAATAACGCAAGTTTTATAATAGAGTGGATTATTCTTTATTCAGTTAAAGATAATATTGGAGGATACACATTAGATAAAGTAGAACTACTTTGGGGCTTGGCGGCTGGAACATACGGAGTATCTAGATTTTTCTTTAAAAAATCATTTGAACTATCAGACATAATTAATAAAGGAATGCTAGATAATTATCTAGTTCAGCCTAAAAACGTACTTATTTCAGCCATTACTTCAGATATAACAGTATCTGCCATAGGTGATTTAATATACAGTTATATAATGTTATTTGTAAGTGGAATAACATTTACTAAATTTGTTTTATTTACAATACTTATAATTAGTGGGGGACTTATCGTAACTGGAATTTCTATCATTCTAGCAAGCCTTAGTTTCTGGTTTGGCAAAATGGATGCAATTTGTGATATAGGAGATAATCTAATGATTAACTTTGCAACATATCCAGAAGGAATATTCAAAGGAATAGCTAAAGTTATACTTTTCACAATAGTACCAGTTGGTATATCTAACTATATTCCAGTAAGAATAATAACAAAGTTTAATCTTAAATTTTTGTTAATTAATTTAATATTCACACTTTTTATAATTACATCAGCATTCTACATTTTTTATAAAGGTTTAAAAAAATATTCATCTGGTAATTTGATGATTGGAAGAATATAAATTGATTTTAAAACCAAAAAGGTAATAGCTTAAATGCATTACCTTTTTTAGTGAAAATGATATGTATAACATAAATAAATATAATTAAAAGTTTCTTACATCATCAAACCAATTAAACCAAGTATTATGATCAATGATAATTGGTGAGTTTTTCATTAGGATACATAGTGCACTATAAATGTCATCTCTTTCAGTTGATTCAATGATATCCATTTCATTGAAATTACTTGTATAATTAATAATAGAATTTTTTATATCACTTTTAGATTTTGCCTTTTTTATTTCCCTCAAACATTTTTTATAAATTAACATTGCCTTTTTTTCATTTTTTGAACTCCAACTAGAAAAGGGAAGACCGTATTCTGTTTCAAACCATATCTTATTTCTTAAATTACTAACTGAAATAAATTCAAAATCCTTTTGTTTTTTTAGTTCTTTAATTTCTTCCTTTAACCTCTTGCCAACAGTCTCATCGATATTCATTGCTACAAATCTGTTTAACTCTTTCCAATTTTCAAGAGGTGGTAAGCCATCTAGTTCAGGTACATTCCAAAAACCCAATTTTTTCAATTTTTTCAAATTTTTTAGTGATGAAAGATTTGTCATATTACCAAATAAATGTAATAATTTTAAGTTTGGAAACTGTAAAAGACTATTGCAATCAAAAGGCGCACCATTAGGTTCAACCTCGATTGATAATTCTTCTGCATCATAAAAGCACTTAAAATCCGGTAAATAATATGATTTTAAATTATCATCTTTTTTAGGATAAAACCCCAATGATGGCACTTTCAAACATTTTTCTATAATAAAATTATTAGGGTTACCATATAAGTCAAGATAACTAATATTATCTCCAAAAGATATATATAGCTTATAATTAGACTTAATAAATAAATTATTAATATTTGCATCAGTGAAATCAACTTTCATACTCTTTTGCGGCTTCCAAGAAAATTCTTCAATTTTTCTTTTTCTCGACCATTCAATAAATCCAATATCATTTCCAGTATAACTAAAAAA
>CACZSI010000102.1 GCA_902783775.1 uncultured Lachnospiraceae bacterium
GGAGCGTACTGTGTAGCTCTATCGATTGACTTAGCTGCCTCTACGTATTTCTTTCCTCTTTTCATTTAAACCTCCTAGTGGTAATAACGGATATACCTCCCACTCTTCTTTCAATTCATTTTATTTTTACGTTACCGTAAATTAGTCCTCAACTTTGATTCCCATACTTCTAGCAGTACCTGCGATCATGCTCATAGCGCTCTCTACTGATGCTGCGTTTAAGTCTTTCATCTTTGTCTCAGCAATCTGCTGAAGATCTGCTTTTGATACAGTAGCTACAGTCTCTGTTAATGAGTTTCCTGCACCCTTCTGAATCTTACAAGCTTTCTTTAAAAGAACTGCTGCTGGAGGAGTCTTAGTAATAAATGTAAAACTCTTATCCTCATAAACAGTGATAACTACAGGAATGATCATTCCTCCCTGATCAGCTGTTCTTGCGTTGAAGTCCTTTGTGAACTGAACAATGTTTAATCCGTACTGACCCAATGCTGGACCAACCGGTGGAGCTGGTGTTGCTTTTCCAGCTTCGATCTGCAATTTAATGTATCCTTCTACTTTCTTTGCCATCTTGGCACCTCCTATGTGGTATTATCGGGAATCCCTCCCACTGTTTCGCACTTTGCGAAACGATAACTTAATATCTTAAATTCGAAATTATAAAATTTCTCATTTAATTCATTTTCTTGATTTCGTTGAAATTAATTTCAACAGGTGTTTCTCTTCCAAACATATCTACATCGATAGTTACAGTCTGTCTGTTCTCATCAATTCTCTTAATAGGTCCGGCAGTTCCTGCCCATACACCTGCGATAACAGATACAACTTCACCTTCTTTAATATCGATGTCAATGTTCTCTCTCTTAATTCCGAGAGTAGCCATTTCCTCATCAGTTAAAGGAACCGGCTTAGATCCAGGTCCAACGAAGCCTGTAACACCTCTGGTATTTCTGACAACATACCATGTGTCGTCATTCATGACCATGTTAATCAAAACATATCCAGGGAACATTTTCTTTTCAGTAACTTTTCTCTTACTGTTCTTAAGTTCTACCACTTCCTGTGTAGGAACTGATACCTCAAGAATCTGATCCTGCATCTTTCTATTTTCAATAGACTGTTCGATGCTAGTCTTTACCTTGTTCTCATAACCTGAATAAGTATGAACAACATACCATCTTGCTTCTGACATAAATCCACCTCTTATTCTCTATTATTTTCCTACTCCGATACTGTGTAGTGCCGCTAAAGCAGCCTGGTCAATACCATAAATAATAATTCCAGCAATAGCTGTAACTACAAGAGTAACAACTGTCTGTGAGATAATAGTGGCTTTAGTAGGCCAGATAATTCTAGAAAATTCTGCTTTAAGACCAGTCCATTTAGCACTGAGTCCCTTCTTTTCAGCTTTTGATTCTCCCATATTTCTATCCTCCTGATTAAAGACTATTTAGTCTCTTTATGCAATGTGTGCTTACGACAGAATTTGCAATACTTGTTAGTCTCTACTCTGTCAGGATGAGTCTTCTTGTCCTTTGTAGTATCGTAATTACGCTGTTTGCACTCTGTGCACTCTAATGTAATTCTTGTTCTCATGAGTTTCACCTCCACTTTATTTAAAAAGATATGATCTTTCCTTATTTTTGAGCAAAAAAAAAAGACCTCTGCTCTTTGCTCATTAACTATAACATAGATAATTACAGACGTCAACATTTTTATAATGTTTATTTTTAAGTACCGGCAGTTATGCCCTGCCGGTAGCTATACATATTCCATATACCTTTTTTACACCGCAGCCCTTAAGAAGCTTAGCGCATATATCCATTGTACTTCCGGTAGTATAAATATCATCCACTAATATGGCCACATCTATACCACTTAATAAATCCTTATTAACTCCAAAAGCCTTTATTAGATTATCATATCTTCCCTGTCTGCTCAACCCCTTTTGTGGAGTTGTGGCAATAACTCTTTTTAAAATATCATTTCTAACAGGAATATTTAATATTGTCGATAACTCTTTAGAGAAAACTTTCGCCTGATTATAACCTCTATTATTAAGTTTATCAGCATGAACCGGAATAGGTATAAGAGCCTTCGCCTTCCAACTTCTTACTATATTAATGTAATCTTTTAAATATACACTATAATTTTTAGCATAGCTTTTAAAGTTTTTATACTTAAATCTGTAAAGGGATTGTTTTATTGCTCCCTCATAATAAAAAAGGCTAATATTTCTATCTAAAATATTTTCATTGCACTCGCCACAAAACAACGCCTCATTATCCTTTAAATATTTTCCGCATTTTTTGCAACCGTCATCTAAGATAAGTTTAACCTCTTTTATGCAATTAGAGCAAAACCCTTCGCCTTTAGAAATCGGTGCATTGCACATAGGACATATATTAGGAAAAAAGATATTTATTAGAGTCTCTACTCCTCTTCTTCCATATTCGTTAACAGCCATTTCAAACCTGAATATCTTTTTTGCTGTTCCTTATTATTAATCATCTTATTAAACATTTCTTCGAGGCCGACAATGCAGACGCATTTCTTCGCTCTGGTAACTCCTGTATAAAGTAAATTTCTAGTCATTAAAAAATTAGTTCCTGAGTGCAATGGCATTACCACTGCCGGATATTCACTACCCTGAGATTTATGAATAGTTACAGCATAAGCTAACTCTAAATCTGCTGCCGCTGCCATATCATAAATTACATACTTATCATCATCGAACTTAACTTCAATAACATTAGAGCCATTATTTATTTTAGTAATGCGACCCATGTCACCGTTAAAGATTCCCGTTCCGGAATCTACCACATATTTATTGTTTCTGATTTCCCAGGCCATCTGGTAATTATTTTTAACCTGCATTACCTTATCGCCCTCTCTGAAAATCACATCGCCGATTTGACGCTCATTCTTTTTTTTATCCTTAGGATTTAGGTATTGTTGAAGTTTAGGGTTTAGCCCATTAACGCCCAACACGCCAATTCGCATAGGTGTTAAAACCTGAATATCCATCATATCTACTTTAAGGTACTGAGGAAGCTTACTCATTATAAGCCCCACCACAGCATCTCCCACGGAAGTAGTTTCCTCTCTTCTTATATATAAGAAGTCTCCCGTTTTATTGTCTAATCTAAAATTTTCACCCTTATTAATTTTATGAGCATTTTCTACGATGCCACTTCCTTCGTTTTGGCGAAAAACTTTTGTAAGGCGCGATACCCTAAATTTATCTGATTCAATTAAATCTCTAAGAACATTGCCAGGGCCCACGCTAGGAAGCTGATCTACGTCACCTACTAACACCACTTTAGTTCCCACAGTCACTGCTTTTAGAAAACTATTAAATAAAAATGTATCCACCATAGACATCTCATCTACTATAATCACATCACACTCTAGTGGTTCATCCTCATTTTTACCGAAACGCTCAGAATATCCGCTTTCTAAGCCATTGACTTCTAATAATCTATGCAAGGTTTTCGCCTCATGTCCTGTGGCCTCAGTCATTCTTTTAGCAGCTCGTCCGGTAGGAGCGGCAAGCCTTACCTCTTTTCCTTCAGACTCAAATAAGTCAATTATGGCATTTATAGTGGTTGTCTTTCCTGTTCCCGGTCCACCTGTTATAATGCTGACGCCTCGCTTAGCAGTAGAAATAACAGCATCTCTTTGTAATTCATCTAATTCTATTTTAGATGTTTCTTCTATAGTATTAACTTTAACCTTAGCTATATAATCATCCACATCATCTTTAAAATCCAATGCAGTTAGTTTATTGGCAATATATAATTCAGTATAGTAAAAAGGCGCCAGGTAATAAGCCTGTAATCCATCTATTTCTTTTTCAATAATTCTCTTAGTAGCCAGTAATTCCTTAAACACTTCATCTAGAAAACTCATATCAAAGGTTCCATCCGGATTTTGATATTGGTCACGAAGTCCTAAGATATTAACGGCCAGTTCCACTAACTTATCTTTAGGAAGATACATATGTCCTGACATAGAAGCATGATTTAGGGCATAGCATATTCCACTCTGAATTCTAATGGATGCATCAATTTTTACGCCACCTCTTATGGCAATATCATCGGCTATCTTAAATCCTACACCATCCACTTCATCAGCTAATCTGTATGGATTATTCTTTATTATTTCATAAACCTTATCGCCATATAAATTATAAATTTTAGTAGATAACTTAGGGGTAATTCCGTAACCCTGAAGGAAAATCATTATATCTCTAGCTTCTCTTTTATCTTCCATCTGGCTACAGATATCTACAGCCTTAGTTCTGGTTATACCTCGAATCTCAGCTAAGCGCTCCGGCTCTTCCTCTATCACCCTGAAAGTGTCCTTGCCGAATTTTGACACAATTCTGTCAGCTAAAACAGCCCCTATGCCTTTTATGGCACCGGAGCTTAAATACTTTCTATATGCACTTTCATCATCTGGGGGTAAAATTTTAAAAGAGGTAGCCTTAATCTGCTTTCCATATATATCATGGAAATACTCTTCACCGTCCACCTCTATATATTCACCCAGTCCAATGTAGGCAAACTCGCCTACCACCGTCATCTCTTCCTTCCCTGAAGAAATGGTCATAACAGTATAACCATTATCTTCATTTCTGAAAGTTATATTTTCAACATATCCACTATACTTCATTTTAATATTCGATTCTGTCTTTTGCTTCATCATCAATAAATTCTAAGTATCTGCCTGTACCAATAGCTACTGCAGTCATTGGGTCCTCAGCTGTGATAGTATTAATTCCGGTTTTAGATTCCACTAAAACATCTAATCCCTCTAGAAGGCATCCTCCACCAGTCATAACAATTCCTCGAACTGCTATATCTGCCGCTAACTCCGGAGGAGTCTGCTCTAAAACGCTACGAATAGAATCCACAATACTGTTAGAAACCTCTCTTAACGCTTCCTCTGTTTCATTGGAAGTAATCTCAATTGTCTTAGGTAATCCAGTAACTAAATTTCTGCCGCGAACTTCCATTCTCTTAGTTTCCGCTTCCTCGAAACAAGTACCTATCTGCAATTTAATATCTTCAGCTGTTCTATTTCCAATCAAAAGATTATGTTTCTTTCTCATATATTTAATAATGGCCTCATCGAAATCATCACCGGCCACCTTGATAGAATCACTAACTACAGTTCCACCTAGTGAGATAACTGCAATGTTAGTAGTTCCACTACCTATATCTACAATCATATTTCCGGCAGGTTTCTTAATGTCAATACCTGATCCAATAGCTGCAGCTAGTGGTTCTTCCACCACATAAACTTCTCTAGCACCAGCCTGGAATGCCACATCCTGCACCGCCTTAATTTCCACTTCAGTAGCCTTACTAGGTATACAGATACAAACGCGCGGTTTTTTATATGTATGTTTTCCTATAGCTTTCTGAATAAAATATCTCATCATATGTTCAGTAATAGCATAATCAGAAATAACGCCCTGCTTAAGAGGTCGAACAGCCACAATATTTCCCGGAGTTCTGCCAATCATAAGTCTAGCTTCCTCTCCAATAGCCTTGATTTTATCTGTGTCTCTGTCAATAGCTACAACTGTAGGCTCCTTTAAAACAACGCCTTTTCCTTTAATGTATACTAAAACACTGTTAGTTCCTAAATCTATTCCAATATCTATATTAAACATACTTCCTCCTAGTAAAATTGCTATAGTCTATTATAGCAAAATGACATTAAAATAAAAGTAGTAGAAATACATTAATTTGTATTTTTTCATCACTTTTACATCATATTTCACAACTATAATATCTTTGTGGACTTAGGTCCACTTTAATAGTGTACGTCATACCCTATTATGACGTATTAAGTTTTTCATACTCAACCTAGAGGGTGAAATTCCCTCTAGGTCCCCCGAAAATAACAGTCGCCTAAATATAGGCGACTTTTTTATTGCTCTTTTTTTTATTTAATTATGATATTTAATTAAAAGAAACTTCCTGTTTTAACCAGTCTAGTTCATCACTTTCTAATTTATCCCCAACTGATTTAACCACTAATTCTCCATATTCTTTAAGCATCTTCTTTTCTGTCTCGTCTAACTTTTCGTAATCTATAAGGTTCTTATCATAGGGAACTAAAGTTAATGGTTCGAATTTTAAAAATCCCTCATTTTCCTCTTCACATAAAATAAGATTCTCGATTCTTACTCCAAACTCTCCTTCTATATAGCAACCAGGTTCATTGGATGTAATCATTCCTTTTTCGAAAGGAATATTAGATATCTTTTCATCTGCCACTCTAAATCTGATGCTATTAGGTCCTTCATGAACGCTTAAAAGATAACCGACACCGTGACCTGTTCCGTGATTGTAATCTAGTCCTTCTTTCCAAAGTGCTTCTCTAGCTACTCCATCTAGAGTTGTACCACTGCATCCTTTTTTAAACACCATATTCTGTAATCTTAAATGCCCCTTTAAAACAGCGGTATAAATATGCTTCATCTTCTCAGTCACTTTACCTAAACTTATAGTTCTAGTAATATCAGTTGTACCCTCTAAGTAATGCGATCCTGCATCTATTAAAACCAGCTGGCTATCCCCGATATTCTTAGATTCCTCTTTCTTAGGACTGTAATGAATAATGGCTCCATTTTCATCGCATCCCACTATCGGCTCAAAACTTTCTTCTACATATGTAGGATTAGCGCTTTTATATTCACCTAAAATTTCACCTAGGCGATATTCATTTACATTCTTAAACTCACCAGCTTTTAATCTATATAAAAATTTAATAAGAGATACGCCATCCATTAGGTGCGCCTTTTTCATATTATCGCACTCTACCTTATTTTTAATCGCCTTCATTTTATAAATAGGAGTGTAGTCTAAAATTAAATTATTAGATTTATTAAAGCTTTTTTTCAATCTAAAATTTAGACTGTGTTTGCTGCATCTTACACTGCTATCTTTTATATTTTTAACATCATTAAAAATCTCATTGTATTCTTTTATCTCAATTTTTAAATTCATTAAATATTTTTTAACATCACCTACTATGCAATCACCAGAAATATATAAGGTATTTTTTTCATCTTTTATATCCATAAGAAAATATGAATAAAATACCGGCGTATATGCTATATCATCTCCCCTTAAATTAAGAAGCCAGGCAATCTCATCTAGAGAGGTCACTAAAAGACAATCCTCCCTAGTTTCCTTTTTAACGTTCTCTAGTTTTTCTAAAGCACTGACACCGCAGTATTTCTCATCTAAAATCCATACCGGTTTAGATTTAAATATAGGTCGATCACTCCAGATTTCACCCACTAAATCAAGTTCTTCTATTATTTTAATATTATTTATTTTAGAAATCTTTTCTGCTAAGGATGCGCTAATGCATCTTCCATCCATCGCCACAGTTAAAGAATCTTTAGTTTTAGCTTTTTCTTCTAAGAACTCTAAAATAGTCTCATCTTCTCCCATTTTTTTAAGTTCTATCCCGCTGTCTTTTAATTGGTTTTTAGCCTGAATAAAATATCTGCCATCAGTCCAAAGATACGCCTTAGTTTTTGTAACCACCACGCTTCCTGCAGATCCATCAAATCCACTTATAAATTCCCTACTCTTAAAGTAATCTCCCACATATTCAGAGCCGTGAAAATCCTCAGTTAATACCAGATAAACATCTATATTATTTTCACTCATTAACTCTCTTAACTTAGCTAATCTATCCTTAATCATTTTATTTCTCCTTTAATGCAATAACTGCCCTGTAACCATTGGCTACAAGGCAGTTTACATTAATTTCTTTCAATTACTTCTAATTTTTCTTTATAGTTTTCTAAAATCTTATAGCTTAATTTCCTGTATTTCTCCAATGTCTTTTCTGAAAAATTCTTATTCATAATTTTAGATTTCATATAGCGCTCCCTAAAAAGGTCATTGCTATTAAAATCTTTAATCAATAATTTTTCATCTCGGTCAATAAAGAAAATCTTATCAGCCATTTCTAAAAACTTTATAGGAATTTGTTTTCTAACGCCTATGCCACTAAGTTTCTTAAACTCATCATTAATACCTTGAAACTTTTTAAGATTAACTGTGGTATAAACATCTATTCCCTCATCAATCAACCGCTCCACATCTTCATAAACAAAACGCACATTGCCCATTTTATCTTTAAAAGAAACGCCTAGCTCATCCATTAAAACTACATCCGGCTTTTCTTCTAAAATCTCAGAAATATTATAGATGTTTTTTTCTCGATTATATGCAATCTTCATTCCACCGATATTATCCACATCACTTTTTCTGTGCCTCTCAAAAAGAAAACCTACTAAGACTTTCTTTCCCAACTTAAGCTGCTGTGCACCCTTTTCTAACATGAAGTAGCTTTTTCCAGCTCCAGGGGAATAACTTAAAATCACAAACAACTTTCCTTTAATCTTTGTCAATACTACTCTCCTAGCGCTATCTATTCTCTATGTCCACATAATCATTATAAGGACAATTACTAATGTATGCAGGTCTTATAATCTTTTCTGCATTAATTAACTCTTCGATTCTATGAGCACTCCAACCTACGATTCTGGCAATCGCAAACATAGGTGTGAATATCTCCTTTGGAATATCTAGCATTGAATAAACTAATCCGCTGTAAAAATCTACATTGGCACTAACACCCTTATAAATGTGTCTCTCCTCTGCAATTACCTCAGGAGCTAATCTCTCAATCATTGAATAGAATTCAAAATCTTTTTTCTTTCCTTTTTCAATAGCTAATTTTTCCACGAAACGCTTAAATATTTCCGCTCTTGGATCGGACACTGAATAAACTGCGTGTCCCATTCCATAAATTAGACCCTGTTTATTGAAAGTTTGCTTATTTAAAATCTTTCTTAAATATTCCTTAACCTCTTTTTCATCAGTTATATCAGAAACATTCTTTTTAATATCTGTAATCATCTCAACTACGCGAACATTGGCACCACCATGTCTAGAACCCTTAAGGGAAGAAAGTGCTGCCGCAATAGTAGAGTATGTATCAGAACCTGCTGATGTTACCACTCTGGTAGTAAATGTAGAGTTATTTCCACCACCATGCTCCATGTGAAGTACTAAAGCTATATCTAAAACCTTCGCCTCTAACTCAGTATATTTTTTATCCGGTCTAAGCATTCTTAAAATATTTTCACTGGTTGATAACTTAGGATCCGGTCTATGAATATATAAACTGCGATTCTTCTTATAGTGATTATATGCCTGATAGCCGTAAACCGCTAAAACAGGAAATACTGCAATCAGTCCAATACACTCTTTAATTACATTTTCAATAGAAGTATCTGTAGAATATTTATCATAGTTAGCTAATGTAAGCACACTCTTAGTCATTGAATTCATAATATCCTGACTAGGCGCTTTCATAATAACATCCCTAGTAAAGTTAGTAGGTAATCTTCTATTGTAAGCTAAGTTTTCCTTAAACCTTTCTAACTCTTCCGTATTTGGTAACTTTCCAAATAGCAATAAGTAAGCCGTCTCCTCGAAACCAAATCTGTCAGCATCCATAAAGCCATTAACTAATTCTTCAATGGAATAACCTCTGAAGTAAAGTTCGCCAGGCATTGGCACACGCTTGCCATCCACCTCTTTAGTAGCCTCAATTCGTGAAATATTAGTGATTCCTGTTAAAACGCCTCGTCCATTTACATCTCTAAGACCACGCTTTACTCCGTACTCACCATATAATTCCTTATCCACCACATCGCTCTGGCTACAAATTTCAACGTACTTTTCTAAATCTTTTTCCATTTCCTTTTTATTATAGCTCATAAAACCTCACTTTCGCGCATATCTCTAAGTTACAATTTATGGAAACATACCACCTAATAGATAAATCTTATAGCATCATTCATTACCTTGAATTCGATTACTTTATGTGCATTCTCTTTTTCTCCGTCCAATGACCAATCCACATCTTCACAGCCTGTAATTCTAGCTTTAGTAATCTGTGTCAATGTAATCTTACCATCGAACTTCTGTCTTAATACTTTTCCTGCTAATTTTAATAATTCTCTTCCGTTAGATGGATATTCCACTAGCATTAGTTCAAAGATACCGTCGTTGAACTCAACTAAATCTTCGCTAAGTTTCATAACTCCACCCACTTTTGTGGCATTGTTAATAGCCATAAAAATATATTTACCCTCATACACCTGGCTATCAGTCTCTATTCTAAGACGCATCTTTCTAATATGAAAAAGCTCTTTTACACCAGCTAATACATATGCTAAATGTCCTAATTTATTCTTCATATGCTGTGGTGTAGAATAGGATGTTTTTGAGAAAATACCTGCAGCTGCTGTGTATACGAAAAATCTTCCATTAAAGCATCCTAAATCTAATTCCTTAGGGCTGTTTTCCATAATGAATTTTGCAGCCTTCTTAGGATCGCTCTCTAGACCTAATGATGATGCAAAATCATTAGTTGAGCCAGCTGGAATATATCCTAGGGGAACCTTAATTCCAGCCTCGATAATGCCTTCCATTACCTCATTTAATGTACCATCACCACCCATGCAAACAATCATATCTGCCTGGTCGCCATACTTCTTAGCAATACGTGTTCCATCAGCTCTTTTCTTAGTAAGCTTAACACCTACACCGTATCCATATTCCTCAAAAATCTTTACTACATCTTTTATTCTATCTTTTTTCTTCTTAACTCCTGCTTTAGGATTTATAATAAACAAAAGTTTCTTCATTTTTGCCTCCATCATCACAACTCATTTTAATAGGATACCACAAATTTATCTAATCTGTCCATTTCCGTAAATCTTATACTTAAATGACTGTAATTCTGGCAATCCAATTGGACCTCTGGCATGTAATTTCTGAGTAGAAATTCCTATCTCAGCGCCAAATCCAAATTCTCCACCGTCAGTAAATCTAGTGCTGGCATTGACATAAACTGCAGCTGAATCCACTCTATTTAAAAACTCTTCTGCAGCCTGATTATTATCAGTTACAATACACTCACTGTGACCTGTACTGTACTTATAAATATGTTCAATAGCCTCATCCATAGAATCCACTACCTTAACAGACATCTTATAGTCATTATACTCAGTAGCCCAATCCTCATCAGTAGCCTTATTAATATCTATAATCTTAACTGCTGCATCGTCACCCACTAATTCTACATTCTTCTCATCTAATTTTTCTTTGATTTTTCCTAGCACATCATCTGCAATGTCCTTATGAATTAATAAACTCTCAGCTGCATTGCACACAGATGGTCTCTGTGTTTTAGCATTAAATACTATTTCAACTGCCATATCAATATCCGCATCTTTATCTACGTAAATATGGCAATTTCCTGCCCCAGTCTCAATTACAGGAACTGACGCATTCTTAACTACTGCCTGAATTAATCCAGCACCACCTCTAGGAATCAACACATCCACATATCCATTTAATGTCATAAGTGCTGTAGCGCTCTCTCTGCTAGTATCCTCCACTAACTGGATAACATCCTCAGGAAGATTCTCGCTCTTAACAGCATCTCTCATAATCTTAACTGTAGTCATATTTGAGTTAATAGCTTCTTTTCCACCTCTTAAAATAACTACATTTCCAGATTTTAAACATAATGATGCAGCATCACTTGTTACGTTAGGTCTGGACTCAAAAATAATACCAATAACACCTAGTGGTGTGGATATTCTCTTTATTTTAAGACCATTAGGTCTCTCAATCTCTAATAAAGTCTTTCCCACAGGATCTGGTAAGCTAGCCACATCTAGCACACCCTGTGCCATCTGGCCAATTCTCTCACCATCTAATTTTAGTCTGTCCATCATGGCTGTAGACATACCATTTTTCTTAGCATTTTCTAAATCAATTGCATTGGCACTAATAATCTCATCCTGTCGTTCTACTAAAGCCTTAGCAATAGCCTTAAGCGCATTATTTTTCTCTTCTTCTGAAGCAATCATTAACTTCTTTTTAGCTTCACAAGCTTTTTTTCCTAACTCTTCTAACATAATAATCTCCTTTATCTATCTGCTTTTTTTAGTCACAAATAGTGTCCCTATTTTTTCTCCATCTAAAATCTTATAAACATTATCAGGATCTTTTCCATTAATGATAATAGTTTCTATTCCAGCCTGGGTAGCAATCTTAGCCGCCTGTAATTTAGTAGTCATGCCACCGGTTCCTAGAGTAGACCCCCTTCCTCCTGCAATGGCAAATAAATCATCATTAATCTCTGTAACCTCTGATATTAATGTGGCGCCCTCTTCTTCAGGATTTCTATCATATAAACCATCAATATCAGTTAAAATAATTAGTTTGTCCGCCTTTATTAATCTGGCTACAATCGCTGATAAGCTGTCATTATCTCCATATACAATCTCATCTATAGCTACCACATCATTTTCATTAATGATAGGAATAGCTCCATATTCAAATACTTTTTCGAAAGCATTTATAAGATTCTCTTTACACTCCACATTATCTACATCTCTCTTAGTCAATAAAAACTGACCGGTAGCGTAGCCATATTCAGCGAAAATCTTATCATATATAAACATAAGTTCACACTGTCCAATGGCTGATGTAGCCTGTCTTCCTGCTGTATCTCTTGGCTTAGTTATATTTAATTTTCCGGCACCTATACCTATAGCTCCGGAAGTAACTAATGCCACTTCTTTTCCTGAGTTTCTTATATCCGATATCACTGAAACTAGTTTTTTAATATGTCTGATATTAGCCTTTCCATTAGGATGCGCTAATGTAGATGTTCCCACTTTAATTACAATTCTATTTACTTCATTAGACAAGGTTTCTTTATCTTTTAACATACAAGCCTCCATTCCTCTAAAAAAGGGAAGTTATAAAACTTCCCTTTAAATATTTTAATTCATTTAAAATACACACGCTAAAATGAAAGCGCACGCAAATAATTCATCTATCTCTTTAAGGGATTATTCTCCAAAGGTGTCATCACCCGGTAATTCAATTGTCGGAATGCTGCACGCTGTGGGGTTAGATGAATTCTCTGCACAACCTCTAATAACCTGTCTCTCAACTGTGGTCTCGTCACCCATTTTAATATTAATGTGGCCATCACCTTTCTCAATGCTGCTATCTAGCAATGCCACTAAATCATCTATCATGTTCTCATCTATTTTTTTATCAGACATAATTTCACCTCCGTCTTCTGTAACACACATCTACTAACTAGTTTATTATCTTATAATTATATCACAGCATATAGATAGTAGCAAGGAGATAGAAAACAATAAGTATATGGTATTGTTAGTTTTTTACTGCAAAAAAATCCACTGTGACCGAAGCCACAGTGGATAATCCGTTCATATAAAATATTAAAACATCTCTGACCAACCGTTTGTTCCTGCTGCAGAATTATCTACCTGACTAGTTCCATCAACGATAGTTGGGTCAGTAGGCTCTGGGCCACTAGTAGTGATCACGTCAGCTACTGCAAACTCAGTTATATTAATCTCAGGACTAATATATTCATTCTTCATAAATGCTTCCTCCTAATTATTAAATGATGCAAAATAATTGATGTAAGCCTGATCCTCTACTGAATAGTTTCCATATCCATTATTCATAATAGCTGCAGCAACTGAAGCTACTGAACGTCCTTCTGAATTATTTACTGATGAATACTTATAAACAGTTTCGGATGTCTTATCAGCTTTTATTCTAGTAAATTTAACGTAAGTCTTCGCTACATATTTCTTATTATAACCTGAACTTGAAATATTATCAAGTGCAATATAAAATTTATTTCCATCTGCAAAGCTTCTGTTTGTATTTGCGATAATAACTCTCTGTCCATCAATGGCTGCAGAACTTAAGTCAAAGATATTTTCATTGTTATCGAAAACTGTCTTAGTAGCTACGATTCCACCAAACTCAACATTGTTATCATATAAAGCATCAACGTCATATGTTGCTGAATATGCACACTGGAATCTGATGTGTCCTGCTTTATCCATATCTTCTGATTTATTTACTCTGATAGCTGCTCCCTGAGCAATATCTACAACAAAGTTTAATGTATGAATAGCCATACCTTCTGTAACTTCAATTTCGTAACCAGGAGCATATACATTTGAATCTCCCTCAATTACATATCCGTCACATCCTGTAGGAACTGTTAAAACCTCATCCTCGTTAATAGTCTGAGCTGTTCCATCTAATGTATAGTTAATTGTTTCAACTACTGGCTCTGTTGCTGGATTACTTGTTTTAATCAAGAATGTTGCAACTCCTCCAGCATAATTAACTGTTACCTCATTTATTTCCTGAGTAAGAGCTGATAAGTAAA
>CACZSI010000103.1 GCA_902783775.1 uncultured Lachnospiraceae bacterium
AGTCAATGTTTGGGAAGACATTAACGTAACGATTACGGTTTAATAAAAAAATAATGAGGGAATCATACTTTTGTATGGTTCCCTTTTTGTTATCCACGACGAGCCAAGTTAAAATCTGTGCTTGCACAGAGATTTTCAGTTGGCGACCGTGTAATCACTGAAAAGTAGCGAAGCGGATTCGAAGTGATTACAGGTCGTGGGTATCGAGTAGGAATCAGCCTACTCGATTTTAGCAACAAGGAAAATTCATCAAGCTTGCTTGAATGAATTTGACGACTGCTTACAATCCCGAAACAAGCGTAGCGGTTTCGGTGATTTTGAAATGAAATAATTATGTAGCCAGATTCATGAGGTAAAATAAGAAAATGTAATTTGAAAGTGTCCCAAGCAGTTGGGGGCACTTTTCTAATGCAGTGTTATAGGAAGTATGGTAGAATAAAAAACAGTATGATGAGAACGGGAAAAGATTGACAAAGAGATAATTTGTAAATTGTTTTTTGAAAGGGTTGTGAGACAAAGATTGAGATAGGAGACAACATATGAAATTAAAAGTAGCAATGGTACAGTATGACGCCAACGAGCCGGACATTGATTTCAATACCAAAGTGGCTATGAAATATATAAAAGAAGCTAAGGAATCAGGAGCAGATATTGTATTGTTTCCGGAATGCTTTTTGACAGCATATTGCTGCCCGGATATTGTGGAAGAATTACTTCCGCTAGAAGAACTGGAGAATGATTCTGATTTTATCGATTGGTGTAATAGTGCGGTAACGGAAGAGGAAGAACACGTGCTTCAAATCAGAAAACTAGCGAAAGAATTGCAAATAGGTGTGGTTATTACAGCTTTTACAAAAGGCGAGAAGTACCCACAGAATACGGCGTTTATTATTGATAGAAATGGAGATATTATTCTGAAATACTCCAAAGTTCATACTTGTGATTTTGATTGGGAAAGATATTTGGAAAGTGGGCAGGAATTTAAAGTCTGCGAGTTTGATGGGGTAAATATAGGTGTAATGATATGTTACGACCGCGAGTATCCGGAAAGTGCTAGGGAATTGATGCTTCAGGGAGCAGAAATTATTTTTAATCCAAACTGTTGCGGTGGCATGGAGCCACGACTAAAAGAACTATCTGTACGTGCAATGGAGAATATGGTTGGCGTGGCTATGGCTAATCCTCCTGCACCAGGAATGGGACGTTCCGCAGCATTTAATCCAATGGTCTGGGGCGAGAATGGGGAAGTGTTAGATAATACAATTATTGTGGCAGAGGAATTCTTTGAAGGAATCGTCTACGCTGAATTTGATATAGACAAAATTAGAGATTACAGAGAAAGAGAAGACTTAGGAAAGTTTAGAAAGCCGAGAGCTTATAAGAATTTATAAAAAATCGTGTTATTGAATATTAGAAATAGCCTATAATAAGTGTAATATTATGTTTGTATATTGTAGAGTAAAATAGGAGGACGGAATGACAATAGAGGAAATTTTGCAGTTAGAAGAAGGACAGACTTTTGACAGGAAAAGTATCAATATAGATCCAACAGATTTAGCTTCAACAATTTGTGCTTTTGCAAATGCAGATGGTGGAGACATTGCGGTTGGAATTACGAATAGGAAACGTTTAATTGAGGGTGTAGATTTTGAAATGAATAAATTGAATGATATTTTGCGTGCACCTTTAGATTACTGTTCTCCTACAGTAGAAATTGAAACTGAATATGTTCCATGCGTGGATATGAATGGACAGAAAAACCATGTTCTGGTGATGCATATTCCAGCTAGTCCGGAAGTACATGCAAACAATGCAGACGAGGTGCGTTTGCGTGTAGGTGATAAGTCAAAAAAATTATCTTTTGAGGATAGAACACAGTTGATGTATGATAAAGGGATGAGATATTTTGAAGATTCGCCTGTTGTTGATGCTGAGATAGAGGATATTGATTTAGAGTTTGTTGAAGAATATTTGAGAAAGATTAATTATGGAAAATCTGCAATGGAATATCTGACTCAAAATAAGGGCTTTATTAAAGACAAAAAGGGAGAAATGAAAATCAGTGCTGCAGCAATTCTTTTATTTGGAAAGAACCCGCAGTTGTATTTCCCGCGTGCAAGAGTGCGTTTCATTCGTTATGAAGGAACAGAAGAAAAATTCGGCACTGAAATGAATGTTGTTAAGGATGTGATTTTTGAGGGAAATATTCTTAATATGATTGAAAAATCTATTGCATATCTTGATACGCAGATTAAGGAAAAGACTTATTTGGGAAGTGACGGAAGATTTGTGACTGAGGAAGAATATCCTAAATTTGTGAGACAAGAGATTATCGTCAATGCCGTTACTCATAGAGATTATAATATAAGAGGAACGGATATACAGATTAAGATGTTTGATGACAGAATTGTCGTGGAAAGTCCAGGGCGCTTACCGGGATTAGTAAAGCCGACAAATATTCGAACAACTCATTTTTCTAGAAATCCTAAAATCGCAGAATTTTGTAAAGCATATAAGTATGTTAAGGAGTTTGGTGAAGGTGTTGATCGTATATATCGGGAATTGAAAAAAGAAGGATTGCCGGTACCGGAATTTTGGCAGCAGGATTTTATGTTTTACACAATAGTAAAGAATAAAGGAGTTGTTTCAAGCAAAAAAGAATCGTTTGATGATGAAAAAGGATTGTTTGACACAAAAAAAGGATTGTTTGACGCGAAAAAAGGATTGTTTGACAAAATGAACAATTCTCTGGAACGGGGCGATATAACATTGATTATGTATAATCATATCGTAAAAGTATTGGAGGAAATTGAAGTTAATCAGATATTAGGAAGATTGGAGATAAAGAACATAATTGGATGTGAAGATAATCACGCAGGAAAAATTATTAAAATTATGAAGGAATTAAAAATAATAGTTCCTGTAGAAGGAAAAGGCAAAGGAAAATATGTTCTTAATATTCAAAGTCTATAATATTATAGAGCAGGTGTCTTCATTTGCAGGCTTGCAAATCAAGCTTCTAATGCAGTGGAATAGGAAGTATGGTAGAATAAAAAACAGTATGGTAACAAAGAGCCAAACATCGATTTTAGTACCAAAGTGGTTATTACAGCTTTTAGAAAAGGCGCAAAATAGGAGGACAGAATGAAGGAAAAAGAACGCAATTATACAGAGGCAGAGAAGAAACGATGGGATGCCTTTGAACAAAAACGATTAAAGCTGATAGAACAGGGATACAAGGATAAAGAAATGACAGTAGGTTTAGTTAAAGCTAATATCTTTGCTATCATTTTGACAATGGTTTATGCTGTTATTGCTTCAATAGTATACTTTCAGGTGAATGAAAATACTAGTAAATTGTTTTCTTTTAATATTATAGAGTTATTTATATTTGTGATTGGAATGGCTGTGATGATTGTTATTCATGAATTGATTCATGGTTTGGTCTGGGGAGTTTTTTCTGGGAAAAAATTTAAAGATATCGAATTTGGGTTTATCAAAGAGTATGCTACTCCATATTGTTTTTGTAGTAGCGAATTAAAAAGATATCAGTATGTAATAGGAACTATAATGCCGGGGATTATCCTAGGATTGCTTCCAACAATTATTGCAATTCTGTTAGGGGTTAAGGTCTTATTTGCATTAGGCTGTATAATGTTTGCAGCGGCTGGGGGAGATATACTAATTGTAATTAAAATTCTTTTGTATAAGACAAGTGGAAAGGATATAGTTTATTGTGACCATCCGACGGAGGCAGGGTTTGTCGTATTTGAAAAATAGAATATAGAAAATTATGTAGTGTGGCTCTTGCTACACTATTTTTTTACGCCTTTTTTACTTAATTTATAATCACGATTTTAAGTGAAAAAAGTTTTACTTAGATTTTACATAAAGATGTATTTAGATTTTACTTTTAAATAATATTTTGTATTTGAGGGGAGTTTATATATAGATAATAATTAAATGGAGGAAAATTAATGAATATTTTTAATGTATTTAATTTAATAGGAGGATTGGCATTGTTCCTTTATGGAATGACCACTATGGGGGATGGCCTATCTCAGATGGCAGGAAGTAAGTTAGAAAATATATTGGAAAAGCTTACTAAAAATAAATTTATGGCAGTGCTTTTAGGAGCTGGAGTGACGGCAATCATCCAGTCATCATCTGCTACCACAGTAATGGTGGTGGGGTTTGTAAATTCCGGTATTATGAAGTTATCCCAGTCTGTTGGAGTAATAATGGGAGCGAATATTGGAACAACAATAACATCTTGGATTTTATCCCTTACTGGTTTAAAGGGTGATTCGATTATAGTAAATATGCTTAAGCCATCATCTTTTTCACCGTTATTAGCGGCAATCGGAATTGTATTACTAATGATTGCTAAAAATGGATCTAAGAAAAAGGATGTGGGAATTATCCTTGTTGGATTTGCCATACTTATGTTTGGAATGGAGACAATGAGCGGGGCAGTAGAAGGCCTGGCAAATAATCCGTCCTTTACAAAACTTATGACTGCCTTTAGTAATCCGATTTTAGGATTGATGGCAGGTGCTGTATTAACTGCAATAATCCAGAGTTCATCGGCTTCAGTGGGAATTTTACAGGCATTAAGTGCCAGTGGAACTGTAACATATTCTGGAGCATTTCCGATAATTATGGGGCAGAATATTGGAACATGTATTACATCTATAATTTCATCAATTGGTGCTAACAAAAACGCTAAACGTGCAGCGGCAATTCACTTATTCTTTAACCTAATTGGTACCGCAATCTTTATGGTAGCATTTTATACAATAAACAGTTTTGTGGACTTTAGTTTCTTAAAGGATAAAATTAGCCCGGCGGGAATAGCGATAATACACAGTTTATTTAACATAGGTGCTACAATTATCCTTTTTCCATTTTCTAACTTACTAGTTAAGTTAGCTAAAAAGGTAGTTAAAGATGGAAAGGAAACTGAAATTGAAGATGAAGTTTCACTAGATGATAGATTCCTTTTGCGACCTGCATATGCAATGGAGTTATGCAGAGAAAAGTCTTATGAAATGGCCAAATTAGCTGAAAAATCAATAAATATAGCCATAGAGATTTTAAGAGAATATGACGAAAAGAAGGCTAAAAAAGTTATTGAAATAGAGGGTAAAATTGATAAATACGAGGATGTTTTAGGCTCATATTTGGTGAAATTATCAGCGCTAAACATGTCCAATGCAGATAATCAGAGTATGTCAATTATCTTACACAGTATTGGAGATTTAGAGAGAATATCTGATTACGCACTAGAGATAGTAAAATCCAGTAGGGAGATGAAGAGTAAAAAAATTAGTTTTAGTCAGGTAGCTAAGGAGGAGTTAGAAGTATTATCTAATGCTGTTAGCGAAATCTGTGAAATAACTATAAAGAGCTTTTGTGAAGGGGATACATCTAAAGCTTCTAGAGTTGAGCCATTAGAGGAGGTTATTGATTCAGTTATAAAGAAAATTAAACTAAATCATATCAACAGACTAAAAAATGGTGAGAGTTCTATAATTAAAGGGTTTGTCCTTCAGGATTTATTAAATGATTTTAAGCGTATATCAAATCACTGCTCTAATATTGCAGTTGAAATGATTACTATTTATGAAAATGAATATAATACCCACGATTACTATGAAAAATTATCCCAGGAGGATAAGGAATTATTCGATATGAAGTATAATGATTATAAAAAGAAATATGTTATAAAGGATAATCATGGTATTATAGGAGTGAAGGCTTAATGTTGTGATTAATAGGAGAAAAAAATGACCCTAATTTATATTATTGAAGATGACGAGAATATTAGAGAAATAGAAGAGTATGCACTGAAAAATGCAGGATATAAAACGGTGGGATTTACCAATGCTAAGGATTTTTTTGAATCCATTAATTGTGCATTGCCGGATCTATGTTTGGTAGATATTATGCTTCCAGATGAGAATGGCAATGAAATAGTTAAAAAGCTTAGAAGAAAAAGTGAAACTAGAAATATACCGGTTATTATGGTTACAGCGAAAACCACCGATTTAGATTTAGTTAAAGGAATCGAGGCCGGGGCCGATGACTATATAAAGAAACCATTTTCTGTTATGGAACTTTTATCTAGAGTTAAAGCACTTTTAAGAAGAACTCTAAAGGAAGATGCTAGCGAATTATCCTTAGATGGATTAGTGGTAAATAAGGAAAAGCGCGTAGTTACAGTTGACGGGGATCAGATAGTTTTAACCTATAAAGAGTACGAGCTTTTAGCCTACCTAATGCTAAATAAGGGAATTGTTCTTAGCAGAGAATCTATTATGGACAGAGTCTGGGATACTGACTATATGGGAGAATCTAGAACTCTTGATATGCATGTAAAGACTTTGAGAAAAAAGCTTGGAACATACGGTGATAGAATTAGAACAATAAGAAATGTGGGATACGTGATTGAATGAAAAATAAGATAAATAAAAGACTAGTGGGAATTGCTATAATTGCAATAATTGCTACCTTAATAGGAACAACTTTTATATATTACGAATTATTTAAAAAACAGGTGGAGTCTGAGCTTTTAACGACAGCTAACTTACTTAAAAATTCTAAGACCTTTGACATTGAAGATAAAAGGAATTTAAATGTGGATTTATCTACTAATTTAAGTAATCTTAGAGTAACTTGGATTGATAAAGATGGAAAAGTTCTCTATGATAATGATGTTTTGGCCGATAAATTGCCTAATCATTTAGATAGGCCGGAGATAAAGGATGCACTAAAAAAAGGTAGTGGAAAATATGTTAGAAAGTCAGATACCATGAATAAAAACACATTCTACTATGCTATTCTTTTAGACAATGGAAAGGTTCTAAGAGTGGCGACAGATGCCGTAAGCATTTTTTATGTGTTTAAGTCATCAGCTTGGGTTATTTCAATGATTGTGTTATTGATAATAACCATTTGTATTGTGCTTTCTAACCTTTTAGCAAACCAGTTATTAAAGCCAATAGAGATGATGGCAGAAAATTTAGAAAATGAAAAATATAAATCTCCATATAAGGAATTAGAACCCTTTGCTGAGAAACTTAAAAGTCAGCACACAGATGTACTTTCGGCAGCTAAGGCCAGACAGGATTTTACCGCCAATGTTTCTCATGAATTAAAGACTCCGTTAACTGCCATTGTGGGCTTTACAGAGTTATTAGAAAACGATATGGTGCCGGAGGGAAAACGTCAGCATATATACAATGAAATTCATAAAAATTCTGATAGATTATTAGCGCTTATTAATGACATTATAAGACTATCTGAGGTGGATCAGAAAAGCTACGAGATGGTTTTTAAACCAACTGATTTATATAAAATAGCAAGGGAAACAATAGATGATTTACAGATTAATGCTGAAAAAAAGGAAGTGAAATTATCCCTTACAGGTGAGGAAGCTATAATTAATGCCAATGTAAATCTTGTTAGTGAGTTAGTGGAAAATCTAGTACAGAACGCTATAAGATACAATAACCCGGGAGGTAAGGTGGAGGTCTCTGTCTATAAGAAAAATGATAGAACAATCCTTTCTGTGGAAGATAATGGTATAGGAATTCCAGCAGATGAGCAGCAAAGAATTTTTGAGCGCTTTTACAGAGTGGATAAGAGCCGTTCAAAAGCTACCGGAGGTACCGGTTTAGGTTTGGCCATTGTAAAGCATATAGTGGAACTTCACGATGCTAAAATTGAGGTGGAAAGTGAGCTTGGTGAGGGCACTATTATCAGGGTTATTTTTTAGAAGTATTCATTGCCAATAAATCCTAAGACATCTATAATAGAAGTATAACGTTGGTGAAGGAGGAAGTGTTATGAGTAAAGCATTAGTAGCATATTTTTCAGCCACAGGAATTACTAAAGAAGTAGCGCAGAATTTGGCTAGAATTGCCCAGGCAGAGGAGTTTGAGATTATCCCTGTAGAGCCTTATAGCAGCTCAGATATTAAGTGGATTAATCCACTAGCCAGATGCAATAAAGAAAAATTTGGAAATAAGGATGTGCCGGTTCAGGGAAAAGTGGATAATATGGATGAGTACGATATGATTTATCTAGGTTTTCCTATTTGGTATTATGGCGCACCAAATGTAATTAATACTTTCGTAAAAGGATATGATTTTTCCGGTAAGAAAATTGCTTTGTTTGCCACATCAGGAGGTAGCGATATTTCTAAATCGGGCGAGAAACTAAAACCATATTTAAGCAAGACAGCTCAAATTGTTGGGGCTAAATTATTTAAAAAGAATGACGGTGATGATGTCATAAAAGCCTGGATTGATTCTCTAGGGTAATTATGAAAGGTAGATTACAATGACGGACGGTAAAAAAATATTTTCTAAATTACCAATAATGATTTTAGGGGCGATGATTTGTTGCCTGCTTTGGGGTTCAGCTTTTCCCTGCATAAAGGTGGGGTATAAGCTGTTTTCTATTAATCCCTGGGAGACATCTTCTCAGATTTTATTTGCAGGTATAAGATTTACTATAGCTGGTTCTATGGTAATTCTTTTTTCAAGCATAATGAATAAAAGATTTATAAAACCGGCTCACCCTAAAAAGATTCTAACACTAAGTGCCTATCAGACGGTTATACAATATTTGTTTTTTTACATTGGACTAGCTCACACTACAGGAGTAAAGTCCTCTATAATAACCGGCGCAGGCACTTTTATAACGCTATTTGTGTGTTGCCTAGGTTTTAAGCAGGAAAAATTAACCATACCTAAAGTCATAGGAAGTCTAATCGGATTTATTGGAATACTACTAGTAAATATCAACGGTTTATCTCAGAATTTAAATTTTAATCTTCTAGGGGAAGGCTTTGTTTTTATAGCAGCATTTTCATCTGCAATGGCTTCGGCCTACATTAAAAAGTTTTCTAAAGATGCCGACGTAGTTATGCTTAGTGGATATCAGTTCTTTTTCGGTGGACTGTCAATGACTTTAATAGGAAGTGTATTAGGTGGACATATAAGTATTACTTCCTTTAGCGGAGTGGCACTTTTAACATATATGGGATTTATATCGGCAGCAGCTTATACACTTTGGGGAATTCTTCTTAAGTACAATGATGTTTCTAAGGTATCTACATGTAAGTTTATGAATCCGGTTTTTGGTGTGATATTATCGTATTTTTTATTAAACGAAAAAGGCGATGTAGGGGCCAGAGTAGTGGCAGCTTTAGTATTCGTTTGTATCGGAATTTTTATTGTAAATAAAAAATGGAATAAAAAAAATAATTGGAAATAATAATAAAATGTGTTAAAATACCTTTAATTATTTTTTTTTGGGAGAGTGAAATAGTATGATGATTTCAACTAAGGGTCGCTATGCCCTACGAGTAATGATAGAATTAGCAGAAAATGGTGATGATAAATTTGTGTCCTTAAAGGATGTAGCTAAGAAGCAGGGAATATCTATGAAATATTTAGAATTAATTGTTTCTATTCTTCATAAAGGAGGAATGCTTATTAGTCAGCGTGGAAAGGCTGGTGGATATAAGCTATCTAGAGAACCTAAGGATTATACATTAGGATCCATCTTAAAATTAACTGAGGGAAGTTTGGCACCGGTTAGCTGTGTGGAAAATGGAGCGGTAGAGTGTGCCAGAAAAGATCAGTGCTTTACACTTCCATTATGGTTAAAGATAGATTCATTAATTGATCAATATTTAGAAGAGCATACATTGCAGGATTTAATTGATGGAAAAATCGATTAATAAATAAGTGAAAAATATGATATTTAAGAGTATTTATTTTGGGTTGAAAAATAAATACTCTTATTTTTTTAAAAAAATGTGTTTACAAAAAATAATTATTAGTATATAATTCCTAGTATTGAAGTAGGAATAAGGAGGAAAGAGTAATGTTTGTTTATGCAGATTGCGCAGCTACTACATCAATGAGTAAAGTGGCTATTGATACAATGACTAAAATTATGAATGAGGTTTACGGTAATCCATCTAGTCTTCACAGTGTAGGACAGAAGGCAGCTGAATATTTATTAAAGGCTCGAATGGATATGGCTAATATCTTAGGCGCAGACTTTAGAGAAATCTATTTCACATCAGGTGGAAGTGAAGCAGATAATCAGGCTCTTATCTCTGCAGCTTATTTAGGAAAAGAAAAAGGGAAGACACATATTATTTCAACTACTATTGAGCATCATGCTATATTGCATACCCTTGATAAACTAAAAAAAGAAGGCTTTGATATTACACTAGTAGACGTTGAGAAAAACGGAATAGTGGATGTTAAAAAAATAGAGGAGGCCATCACTGATAAGACTGCATTAGTAAGTGTAATGTATGCTAACAATGAAATTGGAACTATTCAGCCAATTAAAGAAATCGGAAAGATTTGTAAAGAAAAAGGTGTGTTGTTCCACACAGATGCAGTTCAGGCAGTAGGCCATGTGCCAATAAATGTTAAGGACTTAAATGTTGATATGTTATCTCTTTCAGCACATAAGTTTAAAGGCCCTAAGGGTGTTGGCGTTTTATATGCTGATAAAAAAATCAATCTTAAAAATGTCATTGAAGGTGGAGCTCAGGAAAGAGGAAAGAGAGCTGGAACAGAAAATTTAGCAGCTATTGTTTCTATGACTGAGGCACTAAAAGAGGCAGTAGAAAATGTGGAAGAAAAGGCTGAATATATCAGCTCAATGAGAGACAGATTAATTAATGGATTGTCCAATATCGAACATAGTGAGTTAAACGGAGATAAAGAAAAGAGATTACCGGGAAATGTTAACTTCTGTTTCGAGGGAATTGAGGGAGAATCATTGTTATTACTATTAGATAGTAAGGGGATTGAGGCTTCATCAGGTTCTGCTTGTACATCAGGTTCCCTTGATCCAAGCCATGTGTTGTTAGCCATTGGCAGACCTCACGAGGTGGCCCACGGATCACTTAGATTAAGCTTTGATGAGACCATTACAGAGGAGCAGGTTGATTACATAGTTAAATCCGTAGAGGAAGTTGTGGTATATCTAAGAAATATGTCCCCATTATGGGATAAGTTAGTGAAAGGAGAATTAAAACATGTTATATAGTGAGAAGGTAATGGATCATTTTATGAATCCTAGAAATGTAGGAAAGATTGAGGATGCTGACGGTGTCGGTGAAGTAGGAAATGCTAAGTGTGGCGACATTATGAAGATTTATTTAAAGATAGATGATGATGTGGTAACGGATGTTAAATTCGAAACTTTCGGATGCGGTTCAGCTATCGCTAGCAGTTCAATGGCTACAGAATTAATAAAAGGAAAATCCATTGACTCTGCACTAGAGCTTACTAACCAGGCAGTAGTTGAGGCACTAGATGGTTTGCCACAGCATAAAATTCACTGTTCAGTTTTAGCTAAGGATGCTATTAAAGATGCATTAGATGATTACTATAGTAAGCACCCTGAAAAAGCAAAATAAAATTTATGGCCCATATATAATCTTTTATTAAAACCTTAAGCGTGGTATTATAGAAATAGTGTGATTAAGGAATAAAAGAATATATGGGCTTTTTTATTGCCAAAAAATGGTTTATAAAAGGCTTAAACTAATTGGAGGTTAAAATGAATAACTCATTAAACAATGCGGATAAGTATTTCTATCCGGCAGATATTCTTCTTCCAAAGAAGGATATCGAGAAATGGGCGGTTATTGCATGTGATCAGTACACATCAGAGCCGGAGTATTGGGAAGATGTTAAGAATATAGTAGGAGATAGCCCTTCTGCGCTAAATATTATGTTGCCAGAGATTTATCTTTCTGATGACAATTCAAAGGATATCGAGAGAATTAATGCCACTATGCGAAAGTATATGGCAGAGGGTGTTTTTAATGAGCGTAAAGACACTATGATATATGTAGAAAGATATTTAGATGGTAAGGTTAGAAAAGGATTAGTAGGATTAATTGACCTAGAGGACTATGAATATAAAAGCGATGCTAAGGCGTTAATTCGTGCTACCGAGGAAACTATTGAGGAGAGATTGCCGGCCCGTGTGGAGATTAGAAGGGATGCCCTTTTAGAGATGCCACATATTTTACTATTGTTTGATGATCCTACCAGATCAGTGGTAAAACCTTTAGAGTCTAGAAAAGAAGAATTCGAGACATGTTATCACTTTGATTTAATGAAAGAGGGTGGACATGTACACGGTTATTATTTAGATAGAGAGACTATAACTAGCGTCCAGAATTCTTTAGAAAACTTAATGGAAAGTGGCGATGATCTTTTATTTGTGGTAGGAGATGGAAATCATTCTCTAGCTGCAGCTAAGGAATACTACAATGAAACTAAGGATCCTAATGCCAGATATGCATTGGTGGAGATAGAAAATATCCATGATAAGAGTATTGAGTTTGAGCCGATTTATAGAGTGTTGTTTAATGTAGATGAGAATGACTTTTTAGAAAAGTTTAAAGCTTATGCCGATGAAAATGGTGGCGAAAATATTCATAAATATGATTTCTATTCTAAGAATAAAAATGGAACAATAGAAATTAAGGGAAATGATAAGCTTCCGGTGGGAACTCTTCAGAAGTTTATTAAGGAATACATCAAGGAGCATAAGGAAGTTAAGGTGGATTACATTCACGGTAGAGAAGTAGTTAAGAAACTATCTACTAAGGAGAATGTACTAGGATTTATTTTTGATGGTTTATCAAAGTTTGATTTCTTCCCGGCTATCAGAGCTCAGGGGTCATTGCCTAGAAAAACATTCTCTATGGGACATGCTAAAGATAAGAGATTTTATATTGAAACTCATAAAATTAAGGGAGAATAGATGAAGACTGGAATTATTTTTGATTTAGATGGTACATTGTGGGATACCTCAGATGAGGTTAGAACATCGTGGAATCAGGCTCTTAGAAATATTGATGGTATAGATAAGCAGTTAGATAAAGAGGAGATGGATTCATATTTTGGAAAACTCTTAGAAGAGATTTTTGATTTAATGCTTCCGGACACTCCTATGGAGCTAAAACTAAAGGCAATGAAATCCTGCTGTGAGGTGGAGGAAGCTTACCTTAGAGAGCACGGTGGAAATCTTTATCCGGACTTAGAAGTCACTCTTAGACAATTAAAAAAAGATTTTGATTTGTTTATTGTCAGCAATTGCCAGGATGGATATATCCAAACATTTCTAGAATATCATAAATTAGAGGATGTATTTTTAGATATTGAGATGGCTGGAAGAACTAAAAAGCCAAAGGGTGAAAATATTAAAATTATTATGGAGCGAAACAATATAAAAAATGCTGTCTATGTGGGGGATACCGCTAAAGATAGGGAAGCTTCACAGATAGCAGGTGTTAAGTTTGTTTATGCATCATATGGCTTCGGAAATCTTCATCACTATGACTATAGGATAGATAAATTCTCTGATTTAATAGAAGAATCAAAAAAATTTTAAAATAATTTTTATTATGTGTCCGTAGTGTGACCATAAGAATTGTAATATATATATGTAAACGATAGTTCTTTATTGTTACGTAGGGGGCTTTTTAAAAGCGATTTTTGATTGTTATTTTAGAAAGCAGGGTTTCATATATATATTTCCAGAAGGCATCGGGTAATCCAAACCCGGTGCCTTTAGTCGTTAAGAATTTTAAGACCGTAATTGATATTTAAGTTTTTTTTTACTTTGGTATAATAGAATAAGTGAGTAGAAAATACCATTAGGGTTGGAGGATGAAATGAATATAATTGTACTGGATGATGAGAAAATTGCTTTAGAAATAATGGAAGATATTTTAAAGGAATGTGTCAGAAATGCGAATATTAAATTATTTCGCTATGCTAAAGATGCTATAGATTATGCTAAAGAGACATTGGTGGATATCGCCTTTGTGGATGTAGAAATGTTTGATTTAGACGGTATCTATGTAGCTAAGAAATTAAGAGAAATAAATAATAGAATCAATATAGTCTTTACTACAGGTTATGAAGATTACACTGGTGAGGCTATGAAAATGCATGCTAGCGGTTATATTTTAAAACCTATAACTCAGGAAAAAATAATAAAAGAATTACAAGATCTAAGATATAAGCCGGGAGTAGAAAAAGAGAAAATCCTTGCTAACACTTTTGGCAATTTTGAATTATTTTTTAGAACTAATCCTGTTAAATTTAAGTATAGTAAAACAAAAGAGATGTTAGCTTACCTGATAGACAGAAGAGGAGCAATGTGTTCTAACGGTGAACTAATGGCCGTTCTCTGGGAAGAAGAAGGAGATATGGGTGATAAAACCTCTTACTTAAAAAATATTAAAGCCGATGCCACAAATACATTTAAAAAATTAGGACTTAATAATATATTGGCTAAAAGAAGAGGGGCTATAGGGATAGTGACTGAAAATATTTCCTGTGACTATTATGATTATTTAATAAATGGAAAGAATTCTAAATTTAAATATAGCGGAGAATATATGACAGCATATAGTTGGGCAGAAATGACTAACGCATATCTGGCAGGATTAAATATAGGAGAAGATAATGAATAAAGTATTTTTTTATACCTCTCTGGATTTCTGGGGATTATTTTTCTGTATTTTAGGTATGATATGGTCCATAACCTGTTACAGAAAAAAAGTATATTCATTTAAATATTTAGCACCCCTGTTTGCTTTTACTGGAATGATCCTTTTAAGTGATGGATTATTCTATTTATATGAAGGAGAGATGACAACTAGTGCCTTTTATATAGTAAGAATAGCTAAGTTTTCAGATAAATTTTTCTGTTTACTTTTAGGTATGATATATATTTCATATATTAGAGAATCCATAGAGGGGGGAGTTAATAAATATAGTACCCACATAATTTATTCTATAGGACTAGCGGGTATTATATTGACAATATATTCGCAGTTTACAGGCTTTTTATACTATTTTGATGCTAAAAATGTTTTCCGCGATAATCATATGAGAGTTAGCCATACATTAATGTATGCAATATTCTTATGGGGGACATTTACAGCTATATATTATCGAAAGCGCATTGACGGTATGAGATTTTGGATGATATTATCTTTTGACTTTCTTGTAATACCTGCCATTATTATTCAGTCTACATATCATTTTTCAATAGTAAAAATAGCGCTGTGTCTTTCTGTATTTATGTTGTTTAGTGAGTCGTTAAAGACAATGATAGTGAGTTTAAGTAAGAAGGATGGCCAGATTTATAAGCAGGAAGTTATGATTAAGGATATGCAGATAAAGATTATGCTATCCCAGATTAGACCTCATTTCTTATTTAATTGTTTAAATACTATTTATTATTTATGTGGCAAGGATCCTAAAATGGCTCAGGTTAAAATTGGCGATTTCTCGGAATATTTAAGAGGAAATCTAAATTCCCTAGAACTTAAAAAGCCAATAGCTTTCCACAGAGAGTGGGAGTATGTTCTTCATTATCTGTCTTTAGAGCAGATGCGCTTTGGAGATGAATTAGTTGTGGAAAACAATATTGAAGAAGAAAGATTTTATGTGCCTGCTCTTACACTTCAGATTTTCGTAGAAAATGCTATAAAGCATGGACTAGCTAAGAAGAAAAACATTGGTAAACTTAAAATAGAAACTAAGTCAGTAAAAGATTATGTCTACATTATAGTGGAGGATAACGGAGTAGGTTTTGACACAGATAAACTTGATAAATTAGATGAAGGTCATATTGGTATTAACAATGCCAAAGAGAGACTTAAGATGATGTGCAATGGAGAGGTGGATATAGAAAGTGAGATAGGAAAGGGAACTAAGGTAACTATTAAATTGCCACAAAAAAATAAATAACAAAAATCCATTACCTTTTTAGAAATAAAAAGCGTTATAAAAGAGTTAAAGCAATAAGAAATTGTGGTATTATATAATGAGACTGTAAAGAGGATGAACTATGGGATTATTTGATGGATATTTAATATGTACTGATTGCGATGGTACATTAACTAGCGAAGAAAAACAGATATCGGATAAGAATATTGAGGCGATAAACTATTTCCAAAAGGAAGGTGGATTGTTCACATTAGCCACCGGTAGATTTCCCAGCCATATGAAAAATTTTCAGGATAGGCTAAAAGTTAATGCTCCTTTTGTGTCAATGAATGGAGCGGTTCTTTTTGACACTGACAATAATGATGTGATTGCAGAGTGGCCAATGAAAACACAGGATGTCAGAGAACTTTTCTATTACATCTATGATAATTACAATGAGGTATGGGAGTATTGGTTTAATATTGATTATGAAAGCAGTATAAATTTTAAGCCGATGGAATCTAGCAGAGAGGACTTAGAAAAATTCTTTGATGATAGAGATGAGAAAATATATAAAATAGTTATTATTCAGAAGGAAGACTTATCTAAAGAAATCCAGAAGGATATTAAAGAAAAATTTTCTGATAAGTTTAGATTTGATTTATCTTGGCCTAATGGCTTAGAGATTCAGAGTGTTGATAGCTCTAAGGGAAAGGCAGTAAGATATATGAAAAATCATTTAGATAAAGATATTAAAATCACCATTGGCGTGGGTGATTATGAAAATGATATCTCTCTTATTGAGGATGCTGATTTAGGTTATGCGGTGGATAATGCTATAGATAGCGTAAAGAAAGCTGCAGACAGAATCACAGTTTCTAATAAGGAAGATGCTATTGCTAATATAATATATGAAATTGAAAAGGAGATTAGAGATGGAAAATAATAAAAAAACTATATTAGGTGTAATAATTGGTATAGCATTAATTGTGGCCTTAGTGGTTGTGTTAGTAAATGTAAAAAATGGAAATAAAACAAAGTCACCTACTCAGGGAAATCCAGAGACAAATTTCTTCGACGGCGCTAAAACTTTCGAGGGTGACGGTGAAGATGTAGAGAGAGTAGAAAAAGTTACTAATAAGAAAGGTGAAATTGTAACTAATAAAAAAGGCGAGGAAGAGACTAGAATCGTTAAAGGTGCTAGTAATTCAGATGATGAGTCAGTAGAAAATAAAGATAGTAAAACTGATAAAAAGGACAGTAAAAAAGGCGATAAAAAGTCAGATACTAAAAAGAAAAAAACTGATAAGAAATCCAATAAAAAGGATGATAAAAAATCAGATAAAGAAAACGAGAAAAAATCTGATGAAGATTATCCAGGTAAGGATGAGGGATGGTCTCCAATCGTTTCTCCAGATGAGTTAGAACAGTAGAAAAGAGGAATTATGGCAGAAAATACCAGCACTAAGAAAAATAAATCAGAGAATATATATGAAAAAAGTAGTGCTCAGACTGTAGTAAGATCTGCAGTGGTAGTGTCAAGCGTAAGCATTGTGGCTAATGTTGTTTTAAGTATCATAAAACTTTTAGCAGGAATTTTTGGGAAATCCAGAGCCCTTATATCTGATTCTGTTCATTCACTGTCAGATGTTTTTGGCTCCATAATAGTGATAATAGGAATTAAGTTTGCTAAACAGGAAGCTGATGATGAACATCCATACGGTCATGATAAGCTAGAGTGTATGGCATCATTGCTATTAGCAGATATACTTATAATCACCGGTGCAATGATTATCTATGAAGGTATAACCACTATTTTTGAGAGGGATAAAATAAGTACCCCCACTTCATTAGCGCTGATTGTGGCTCTTGTTTCAATTGTTATAAAGGAAGTGCTTTTCTGGTATACATACATTGTGGCTAAGAAGATTTCTTCCGATGCGCTAAGGGCAGAAGCGTGGCATCACAGATCAGATGCCATATCATCAGTAGGCAGTTTAGTGGGTATCGCATTTGCAATGCACGGTTATCCTATAATGGATACAATAATGTCTATTGGAATTGGCTTAGTGATTTTTAAAGTGGCTTTCGATATTGGAAAAGAAGCTGTGGATAAGCTGATTGATAAAGCGCTAGACCCTGATACTGTGGAGAAAATGAAACAGGTGGTGCAGGATGTGGATGGTGTTATTCACATTGATATTATTAGAACCAGACTCTTTGGAACTAGAGCATATGTGGACGTGGAAATATCAGTAAATCCTGAACTAAAGTTAAAAGAATCGCATTTAATAGCAGAAAATGTTCACAATGCAATAGAATATAATTTTCCTAAGGTTAAGCATTGTACGGTACATGTTAACCCGGATGGATATATGCATGAACTAACCCCTTGACATACAAGGGGTTTTTTTGATATAGTTATTGTTACGCTATGTTGGATAATTATACCCATATAGTATGTAACTGTATAAACAGCACAGGAAGGATAGTAAAGTGAAAGCGCAAGATTTTAATCAGAGAATAGCAGAACTAGTCGAAAAAGGACTAGCGAATGGGAAAGAGTTAAGTACTACTGAAATAGAAACAGCATTTTCAGATGAAAAACTTACGGCAAAGCAGGAGGAAAATATTTATCCTAAGTTAACTTCTGAGGGGATTACCATCTACACTATGGTAGAGGATAGTGAGGAAATCAACGATGAGGATTTCAAACCAGACGAGGAAATCGAGGAAGTTGATACCATTAGTGAGGTAGATATTGATATAGATAAGTTATCATCATCATCAGACTATGATGATGAGACAGATGACGATTTAAGTGAAATCACAGGAAAGAGATATAATACTAATTCCGATGAATATGAGAAGAATGACGATGGAAGTCCGGTAGATATTGTGGCTCCATTGCTTACAGGGGAGCCTACAGTGGAGGACATCCAGAAAGAGGAAGAGGAAGCAGGAGATGATCCTGTAGATCTTTTAGAGGGTGTGGGAACTGAGGATCCTGTAAGAATGTATCTTAAGGAAATCGGAACAGTTGACTTGCTTAAACCTGAAGAGGAAGTGGAGTTAGCTAAGAGAAAGACAGAGGGCGATGAAATCGCTAAGCAGAAGCTTATCGAGGCTAACCTTCGTCTAGTAGTTAGTATTGCTAAGAGATATACAGGTAGAGGTATGAGCTTTTTAGACTTAGTTCAGGAAGGAAACCTAGGTCTTATTAAGGGTGTAGAAAAATTCGATTACACTAAGGGATATAAGTTAAGTACATACGCTACTTGGTGGATTAGACAGTCAGTTACTAGAGCATTAGCAGACCATGCTAGAACTATCAGAGTACCGGTTCATATGGTTGAGACTATTAATAGAATGTCTAAGATGCAGAGAAAGTTAACATTAGAGTTAGGCTATGAGCCATCTACTAAGGAGTTAGCAGATGCATTAGAGATGACAGAAGAGAAAGTATTAGAGATAATGCAGATTGCCAGAGAGCCGGCTTCATTAGAGACACCTATCGGTGAGGAAGATGATTCTAACTTAGGTGATTTCGTGGCAGATAATAATACATTAACACCTGAAGCTAATATTGAGCAGGTAATGTTAAAAGAGCATATCGGTGGATTGCTAGGAGACTTAAAGGACAGAGAAAGAGAAGTAATTATTCTTCGTTTCGGATTAAGAGACGGTCATCCTCGTACATTAGAGGAGGTAGGAAGAGAGTTTAGCGTAACAAGAGAGAGAATCAGACAGATTGAGGCTAAGGCTCTTAGAAAACTTAGAAATCCGGTTAGAAGTAAGAAGATTAAAGATTTTCTTAACAGCTAATTTAAACTAGAAGATTTAGCAGGAGGTGTGATATGGATAACGAAAAAAACTTTGACAATGGATTAAATGAAAAAACAGATAATGCTAAAGAGGAAAAATTAGATGTAAAAAAAGAAGTAATTAGTTGGATTACTTTAATAGCAGTAGCTATTGGAATTTCATTTATTTTAACTCATTTCATTATTATAAATGCCAATGTACCTTCAGGGTCAATGGAGAAAACTATTATGACAGGCGACAGAATGGTAGGAAACAGATTAGCTTACCTATTCTCAGATCCACAGCGTGGAGAAGTAGTTATATTTAAGAATCCTGACAATGAGAAAGAGGAGTTTGTTAAGAGAATTATCGGAACTCCGGGAGACAAGGTAGTAATTAAGAATGCTAAGATTTATATTAATGATTCTAAAGAGCCTTTAGATGAGCCATATTTACCGGAAGAGTGGGTAAATGGAAATGGAACAGATGAAGGCGAGTTAGTCTTTAAAGTCCCTAAGGATTGCTATTTTATGTTAGGAGATAACAGAAATAGTTCTAATGATGGAAGATTCTGGACTAATAAGTATGTCAATAAAAAGAAAATCGAGGCAAAGGCTGAATTCGTTTATTGGCCATGGAATAGTAAAAAAACAATAAAATCAGCTAAATATAAATAAAATATTAGAAGATCAACATTGGTAAGTTCCGATGTTGATCTTTTTAATTATGGACTTTAGTCTGTTCATAAACAATCACGCAACGTGTGATTGTTTTGAACAATAAACCACCTGCTATGCGGGTGGAGACAAA
>CACZSI010000104.1 GCA_902783775.1 uncultured Lachnospiraceae bacterium
GGATGAAGAAAAAAACATGGAGAAAGCCCAGGACAGAAGAACTGAAACCAGAGAGAGACACTATTCTTTTGAGAAGAAACCAATCAAAAATCCGGATGTGATAAAACTGAAAAAGGAACTTCGCATTCAGTCTTGGGGATATAAAAATTGCTATGATTATGATAATGATGAATGGTGGGAAGATTCAGAACATCATATTGGTTTGGTTCAAACAGAGAATATTACTCCTGGATTGACAAGGGGATTTGACGGAGAAACGCATTGGTTAATGTATTTAAATGATGAATACGAGGTGCGGGTAAAGATTGAACAGGAGTATTATGGCGGAGTGCCAAATTATCAGGAGATATCGTTGTATTCTAAATCCTTTGTAAAAAATCAGGACACCGGTGCTTTAGAAATTCGATTTGAGCATAATGGAGAGTCTTTCCGATTATCAGAATGGGATTTAAAAGAGGCAATCAGAGAACTTTATATTATGCGATACTATCCGGGATATAAAGGAAAATTGTTGTAAATGAAATTAGATAGAATTAGTCATCATATAGAAATATATATTCATATACCTTTCTGCATAAGAAAGTGCAATTATTGCGATTTTTTATCTGCCCCAGCCAATGACGAAACCATAGAGGCTTATGTGAATGCATTAGTGCTAGAAATTAAAGCCAGCGCGCAGACTAGCCAGGTGGTGGATAGCATATTTATTGGCGGTGGAACACCATCTATACTTAATAAGAATCAAATAACTAAAATATTAGATGCAATAAAGTTAAGTTTTTTAGTTGATGAGAATGCTGAAATTACTATAGAAGTAAATCCTAATACCGCTGACAGGGAAAAGTTTGAAACTTATAAAAAGATAGGGATTAACCGCATCAGCATAGGATTACAAAGTGCCAATGACGCCGAACTAAAGGCCATTGGCAGACTTCACACCTACGCCGAGTTTTTAGAGACATATAAAACAGCTAGAGAGTGTGGATTTGAAAATATAAATGTGGATATAATGGAGGCATTGCCCCATCAAAAGAAAGAAACATTGCTAGATACAGTTAAGAAGGTGATAGACTTAAACCCTGAACACATATCGGCATACAGCCTGATAGTGGAGGAGGGGACGCTTTTAAAGACGCAGGTTAAAGAGGCTAGATTAAATGGATTAGATATTCTACCTAGCGAGGATGAAGAAAGAGAGATGTATGAGCTGGTAAGTAAGCTTTTAGCTGATAATAATTACATCCAATATGAAATCTCGAACTATTCTAAAAAAGGCTATGAGTGCCGCCACAATGTGGGATATTGGAAGAGAAAAGATTACATGGGAATGGGAATAGGCGCGGCATCGCTGTTTAAGAAAACCCGCTATAATAACATCTCTGATCTGACAGAATATATAAAAATCTGGAATGACAATAAAAATCCATTGGGGGCAATTAGAGAAAACATTACAGAGTTAAGCCTAAAGGATGAAATGGAAGAGTTTATGTTTTTAGGACTTAGAATGACATCCGGAATAAGCAAGGAAGAGTTTTTAGAAAAATTTAATACTTCATATGAAACAGTTTATGGTGGCGTAGATGAAAAATTATGTAAAATAGGTATGCTAGAGTCAGATGAAAAAAATGTTTGGCTGACTAAAAAGGGAAGAGATTTAAGCAATATAGTATTAGCAGAGTATTTATTAGATTAAAATACCTGGTATAAATATTGATATAACTTTAACATCAAATTTATATATTATAGTGTACTTAGGAGAATAATAATCTCATTTAATAGATATATAAGTAAATTCTAATAAGTATTAAGGGATACGCTAGTATGAAAAACATAGATAGATATTGCAAAGGAAATATATAGAAGGAGCTTTATATGAAAAAAATAGCGATTATACTATTAATGGCGGTATTATCTGTGTGTAGCACGCCAGGAAACAACGTTTTAGCTGAGACATCTTCGCAGAAGGAAGCTGCCACAGCCACAAGTGATTACTTAAATACAATGGCATTTTCTAAAAGTGGTTTAACAGAAATGCTAACATATGAAGGATATTCTAAAACAGACATTGATTATGCCATCAAACAGTCTAATATAGATTGGAACCAGCAGGCGAAAAAAAGCGCCATAGCATATATTAAGTCAATGCCATTTTCAAAGAAAGGCCTAACATCACAGCTAAGATACGATGGCTTTACAAAAGCTCAGGCTAAATACGGAGTAAAGAAGTGTAAGGCTAACTGGAAAAAACAGGCTAAGCGAATGGGTATATTATTTTTAAGAATAAAACAGTACAGCCGTTCAAAGCTTTATAAGAAATTAAAGAAAGTAGGCTTTACAAAGTCACAGGCTAAATATGGCGCAAAGGCAGCAAAAAAGAGTTATGATCCAGCAGTAAAGCCGGCGAATGGAAATGATAATAAACTTAAGCTAGTTGATCTTTCAAAGAAAGAAAAATCAGAGTTAGTTAATAGAAAATAAGGAATGGATTAAAATTAAATAATTAATAATAATGTTCTAGAAAACAGTCAATCTAAATCGAGATAAATTCGATGAAAGGTTGGCTGTTTTTCTATATGGAAAAAATTATACATATAATTGAGTGGGATAATAAATTAGTGTATAATAAAGACAGCGAGTTACGGAAGAAAACTGAATATATGATTTAAAGCAGAAAAAGCACCTATATAAAAATGGTGGTAAGGAGGAAACCCTATGGCAGGATACGAAGAACCAATGGACTATATCCCTGAGGATATTAGAAAACAGCTTAAACTGGGAGAGTATAACGACGAAGTAATGAAAGAAATCGAGGAGATTGAGAAGGAAAAAAGAAAAGGGGACGATAACGAGAATGATGAAACATAGTTGTTAAAGGAGGAATTTATATGTTAGGTGCCATTATTGGTGATACAGTGGGTTCTCGTTTCGAGTGGGATAATCATAAGTCGAAAAAGTTTACCTTTTTTACGGATCAGTGTCATCCTACCGATGATTCCATGATGACCTTGGCGGTGGCTAAGGCTATATTAGAAGTAAAGAGTGGGCCGGGACAGCCGTTTAGTGAGAAAATACTGAAGGAAAAGGCTATCTCATATATGCAGGAGATTGGAAATAAATATCCTTATGCAGGATATGGAGGTAGTTTTATTTATTGGCTAAGGGATCCTAATCCTGAGCCGTATAACAGCTGGGGCAATGGCGCTGCTATGAGGGTTAGTCCTTGTGGTTATGCAGCGGATTCCCTTGAGGAGGCATTAGAGATGTCTGACATTGTTACGGAGGTTACCCATAATCATCCGGAAGGCATAAAGGGGGCTAGGGCTGTTACAGAGGCTATTTATATGGCTAAGAATGGGGCTGATATCGGTGAGATAGAGAATATGATAAATGATAAGTATTATTCACTAGATTTTACCCTAGATGGAATTAGAGATGAGTACGAATTCGATGTTTCCTGTATGGGCAGTGTGCCACAGGCTATTGAGGCATTTATAGAGAGTGAGAGTTTCGAGGATACTATAAGAAATGCCATATCTATCGGTGGTGATAGTGATACCATAGCTGCTATTGCAGGATCTATAGCGCAGGCATATTATGGGGTGCCGGATGATATGAGGCAGCAGCTTCTTTCGTATCTGGATGATTATCAGACAGATATCTTTTTAGAATATGAGAAAACATTTATGAAATAGGTAAGGCGTGATAGCTAATGGCTGTCACGTCTTTCGTGTTTACATTCTTTTTACAATTTATCTTATATTTTTTCATTGACTTTTATTTCAAATGGAAGTAATATAAGCAATGTAAGGTGTTAGCACTCAAAAGTCGTGAGTGCTAATAAAACAAAATTGCTTTTCCTAAAAGCGCATTTTATTGCGAAACCCTGGGTTTGGAGGTGTATATGGAACTGGATGAGAGAAAGGAAAAAATCTTATATGCCATTATTAAGACATATTTAGATACTGGCGAGCCGGTAGGTTCTAGAACGATTTCTAAATTTACCGATTTAAATTTAAGCTCAGCCACTATTAGAAATGAAATGTCGGATTTAGTGGATATGGGATATATAATTCAGCCCCACACTTCGGCGGGACGTATTCCTACTGATAAAGGATACCGCTTCTATGTAGATAACATGCTTAAGGATAAACTTAAGGAGTTAGACCAGAGAGAGAAGACGGTTAAGGAGCAGGAGAAACGTCTTATTGAAAAAGTTGATAAAGTAGAAACTTTAATGCAGACTATGGCTAATAAGTTAGCGCTAGATACAAATTATGCCACTATGGTTTCTTCGGAGAAGACCGGTGGTAATAAGATTAAGTTTATACAGTTATCTATTCTAGATAGTCATCAGCTTTTATGTACAGTGGTTTCTGATAAAAATCATGTGGTAAATAAGATAGTTAAGGTTAAGGAAGATATGAATCAGGAGATGATTGTCAGACTAAACGTTGCTATGAATACTGCATTGGCAGGGTTATCCTTAGAGGAGATTAACCTAGGTGTTATATCCGCATTATCATCTCAGGCTGGTGAGTATGAGAATTTAGTCAATGAATCTCTTAAAGCCATTACAGAGGCTATCAGCACTGAGGATCAGATGAAGATTTATACCAGCGGTGCCACTAATATTTTTAAGTATCCTGAGTTAAGCGATAAGGAAAGAGCCAGTCAGCTTCTTAACACATTAGAGGAGAAGACACAGCTTACTGAATTGATGAATGAGGGAGATGAGGAAACCGGAATTCAGGTTTACATAGGCGATGAGACTCCGGTTCAGTCCATGAAGAATTGTAGTGTGGTGACAGCCAGCTATGAGTTAGAAGATGGATTTAAGGGCACTATAGGAATTATCGGTCCTAAGCGAATGGACTATGAAAAGGTGGTTAATACTTTAAGATTACTTAAGGAAGAACTAAGTGCCACACTAAATGATGAGGAGAATAATAATGAGTGATAATGAAAAGAAAATCAACGAAGAAGTAGAAAACGAAGCTTTAAAGACCGAAGAGGCCAATGAATCTAAAGCTAGTGAGGACGTAGAAGAAGAGAAAAAAGAGTGTTGTAAAGATAAAAATAAAGATAAAGAATGCGCTAAGAAATCCGGAAAGAAATGTAAGGATAAGGAAATTGAAAAATTAAAAGGCGAGTTAGATGAAGTTAAAGATAATTATCAGAGACTATTCGCAGAATTCCAGAATTTCAGAAAGAGAAGTGAAAAAGAAAAATCAGCTATGTTTACTATGGGAGCTTCAGATATTATAGAAAAGATGCTTCCTGTTATGGATAACCTAGAGCGTGGAGTTACTACTCTTAGCGAGGAGGACTTAAAGACTCCTACAGGTGAGGGACTTAATATGATCTTTAAGCAGATGCAGACAGTTCTAGAGGACTTAGGAGTGGAAGCTATCGATGCTGAGGGATGTGAATTTGATCCTGACCTACATAATGCAGTAATGCATGAGGAAAATGACGAGCTAGGGGAGAATGTGGTATCACTTGTATTGCAGAAGGGATATAAATATAAGGATACTGTAATTAGACACAGTATGGTTAAGGTGGCTAATTAGATTAGTTTAGATTAGTTTAGATTAGATTGGCCATAGAGCCATTTAAATATAAATAAAACGCACATTGATGCAAACAATAAACCATAAAAGTTTTAGGAGGAAATTAAAATGGGAAAGATTATTGGTATTGATTTAGGAACAACAAACTCATGTGTAGCAGTAATGGAAGGTGGAGAGCCTACTGTTATCACTAACTCAGACGGTGGAAGAACTACTCCATCAGTTGTCGCTTTTAAGAAGGACGGCGAGAGATTAGTAGGAGATAACGCTAAGCGTCAGGCAGTTACAAATGCCGGAAGAACTATTTCTTCAATTAAGAGACATATGGGAACTGACTATAAAGTAAACATTGATGATAAGAGCTATACACCACAGGCTATTTCAGCTATGATTCTTCAGAAGTTAAAGGCTGATGCTGAAGCTTACTTAGGTGAGAAGGTAACAGAGGCAGTTATCACTGTTCCAGCTTACTTCAATGATGCTCAGAGACAGGCTACTAAGGATGCAGGTAAGATTGCAGGTTTAGAGGTTAAGAGAATTATCAACGAGCCTACTGCAGCTGCTCTAGCTTACGGTCTTGACAATGAAGGCGAGCAGAAAATCATGGTTTACGATTTAGGTGGTGGTACATTTGATGTATCTATTATCGAAATTGGTGACGGTGTAATCGAAGTATTATCTACAGCTGGAGATAACAAGCTCGGTGGTGATGACTTTGATAAGAAGATTATCGACTTTATGGTTGAGGACTTCAAGACTAAAACAGGTATCGACTTAACAGGCGATAACATGGCTATGGAAAGAATTAAGGCTGAGGCAGAGGATGCTAAGAAGAAACTCTCATCTACTACTCAGGTAGAAATCAATATGCCTTATATCTCAGTTAACGAGCAGGGCCCACAGCACTTAAATGTTGTTTTAACTAAGGCTAAATTCGATGAGTTAACTAGAGACTTAGTAGAGAGAACAGCTACACCTGTTCAGAGAGCTTTAGAGGATGCAGGTCTTCAGGCTTCAGAGTTAAGTAAAGTATTATTAGTTGGTGGTTCTACTAGAATCCCAGCTGTTCAGGATAAAGTAAAACAGTTAACAGGTCATGAGCCATCTAAGAAGATGAATCCTGATGAGTGTGTTGCCATAGGTGCTTCTATCCAGGGTGGTAAGTTAGCTGGTGATGAGGGAGCAGGAGATATCCTTCTTCTAGACGTAACACCATTATCATTATCAATTGAGACTATGGGTGGTGTAGCTACTAGACTTATCGAGAGAAACACAACTATCCCTACAAAGAAGAGCCAGATCTTCTCTACAGCTGCTGATAATCAGACAGCCGTTGATATCAATGTAGTACAGGGTGAGAGACAGTTTGCTAAGGATAATAAGAGCCTAGGACAGTTCAGACTAGATGGTATTCCACCAGCAAAACGTGGTGTGCCTCAGATCGAAGTAACTTTCGATATTGATGCTAACGGTATCGTTAATGTATCTGCTAAGGATATGGGAACAGGTAAAGAACAGCATATTACAATCACAGCTGGTTCTAATATGTCAGATGAAGACATCGATAAGGCTGTAAAAGAGGCTGCTGAGTACGAGGCTCAGGATAAGAAACGTAAAGAGGGAATCGATGCTAGAAACGAAGCTGATGCTATGGTTTCACAGGTTGAGAGCGCTCTTAACGAAGCAGGAGATAAGATTGACGATAGCGAGAAGAGTACAGTTCAGGCTGATTTAGATGCTCTTAAAGCTACAATCGCTTCTATTGCAGATGAGCCAACTGATGAGCAGATTCAGCAGTTAAAGGATGGAAAAGAGAAGTTAATGAACAGCTCACAGCAGTTATTCCAGAAGCTATATGAGCAGGCACAGGCAGCAGGAGCAGCAGCTCAGGGTGCACAGGGAGCTGAAGGCGCTCAGACATCTAATGATGACAATGTAGTAGATGGTGACTACAAAGAAATCTAATCATTGAATAAATGATTTTTGTTTCCCGCCCTGCAATGCATTAGAGATAGTGTATTGCAAGGCGGGAATTAGTGCTATAAAAAGTGAGGAAATAAAATGGCTGATAAAAGAGATTATTATGAGGTACTAGGCGTTAGTAAAACTGCCACAGATGCCGAGATTAAAAAAGCATATAGAAGTTTAGCTAAGAAGTATCATCCGGACGCTAACCCAGATAATGAGGAGGCGGCTGCTAAGTTTAAGGAAGCTTCAGAGGCTTACGCTGTGCTAAGTGATGCTGAGAAGAGAAAACAGTATGACCAGTTCGGACATGCAGCATTCTCTAACGGCGGTGGTGGCGCAGGTGGATTCGACTTTAGTGGAATGGACTTCTCTGATATTTTCGGTGGATTCGGAGATATTTTCGGGGATATTTTCGGTGGCTCATCTAGAAGTAGAGGAGGCAGAAGAAATGGTCCTATGCGTGGTTCAGATGTCCAGGTTAACATTAGAATTCCTTTTGAGGAGGCAGTTACAGGATGTAAGAAGGAAGTTTCCATTAATTTTAAGGAAGACTGTAAGACATGTAATGGAACAGGTGCTAAGCCTGGAACTAGTCCACAGACTTGTCCTAAGTGTAATGGTAGCGGTCAGTATGTAACACAGCAGAGAACTATGCTAGGTATGATGCAGAGCGTGACTACTTGTGACCAGTGTAATGGAACAGGAAAGATTATTAAGGAGAAATGTCCTGATTGTGGCGGTAAAGGCTACAACAATGTTCAGAAGAAGATTGAGGTGGACATTCCGGCTGGTATTGACGATATGCAGTCTATCCGCGTTAGAAATTATGGTGAGCCGGGCTTAAACGGCGGACCACGTGGAGATTTATTAGTAAACGTACGTGTGGTTCCTAGTCATGAATTCGAGAGAGATGGAATGGATCTTTATTCAACTACTTATATCTCATTTGCACAGGCGGCTATGGGTGGAGACATCAGAGTTAAGACTGTGGATGGAGATGTTAAGTTTAAGATTTCAGCAGGAACACAGACAGGTACCCGCATTAGATTAAGAGGCAAGGGAATGCCTAATGTTCACAATAAAGAAGTTAGAGGAAATCAGTATTCTACATTGGTGGTACAGGTTCCTAAGAAGCTTAATAGTGAGCAGAAAGAATTATTAAAGAAGTGGGATGAGATTTCAGGAAATACTCTAAAGGAATTTGAGAAAGATTCTAATCCTACAGGTGAGAAAAAGAAAAAATCATTCTTTAAAAAATAATATATAAAATATTGTGTAATAATCCGCTACAGTTATACCTTAACGTAGCGGATTTTTTGTGGTATATTATTTAAGGATAAATCAGACAAAGGAGAAGGGTAATGAAAAAAAGATTTTCGATAATTTTTTTAGCGCTTGTGATATTGTTTGCTAGCACTACCGATGTTCATGCTAGCAGATATGAATTCTTTAGAGATGTTGCCAGGGCTGTTTCTCGCAAAAACTTAGATAATATTGAGACTGGTGGATTTGAAATAAAAAACTATGAGGTTAACTCCGTTGTAGGTAAAGATCATAGTATTAACGTTACTGAGACTATTTCGGTTAACTTCCTTGAAAGAAGACATGGATTGGTCAGATATATTCCGTATATTATGGCGGCTAGTAGAACCGATAAAAACGGAAAGGTCAAAGATTATAAATATAGAACCATGATTTCTAATATCGAGGTTAATAATGAAGCATACAGAATAGAAGTACATGATGACTATTTCTATATTTTTATTGGAGATAAAGATAAAATTATAACCGGTCCTAAAACATATACTCTAAATTATACTATATATGTTCCTGATGACAGGGTGACAAGGGACGATTTATTCTATTACTCAGTATTAGGTAGAGGATGGGGAACTACAATAGAAAATTTTAAATTTAAGGTAACCCTACCACAGCCTTTAAATGCAGAGGAACTTAAAAATCTTAAACTATATTCAGGAAGTGCAGGCAGTGAAACAAACGAGTTAGGCGTTAAATATAATTTTACTAGCGACGAAATAAGCGGTGAGGCTAGTGACCTTCCTATTTATGGTGCTATAACTATTTATGCGCCTTTAAGAGAAGGATATTTCGTGGGTGAGAAATCTACAAAAGAAGAGATTTTAGTAATTATGTTAGCACTAGCAGTAGCTTTAGCATTGCTATTTATTCTAGCAGGTCTTTTTAGAAGAAAGAAAAAGCCGGTTCCTGTGGTATCATTCCATCCACCTGAAGGATTTTCCAGTGCAGAAGTGGGAATGGCTATTGACGGTGTGGCAGATGATATTGATCTTATGTCACTTGTTCCGTATTGGGCTAGTAAGGGATATATCCAGATAAATATTATTCCGGATTTTGAGGGAAGAAAAAATAAACATTCTAAAATAGAATTAGAAAAATTACATGATCTTCCTAGTAATGCTCCTACTTATCAAAAAACTATGTTCTATGCATTGTTTGAAAACGGAGATGTCAGATTACATAAGCTTCCGGAATCCTTTATGAGATCTTTTGTATATGCTAAAGATAGTCTGGCATACAGATTTACAGGAAAGAGAAGCTTAAGAACTGGATATGGATTTGCTTTTGTATTTTTAAGTATTATTTTATTATTATATGGCGGTTCAATACTTTTAAGCAGTGAAATATATTTGTTCGATAATCTATATCCGGCATTGGCAATTACTATTCCGCTATTTATTGTGGGGATATGGCGTATATTCGATAGTGGAAAAGATAAAAACAGAAGCAGACGTTCCCAGGCAATACACATAGCTATAAATGCGATGCTGTTATCGGTATCCATTGGTTTTCATTATAAATTATGGAAGGATAATCAGGTTAATATATTTATATGGCTAGGAGTTTTTGTGATAATAGCAATAGCTTGTTTAACTGCTAGTAGATTAATTGTTTACACAGAGTATGGACTAAAGGTAGTGGGACAATTATTAGGATTTAGAGAGTTTATTGAAAAGGGTGAGAAAGACAGATTATTATTCTTAATGAATGAAAATCCTGATTATTATTATGAATGCTTACCATACGCTCTAGTTTTTGATTTAGCAGATGAGTGGGCAGATAAGTTCGAGGGATATTTACTAAATGCACCTAGCTGGTATAGTACCTACGACACAGATGATAATCCTATAACGGCCCTAAGTTTCACATACTTTATGAAGTATGCTGTGGTTGATAGTTTAGTCAATTTAAAACGTGAATATGAGCTAGGTAAGGTAATGGATGTAGCCGGAGCAGCCGCCACAGGAGTCGCCACAGGAGCCGGAGGCGGTGCTGGCGGTGGTGGTGGCGCTAGTTGGTAAAACCATCCTAGCATTTAATGATAAAGTGTTGAAAATTTATAGATTAATTGATAAGATTTAAGAAAGAAAGGATAAGGAGGTTTTATAATGGTACCAATTATTGTTATAGCTATTTTATTTGTACTTGTTTTATGGGTAATTACAAGTTATAACTCTCTTATTAGATTAAGAACACAGGTGGAGGAAGCTTTCTCTACTATGGATGTTTATTTAAAGAAGAGATTTGATTTAATTCCTAACTTAGTATCTACAGTTAAGGGATATGCGAAACACGAGTCAGAGACTTTAGAGAAGGTTATCGCTGCTAGAAATTCAGGCGTAACTCAGACAGCTGAGCAGGTTATGGAGCAGGAGAATCAGATTACAGGTGCTCTTCGTCAGATTTTTGCATTAAGCGAGAATTATCCTGATTTAAAGGCTAACTCAAACTTTATTGAACTACAGAACACTCTACAGTCTATCGAGAGTGACATTGCGAATTCTAGAAAATATTACAATGGATGCGTTAAGATTTATAACATTAAATGTACTACAATTCCATCTAATATCATTGCTTCAATTTTTAACTTTGAGAAGAAGCCAATGTTTGAAGTAGCAGATGTGGCTGAGAGAGAAAACGTTAAAGTAGAATTTTAATTAATAAAAATTGGCACAGTTGCTGTGCCTTTTTTTATGTAAAGAGGACTAAGGATGAAGAAAATAAAAAACATAGTATTGGTATTATTGGCGTTAGTGGTTATTGCCCTTAGTGGCAATAATGTTAAAGCCGATAAAGGTGGATACTACATCGATAATTATAATTTCGAAGGTGTAGTTCACGAAAATAATACAGTAGATGTTAAGGAGACTATAGATGTGGTATTTAATGAAAGTCGCCACGGTATCTACAGAAATATTCCTAAGCATTTTTATATTAAAAAACATGATAATAACAATAAGTTAAAGGTCTTTAAGTACAGAATACACATTAAAGACTTTGAGGTTAATGATAAGTTTACTGATGATGATGAGGATGGCAATTACGTTTATGTTATAGGTGATGAAGATAAAACTATAATTGGAAAAAAGAAGTATATTATCACTTATAAATTGGTAATTCCAGATGATAGAATTAAAGCTGAAGATATGATGTTTTATTCTGTTTTAGGACCAGGTTGGAATACAGAGATTAAAGATTTTAAGTTTAATATTAAATTTGATAAGCCACTGTCAGATGCGGCTATTGCCAATCACCAGATTTATTCCGGATATTTGGGAGAATCAGGAAATGCACTACAGGTTAAACCTATAGTGGATAAAAACAGTATTTCAGGTGATGCATCAGATATTAAACCTAATAATGCTATTACATTTTATATTCCGCTAGAGGAAGGGTATTTTAAAGATGAGTATTCATATGGCGGAACGATTTTCTGGGTATTCCTTGTAATAACAGCTATATGCTTTGTAATATTAGCACTTTACTTAATATTTAGAAAAGATAATGTGCCAATAGAGCGAGTAGAATTTCATCCGCCAGAAGGCTTCTCATCTGCAATGGTGGGAATGGCAATTGATAACACAGCAGACAATGAGGATTTGTATTCATTGATTCCTTATTGGGCTCAAAATGGTTATATAACTATTGAGGAAGAAGTGAAAAAGACTAAAAGGCTGATTCTTACTATGGTAAAGGAATTGCCAGAGGATGCACCTGATTTTGAGAGGAAATTCTTTGATGCTTTATTTTATGATGATAGAAAAGAGGTTAAATTACATAAGCTTCCAATGGAATTTGCTAGAAAATTTGATGACGCAAAATCAAAATTAAAATCATGTTTTTATGATAATAAGCTTATAGTCGGTATGGGAAAAGGTGTATTAGTTTCTATTATAATGGGACTTTTATATTTCTTAACCCTAACTACATCATCAATTGTTGATATTTTTGAATTTTTTATACCTGCCATTTTTATTTCGGGTATAACTACATCATCTAGTATTATCAGACTTGTGGGAAGCACAAAGAAGAATAATAGAAAAGCCAAGGGATGGTTAGGACATATATTTTTACTAATTGGCTTAATAGCATTAAGTTATATAATATTGTATTATGCTTTAGATGAGCCAATATTATCAAAAACAGGCATGTTTGTAATGCACACCTTAATGGTGTTAATGATATTGGCCATGGGACGAATGATTACATATACTGAATATGGTTCAGAAGTAATCGGAAGATTATTAGGTCTAAAAAATTTCATACAGACAGCAGAGAAGTCCAGATTAGAAGTGCTTAACAATGAAAATCCGGAATATTACTACGAAATATTACCGTATGCAATGGTGTTCGGCCTTTCAAAGCACTGGGCTAATCAGTTTAAGGAATTAAACGTTAAAAGACCTGGCTGGTATACTATATGGCCGGATAGTCCGTTGTATATGCCGACTTATTATATTGGACATGAGATTAATACAGCTATCAGCAGATGCTGCACAGATGCAGCTCAGAGATATGCAGCTGCCAATTCCTCATCTGGTTCAGGTGGAGGTTTCTCCGGTGGTGGTGCCGGCGGAGGTGGCGGTGGTTCATGGTAATCACTTATCTTTATAAATTAATCGCATTAAATATTACTTTTTTAAAGACAAAAAGGGAATGTAATGTTATAATGTGAGATGACGGCTTACTAAGCGTGCAATAGTGCGCTTTGAGTTATAATTAATATTTTGATGGAGGAAAAACATATGATTTATTCAACAGAAGTCAACAACATGTGTCCTGTAGCTCAGGGCGTACATCATGGTGCAGCTCCAATCCCAGAGGAAGCTAAGTGGGTTCAGGCAAAGGAAATTAAAGATATTTCTGGATTTACTCACGGTATCGGTTGGTGTGCTCCACAGCAGGGATGTTGTAAACTTTCACTTAACGTTAAGGATGGTATTATCGAGGAAGCTTTAGTAGAGACAGTAGGATGTTCAGGTATGACACATTCAGCTGCTATGGCATCAGAAATTTTACCAGGACTTACAGTTCTTGAGGCTTTAAACACAGACTTAGTTTGTGACGCTATTAATACAGCTATGAGAGAGTTATTCTTACAGATTGTATACGGACGTTCACAGAGTGCATTCTCTGAGGATGGACTTGCTATTGGTGCAGGTCTTGAGGATCTTGGAAAGGGACTTCGTTCTCAGGTGGGTACAATGTATGGAACTAAGGCTAAGGGACCTCGTTATCTTGAGATGGCAGAAGGTTATGTAACAGCTCTTGCTTTAGATGATGAAGATCAGATTATCGGTTACAAGTTCATTAATCTTGGAAAGATGACTGATTTCATGAAAAAAGGTGATGATGCTAACACTGCATATGAGAAATCAGTTGGACAGTATGGTCGTGTAGCTGATGCAGTTAAACTCATCGATCCTAGAACAGATGAAGTACTTTAATAAGGAGGTTGCATAATGATTACTTTTGAAGGATATGAAAGAAGAATTGATAAGATAAATGAGGCTTTAAAGGGCTTCGGTATTGAAAGCATCGAAGAAGCTGAGAAAATTACTAAAGACGCTGGTCTTGACGTATATGAGCTTGTAAAGAGCATTCAGCCTATTTGTTTCGAAAATGCATGCTGGGCTTATACAATTGGTGCAGCTATCGCTATTAAGAAGAACTGCAGAAAAGCTAGTGATGCTGCTGCAGCTATCGGTGAAGGACTTCAGGCATTCTGCGTACCTGGATCAGTTGCTGATACTAGAAAAGTAGGTTTAGGACATGGTAACTTAGGAAAGATGCTTTTAGAGGAAGAGACAAAATGTTTCTGTTTCTTAGCTGGACATGAGTCATTCGCTGCAGCTGAGGGAGCTATCGGTATCGCTGAGAAGGCTAACAAGGTTCGTAAAGAGCCATTAAGAGTTATCCTTAACGGTTTAGGAAAAGATGCTGCTCAGGTTATCTCAAGAATCAATGGATTCACATTTGTTGAGACTGAGTATGATCCATATACAAATGAATTAAAAGAAGTATTTACAAAACAGTATTCTGACGGAGTACGTGGAAAAGTTAGATGTTACGGTTCTAACTCAGTTCCAGAGGGTGTAGCTATCATGCACCACGAGGACGTTGACGTTTCTATTACAGGTAACTCAACTAACCCTACACGTTTCCAGCATCCAGTAGCAGGTACATATAAGAAAGAATGTATCGAAAAAGGTAAGACATACTTCTCAGTAGCTTCAGGTGGTGGTACAGGACGTACACTTCACCCAGATAACATGGCTGCTGGTCCTGCTTCATATGGTATGACAGATACTATGGGACGTATGCACTCAGACGCTCAGTTCGCTGGTTCATCTTCAGTACCAGCTCACGTTGAGATGATGGGATTAATCGGAATGGGTAACAATCCAATGGTTGGAGCTACAGTTGCAGTTGCAGTATCAATCGAAGAAGCAGCAACAGCAGGTAACTTCTAATTAGAAAAGCTAATAGATAAAGGATTTTATATCAGTTATTTTATTTTTCATTTCGTAGAGAGGTGCTATAAGCACCTCTCTATTTTTCTTGATAAAATGGACAGTAAATATATAAAAAGATTACTTGAAAATTATCGCGTTTAGGTGTACGTTGTATATAGGGTTTGTAAACGAAAATGAGAACGGCTTCTCATATTTTGAAAGGAGAACGACATGAAGTATGCGGTAGTTACCGGTGCGAGCTCCGGGATCGGAAGAGAGTTCGCTAAAAGATTATCAAAACAGGGGTATGGATTGGTATTAGTAGCCAGAAGACGTGAAAGACTAGAAGAGTTAGCTGAAGAGATTAAGACGGATACTATAATTATTGTGGCCGACTTAACTAAGGAAACGGAGTGTTATAGAGTTTTCGAAGAAATCAGTGATTTACCTATTGAAGTCTTTATTAACAATGCAGGCTTTGGTTTGTGCGGAGAGTTTAGAAAAACATCTCTAGAACAGGAATTGAGAATGATTGATTTAAATATCTCAGCAGTGCATATGTTTACTAAGCTTATGATAAGTAAACTAAATGTAGAAAAGAAAGGTTATATACTTAATGTAGCCAGTTCTGCAGGGCTAATGGCAGGAGGACCGTATATGGCCACCTATTATGCCACTAAGGCGTATGTTACTAGCTTAACATTAGCCATTGCCAGAGAACTAGAGGAGCGAAGAAGCCACATCTATATTGGCTGCCTATGTCCGGGACCGGTAAATACCGAGTTCAACGATGTAGCTGAGGTGGAATTCTCTTTAAGAGGAATCAGCGCAGCTAAATGTGTAAGATACGCATTAAGAAAAATGAAAAAGAGAAAAGTTTTAATTGTACCTAGTTTAAAAATGAGAATGGCTGTGAGATTTTCCAGATTTTTACCACGATTAAAGCTAGTAAAAATTACAGGAAATCAGCAGAAAAAGAAGATAGGCGACTAAAAAATATAAATAAAAAATATGCTAAATTACGGATAAATAGGCGATATTCCTAGGTATTCGTAATTTTTTTTTGAAAAAATTTATTTTTTTGCAATAAAATAATAATTCCATGCGTATAACTTATGTAAGAACAACAAAGATTAATAATAGCTATTAAATGTTCTATTTAAAAATATGATTATAAAGGAGAATTATTATGAAAGATATTATGAAAAAAACGCTAGTATCAGCGGCATTAGGATTAGCAGTTGCTACTGCATTTACAGGAACTAAGGATGTTCAGGCAGCTAAAAAGAAAGTTGTTACATATTCATTAAAGAAGGGAACCCTAACTATCGGTGGTAAGGGTGAAATGAAAAAAAAGTTTTCTAATCGTAAGGCAATTAAAAAAGTAGTTATAAAAAAAGGCGTTAAGTCTATATCACCTTCCGCCTTTGCGAATTGCACTAACCTAAAA
>CACZSI010000105.1 GCA_902783775.1 uncultured Lachnospiraceae bacterium
AAGGTGGTCGAATATGATATGAATCCAGCAATCTGGGCGCATATTATAATCGACCACCTTTTGCTTGCTTGATTTTAGGTGGATTATCTTATATAATAATATAGATTGCGTCTGCAATTAAAATAATGCGAAAGAATGCCGAGACCACTGCTAATATTATCAATTGGGTGATATTAGCAGTAGTTTCGGAATAAGGATAAATCTTTCGCGAAAAATGAAAAGGAGAAAAAAGATGTTTAAGAGTTTTAGTATGGAATTAGCCGGAAGAACACTTACTATCGATGTAGGTAGAGTGGCTAAGCAGGCTAACGGTGCGGCTTTAATGCACTATGGTGATACTACAGTATTATCAACAGCTACAGCTTCAGATAAGCCTAGAGAGGGAATTGATTTCTTCCCACTTTCAGTAGAGTTTGAAGAGAAGATGTACGCAGTAGGAAAGGTTCCTGGTGGATTTAATAAAAGAGAAGGTAAGGCTTCAGAGAACTCAGTTTTAACAGCCAGAGTTATTGATAGACCTATGAGACCTTTATTCCCTAAGGATTACAGAAATGATGTTACATTAAACAACTTAATTTTATCAGTAGATACAGAGTGCAGACCTGAAATCGTAGCTATGCTAGGTTCAGCTATTGCCACAGCTATTTCAGATATCCCATTTGCAGGACCATGTGCAATGACACAGGTAGGTTTAGTAGATGGTGAATTCGTAGTTAACCCATCACAGAAAGTTTGGGATGAGGGTGATTTACAGTTAACAGTAGCATCAACTAGAGAAAAAGTTATCATGATTGAAGCAGGTGCTAATATCGTACCTGAGGATAAGATGTTAGAAGCTATTTATATGGCTCATGACGTTAACCAGACTATTATTCAGTTTATCGATAAGATTGTAGCTGAAGTAGGTAAAGAAAAACATGAATATGAGAGCTGTGCTATTCCTGAGGAGTTATTTGATAAGATTAAAGAGATCGTTCCTCCAACAGAGATGGAAGAAGCAGTATTCACAGATGATAAGCAGGTAAGAGAAGAAAACGTAGCTGCTATCAAGGAAAAATTAGAGGAAGCTTTCGCTGAAAACGAAGAGTGGTTGGCTCTTTTAGGTGAGGCAGTTTACCAGTATCAGAAGAAGACAGTTAGAAAGATGATCTTAAAAGACCATAAGCGTCCTGATGGAAGAAAGATTGATGAAATCAGACCATTAGCTGCTGAGGTTGATTTAATTCCTAGAGTTCACGGTTCAGCTATGTTTACTAGAGGACAGACACAGATCTGCGATATCGTAACATTAGCACCATTATCAGAGGCTCAGAGAATTGATGGATTAGATGAGAATATCACATCTAAGAGATATATGCATCACTATAACTTCCCATCATACTCAGTTGGTGAGACAAAGCCATCTAGAGGACCGGGAAGAAGAGAGATTGGACATGGAGCTTTAGCTGAGAAGGCATTAATGCCAGTATTACCATCAGAGGAAGAGTTCCCATACACAATCAGAGCCGTATCTGAGACATTTGAGTCAAACGGTTCAACATCAATGGCTTCTACTTGTGCATCATGTATGTCACTTATGGCAGCAGGTGTGCCATTGAAAGCAATGGTAGCAGGTATCTCATGTGGTCTTGTAACTGGTGAGACAGATGATGACTACATCGTACTTACAGATATCCAGGGATTAGAGGACTTCTTCGGAGATATGGACTTTAAGGTAACAGGTACTACAGAAGGTATCACAGCTATCCAGATGGATATTAAGATTCACGGACTTACAAAGCCTATCGTTGAGGAGGCTATTAGAAGAACTAGAGAGGCTAGATTATTCATCATGGATACATGTATGAAGAAAGCTATCGAGACTCCTAGACAGACAGTTAGCGAGTACGCTCCAAAGATCGAGATGATTCAGATTGACCCTGATAAGATCGGTGATGTAGTAGGTAAGAGCGGAAAGACAATCAATGCAATTATCGAAGAGACTGGCGTTAAGATTGATATCACTGATGAAGGTCAGGTATCAGTTTGTGGCGTAGATAAGGCAATGATCGATAAGGCAATTGGATATATCAATACTATTGTAACAGATTTCGAAGCAGGAGAAATCTACGAAGGTGTTGTTGTTAGCATTAAGGAATTCGGCGCATTTGTTGAGTTCGCTCCAGGTAAGGAAGGAATGGTTCACATTTCTAAGATTGCTAAGGAGAGAGTAGAGCACGTAGAAGACTTTGTAACATTAGGTGACAAAGTTAAGGTTAAGTGCTTAGGAAAAGATAAGATGGGAAGAATCAGCTTCTCAATGAAAGATGCTAAATAATTAATATAAAAAATTAAACAAGATGGAGGTTAATCCCTCCATCTTGTTTTTTGCTGTCAAAGTAATAAGAGTTTGCTGTAGCCTACCTATTCAAAACCCGTGGTATTATGGTATAATGAAAAATAGTGCAGTGTAATTTCTGCTTTATGAAAGGAATAGGAGATGAAAGAAAAATATTATGTTATCGGACATAAAAATCCGGATACAGATTCTATATGTTCAGCTATTGCATTGGCATATTTAAAGAACCAGACAGAGGAAGGGGAATATTCTGCTAAGAGAGCCGGACAGATTAATGAGGAAACAGAGTTTGTACTAGACTATTTTAAGAAAAATCCGCCGGGGTATTTGCCGGATGTAGGTACCCAGGCTAAAGATATGGAGATTAGAAAAGTTCCTGGAATGCCTAAGGAAATGTCAGTTAGAAAGGCATGGGAGTATATGAGAGATAATCAGGAGATGACATTGGCCCTAACAGATGATGATAATAATCTAGAGGGTGTTATTTCCATGTCAGATATTTCTAATTCCCTTATGGAGCATAATCCGAAGGCTTTATCAGAGGCAAAGACTCCGTATAGATTAATAGAGGAAACACTAGACGGTGAGATTATTGTGGGAGATAAGGATGCTTGCTTTGAGAAAGGTAAGGTCTTTATTGGCGCAGGAAATGCAGATGTAGTGGGAAAATATATTGAACCTAATGATTTAGTGATTTTAGGAAACAGGGCAGAGGATCATCTAAATGCCATTGAGTTAGGGGCAGGATGTATTGTCATTGCCATCAATGCAGAGATTTCTCCGGCTATTAAGAGTTATGCTAAGGAGAAGGGATGCGTAATTATTAGAACACCTCACGATTCTTACGCTATTGCACAGCTTATAGAACAGAGTATTCCCGCATCAGCTATTATGGTTTGTGAGAATATTATAACTTTCCACAGAGATGATTTCACAGATAAGATTAAGAGTACAATGGCTAAAACTAGAATAAGAAATTTCCCGGTATTAGATAAACATGATAAGTATGTGGGAATCTCATCTAGAACTAACCTTTTAAATGTGGCTAAAAAGAAGGTGATTTTAGTAGATCACAATGAACAGTCTCAGGCGGTGGATAATATTGACCAGGCTGAGATTATTGAGATAGTAGATCACCATAGAATAGGAAGTCTAGAGACACATAATCCTATTATTTTTAGAAATCAGCCGGTGGGCTGTACTGCCACAATTATTTACCAGATGTTTGGTGAAAGAGGAGAGGAAATTCCAGAGGATATAGCAGGACTATTATGTGCGGCTATTATTTCTGATACATTAATGTTTAGATCTCCTACATGTACAATGGCAGACCAAAACGCAGCTAAAAACTTAGCTAGAATCGCTAAGATTGATATAGAGGAATTTGCTAAGGAAATGTTTAAGGCAGGAAGTAATTTATCTAATAAGACTGCTGAGGAGATTTTCTATCAGGATTTCAAGAAGTTTATTGCTCAGGATGTAGCCTTTGGTGTGGGACAGATAAGTTCTATGGATGCAGAGGAGTTACAGACATTAAAGCAAAGATTAGAGCCACATTTAAAATACGAATGTGGAAAGCACGGCGTGCAGATGGTATTCTTTATGCTTACTAATATTATGGAGGAGAATACTGAGCTTATTTGCTACGGCGAGGATTCAGCAGAGGTGGTTAAAGAAGCCTTCGGTGTGGACTTAACTAAAGGTGCTTGTGTATTGCAGGGAATAGTATCTAGAAAGAAACAGCTTATACCTGCTATGATGGGAGCATTACAGGAGACAGAAATCTAGTAAATAGGCTGAATTTAAAGACAAAAAGCCATAAAAATGTTATAATAAAGGTTCGTGGTTATTTTAAGAAATTAATTAAAAATAAAAATATAATATCTAGAAAGGTGGAGAATATGGATAACAAGACTAACAAGGGTACAATTTGCGTTCAGGGAGGTTGGAAGCCAACTAAAGGAGAGCCTAGAGTTCTTCCTATTTATCAGAGCACAACATTTAAGTATGATACTTCAGATCAGATGGGAAAACTATTTGATTTAGAGGAATCAGGTTATTTTTATACTAGATTACAGAATCCTACTAACGACACAGTGGCAGCTAAAATCTGTGAGTTAGAGGGCGGTGTGGCAGCAATGCTAACATCTTCAGGACAGGCAGCAAACTTCTATGCTGTATTTAATATCTGCGGCAATGGAGACCATATGATTTGTTCATCAAATGTATATGGTGGAACATATAACTTATTTGATGTGACAATGAGAAAAATGGGAGTTGATGTAACTTTCGTTGATCCGGAATGCAGTGAGGAAGAATTACAGAATGCATTTAAGGAGAACACTAAGTGTGTATTTGGCGAGACTATCGGAAATCCTACTTGCGTAGTATTTGATTTTGAAAAATTCAGTAAGGTAGCACACGCTAACAACGTGCCTTTGATTGTTGATAACACATTTGCTACACCTATTAACTGTAGACCATTTGAGTTTGGAGCTGACATTGTAACACATTCTACTACTAAATATATGGATGGTCATGCAATGGCAGTAGGTGGAGCCATTATTGACAGTGGTAACTTTGACTGGGATGCTAACTCAGATAAGTTCCCGGGATTAACTACTCCGGATGAATCATATCACGGTGTGGTTTACACTGAAAGATTCGGTAAGGGCGGATATATCACAAAGGCTACAACACAGCTTATGAGAGATTTAGGTTCAATTCAGTCACCAATGAATGCTTTCTTAACAAACATTGGATTAGAGACATTGCACTTAAGAATGCCTAAGCATTGTGAGAATGCCCAAAAGGTAGCTGAGTACTTAAAGAATAACGAAAATGTAGCTTGGGTTAACTATCCGGGATTAAAGGATGATAAATATTATGAGAGAGCCAAGAAGTACATGCCTAATGGAACATGTGGTGTGTTAACATTTGGTATTAAGGGTGGAAGAGAGAACTCAATTAAGTTTATGGACAGCCTTAAATTTATCGCCATTGTAACACACGTAGCTGATGCCAGATCATGTGTGCTTCATCCTGCTAGTCACACTCACAGACAGATGACAGATGAGCAGCTATTAGCAGCAGGTGTAAAACCTGACTTAATCAGATTCTCAGTGGGAATTGAGGATGCAGAGGATATTATCGCTGATTTAGAGCAGGCATTTGAGCAGTTAAAATAGAGGTGATTAAATGTCACAGGAAAATAAAACAAAAGTGGGATTAATACTAAACAAGGTAGCTACGGTAATGTTTATAATTTTTGCTTTTGATGCCGTGGTTATGTTTAGTTTGATTCCAGGAAAATATTATTTTGGAATAATGGGTGTTTCAGGAGGAATATTTGTTTTATCCTCCATAATCAGTCATTTTTTTCTAAAGGATTACAAACCGGAATAATTCTAAAAAGAATTGAGAGGAAATACAATGAAGTTTAGACCATGCATTGATATTCACAATGGAAAGGTTAAGCAGCTAGTGGGCGGAACCCTTACTGATAAGGGAAATAAGGCTTTAGAGAACTTTGTTTCAACTAAGTCAGCGGCCCAGTACGCTAAAATGTATAAAGAAGATGGACTAACAGGTGGTCATATTATTCTTCTAAATAAAGAAGGAACCGAATATTTCGAGGCCACTAAAGCGGAAGCCTTGTCAGCTCTTATGGCATATCCTAATGGGATGCAGATAGGAGGCGGAATTAATGCTGATAATGCTAAATTCTATATCGACAATGGTGCTACGCATGTTATAGTTACATCTTACGTTTTCTCAGACGGAAAAATCAGTTATGAGAGATTAGAAAAACTAAGAGATGCCGTGGGAAAAGAACATATTGTACTGGATTTAAGTTGCAGAAAAAAAGATGATAAGTATCTGATAGTTACTGACAGATGGCAGAAATATACTAACGAGGAAGTGACTAAAGAAACCTTAGAAAAACTTTATCAGTACTGTGATGAATTTTTAGTTCACGGTGTGGATGTGGAAGGTAAGTCTGCTGGCATGGAAGAAGAACTGGTTAAAATATTAGCCGATTGGGATAAGTGCCAGATTACTTATGCCGGCGGTTTAGGCAGTATAGAAAACTTAAATAAATTTAGAGAAGTTTCAAAGAATAAGTTAGATTTCACAATAGGAAGCGCCTTAGATGTATTTGGCGGAAAGCTTCCATACGATGAAATAAAAAAAATAAAGTATTAGGAGAGTATTATGGCAGTTTGGCAAGCAATTTTGTTGGGAATCATTCAGGGATTGACAGAATTTTTACCAGTCAGCAGTTCAGGACATTTAGCGATTTTAAAGAACATATTTGGAATGAAGGATGTTGGCATAAGTTTTGATGTATTCTTACACGTGGGAACATTGTTAGCAGTGTTTGTAGTGTATTGGAAAGACATTTGGCAATTATTTATCAATGGAATAGGAATTATTTCTGATTGTTGCTATAATATTCGCGAATTTATTATGGCTAAGAGATTAGAGGATGTTCCTGACTACAGAGTAGTTATCTCTAGCTCATACAGAAGATTTACTCTATTAGTTATCATCTCAACAATACCAACCGGTTTCATTGGATACTTCGGCGAAAAATACATTGAAAGCGCTGGAGATACATTATTGATTCCGGGATTATGTTTATGGATAACAGCTTGTTTATTATTTATATCAGACCGCTGGCCAAGTGGCGATAAGACACCTAAGAGAACTACATATCTAGATGCAGGATTATTAGGTGTGGCACAGGGAATTGCTACATTACCAGGTGTGTCTAGATCAGGAACAACTATCACAGCAGGTTTACTTTTAGGATTAAAAAGAGAGTTCGCTGTTAAGTATTCATTTATTATGTCCATCCCGGCTATTATGGGAGCGGCAGTTTTAAAAATTCCTGATATGAAAACAGATATTGATGCCACAAGTCCTGCAGGTTATTTTTTAGGAATGCTAGCTGCTGCAGTAGTAGGTTACTTCTGTATTAAGACTATGATGGTATTAATTAAGAAAAGAAAGTTCACATACTTTTCAATCTATTGTTTCTTACTAGGTTTAGTATGTGTAATTGCGTCATTCGTGGCAAAATAAATTATTGAGGTGAGATTTTGGCTGGATCAAGTAAAAAAAACGGCAATAAAAAATCGAATAGCAAGACTAAAACTAAGAAAGCTAACAGCACTAAGAAAACTACTGCTAAAAAAGCCAGCCCGGCTAAGAAAGCAGCCATGACTAAAAAGCGCAAGGCAATGATGGAAGCTAAGAGAAAGAAGATGAGAAAAGAGATTAGCATTTGGGTGTTACTCTTGTTCGGTCTTTTACTTATCTTAAGTAACTTTAAGCTTTGTGGAGTGATTGGTGCAGGCCTTAGAACGGCTATGCTAGGATGCTTTGGAACCCTAGGTTTTATCTTCCCGGTACTGGTGTTTGTAATAGTAGGATTTTTATTGTACAGCTTTGATAATGAGGAATTAGAGGAAGGCATTGTACCTAAGATTTTATTATCCCTAGGAATTTATATGGATATGTGTATCCTAGCTCACTTAATTGCCTATGGATCTACTAGCGTAGGTTTAAAGGAAGCTTTTAGAGTGGGAGCAGGAGGAGATGCCTGCGGTGGCTTTTTAGGAGCGCTAATTGGTAATATCTTTACTAAATTCTTAGGTGTGGTAGGCGCCTATCTTATTACTATAATCTTATTAATAATCTGTATTGTTTTAGTGACAGGAAAGACATTGACTGACTTTATTGACATGGTTAAGGATGACAGCGAAGATGAAGAGGCAATACAGGAGATTAGGGAGAGAAAAAGAGAGCAGAGAAGGCTGGAGCGAGAAAATAGAAGGCTTGAGAGAGAAGAGCAGCTTCGTATAAGAGAAGAGAAAAACAGACAGCGAAATGCTGAGTTAAAAGAGAGAAGACAGAGACAGGCTAATAGAACAGAAATTCCGCTAGAGGGCGTGAATTTCGGAAGTACTACATTGACAGAGAGTGAGGAAAATCCACAGGATGTACATGAGATTAAAAGTCCAATGGATATTCCAATTACAGGTGTGGATGATGTAGATGAAATTAAGCCTGATTTCACAGGTGTGGACAATGACCCTATTGTAGAGGAAGAAGCACCTATCATAATAAATGAGACACCGACTATTAGTAGCGAGCCTACATTTGATAATCCAACTGTGGGTGGTATGACAGATGATAATGATGGAATGATAGAAATTATTAATTCATCAGATACCGCTAACAATGAGGAGGATGACAGGGCACTCTACGGTGAGTTTGAGCCAAAAGAGAGAGTTTATGTAAGCCCGGCTGCTAAGGAGGCAATGAAGAGAAAGCCTTATTCCACAACGCCTAAGAGTGATGAGGAAATCACCGCTAAGGATTTAATGGAGCAGGAGAAGGTAGAGCAGGCTGATAAGAAGTTAAACAATGAAGGTAAAGTAATTACTCCTAAGAAAAAGAAAATGGTTTATAGAAAACCACCTATGACATTGCTTAATGATGGCGATGGAAAAGGATCAGGTGTTACTAAAAGCCAGCTTATGGAGACTGCTAATAAATTAAGAGAAGTGTTACAGACTTTTGGTGTTAAGGTTGAGATTACTAATGTTAGCCGTGGCCCTTCTGTTACACGATATGAATTGCAGCCTGAGATAGGTACCAAGGTAAGTAAGATTACCGGATTAGCTGATGATATTAAACTTAATATGGCAGCTAAAGATATCAGAATTGAGGCCCCTATCCCTGGAAAGGCGGCAGTGGGAATTGAGATTCCTAATGAATCTAGAAACACTGTTTACTTAAAAGAGTTATTAAAATCTAAGGAACTTAGGGAACATCCATCTAAGTTAGCTTTCCCGGCAGGTAAAGATATTTCCGGAAAAGTGGTGGTGGGTGATATAGCTAAGATGCCTCATATGTTGATTGCGGGAACTACAGGTTCCGGTAAGTCGGTGTTTACAAATTCTATAATAATGAGTATATTATATAGAACTACACCGGAGGAGGTTAGACTTATAGTTATTGACCCTAAGGTGGTGGAATTCCAGGTTTATAATAATATTCCACATTTGTTATATGACGTGGTGACAGATCCGAAAAAAGCTGCCGGTGTTCTTAACTGGGCAGTGGCGGAGATGACTACTAGATATAAGAAATTCGCCAATGTAAAGGCTAGAGATATTAAAGGCTATAATGCTAAGGTTAAGGCCGGCGAATTAGATGATGAAAATGCTGAGGTAATGCCACAGATTCTTATTGTTATAGACGAGTTAGCAGACTTAATGATGGTGGCTGCTAAGGAAGTGGAAGAGGCAATATGTCGATTGGCACAGTTAGCTAGAGCTGCAGGAATTCATATGATTATCGCAACTCAGAGACCTTCAGTAGATGTTATCACAGGTCTTATTAAAGGAAATATTCCATCTAGAGCTGCATTGACTGTGGCTTCAGGAATAGATTCAAGAACCATTATTGATACCAATGGCGCTGAAAAGCTATTGGGAAATGGTGATATGCTATTCTATCCGGCAGGATATGTTAAACCTGTCAGACTACAAAGTGCTTTTGTATCTGATCAGGAAGTATCTGATACGGTTGAATATATAAAGACTCATAGTGGCGAGGCAGAATATGACGAGACCATAGAGGCTAAGCTATCCACTGACACGGAAGTGATGGAGGAGGATGGCGACAGAGATCCGTATTTCGCGGATGCTGGAAGACTCTGTATTGAAAAGCAGAAGGGCTCTACTAGTATGTTACAAAGACAGTTTAGAGTGGGCTTTAACAGAGCAGCCAGAATTATGGAGCAGTTATATGATGCAGGTGTGGTAGGTCAGGAAGAATCTAACAAACCTAGAAAAATCATTATGAGTATGGAACAGTTTGAACAGATGGTTTCAGGCAAAACAGAGGAAGAATAAAGAGGAATCAAAGAGAGGTTAATGATGAAAAGTGATATTGAAATTGCACAGGAAGCAACAATGTTACCGATTAAGGAGATTGCAGCAAAAATCGGACTAGAAGAAGATGATTTAGAATTATATGGAAAATATAAGGCTAAAATTTCTGATGAATACTATCAGAGCATTAAAGACAACGAAGATGGTAAGTTGATTTTAGTTACAGCTATTAACCCTACTCCTGCAGGAGAAGGAAAGACAACGGTTACTGTAGGATTGGGAGAGGCTTTTGGAAAATTAGATAAAAAAGCTGTTATTGCACTTAGAGAGCCTAGTCTTGGACCTTGTTTTGGTATAAAGGGTGGAGCTGCAGGTGGCGGATATGCCCAGGTAGTTCCAATGGAAGATTTAAATCTTCATTTTACAGGAGATTTTCATGCTATCACAGCAGCTAATAACCTTTTAGCAGCTATGTTAGACAACTCAATGCAGCAGGGCAATGAATTAAATATTGATCCTAATCAGGTTGTTTGGAAGAGATGTGTGGATATCAATGACAGACAGCTTAGAAATATCGTGGTAGGCTTAGGTCGTCCGGTAGATGGTGTGGTAAGAGAAGATCATTTCGTAATCACAGTGGCATCTGAGATTATGGCTATCTTATGCTTAGCATCAGATTATAAGGACTTAAAGGATAGATTATCAAAGATTATCGTAGCTTACACATATGATGGAAAGCCTGTAACAGCTAAGGATGTTAAGGCAGTAGGTTCAATGGCAGTATTATTAAAGGATGCAATGAAACCTAATTTGATTCAGACAATAGAACATACACCAGCCCTAGTTCACGGTGGACCATTTGCTAATATTGCACATGGATGTAACTCAGTTAAGGCTACTAAGACTGCTTTAAAGATGGCAGATTATGTTATCACAGAGGCAGGATTTGGCGCAGACTTAGGTGCTGAGAAATTCTTAGATATCAAGTGTAGAAAAGCAGGATTAAATCCTGATTGTATCGTATTAGTAGCTACAGTTAGAGCATTAAAATATAATGGCGGTGTAGCTAAAGAGAATTTATCAGAAGAAAACTTAGATGCTCTTAAGAAGGGTATTGTAAACTTAGAAAAGCATATTGAAAATCTTCAGAAGTTTGGCGTGCCGGTAGTAGTTACTTTAAATCAGTTTGTAACAGATACTCAGGCTGAATATGAATTTATTAAAAACTTCTGTGAAGAGAGAAACTGTGAGTTCGCATTAGCTGAGGTTTGGGCTAAAGGTGGCGAAGGCGGAGTAGAGCTAGCTAAGAAGGTTATTGAAACTATCGATACTAAGCCATCTAACTTTAAGCCAATCTACGATGATAAATTATCAATTAAAGAAAAAATCGAGACAGTGGCTAAGGAAATCTACGGAGCAGATGGAGTTACATATTCTCCACAGGCTAACAGTGCCATTAAGAAGATTGAAGAAATGGGATACAAGGATTATCCGGTATGTATGGCTAAGACTCAGTATTCATTATCAGATGATATGACTAAGTTAGGAAGACCTACAGACTTTACTATTAATATCAGAGAAGTTTACATTTCAGCAGGTGCCGGATTCGTGGTTGCCATCACAGGAAATATTATGACAATGCCAGGTTTATCTAAATCACCGGCAGCTTTCGGAATTGACTTAACTGATGATGGAAAGATTACAGGATTATTCTAATTAGGAGAAAAGATATGACAAAGATTATTGATGGAAAAGCTATATCTTTAGAGATTAAAGATGAGTTAAAAAAACAGGTAGCTGAGTATAAGGAGCAGGGAATCGAAATTACATTAGCAGTAATTAAGGTGGGCAATGACCCTGCATCAGCAGTTTATGTTAGAAATAAAGAGAAGGCTTGTGAGTACATTGGTGTTACATCAAAGACTTTCGCCCTTCCAGAAGAGACAACTGAGGAAGAATTATTAGATTTAGTTTCAGACTTAAATAAGGATGATTCAATAAACGGAATCTTAGTTCAGCTTCCATTGCCTAAGCATATTGATGAGAGCAAGGTTTTATTAGCTATTGACCCTAAAAAAGATGTGGATGGATTCCATCCAATCAGCGTAGGAAAGATGGTTATTGGAGAGGATACATTCCTTCCTTGTACACCTGCCGGAATTATTGAGATGCTTAAGAGAAGCAATATCGAAATTCAGGGAAAAGAGTGTGTGGTTATCGGAAGAAGTAATATCGTAGGAAAACCTATGTCTATGCTTATGTTAAAGGAAAATGCTACAGTGACAATCACTCATTCTAGAACAAAGGATTTAGCAGAGGTAACTAAGAGAGCTGACATTGTTGTGGCAGCTATCGGTAAAGCTAAGTTTGTAACTAAGGATTACTTAAAGGATGGAGCTGTAGTTATTGATGTGGGAATGGACAGAGATGAGAACGGAAAACTTTGCGGAGACGTGGACTTTGATGATGTCTTTGATAAGGTATCAGCTATTACACCTGTTCCTGGCGGAGTTGGTCCAATGACTGTAACTATGCTTTTAGTTAACTGTGTTAGAACAGTTGAATTAAATAAATAATATTGTTAATAAATACTTAAAATAACAAAGAGACTGATAGATAGTCAGTCTCTTTGTTGATAATTAGAAAGGAGTTTAGGGGAATGCTATTTGCCAATGTAATCATTGATATCTCTCATGAAAAATTAGATAGACCTTTTGGATACATTATTCCCCGTAAGCTCGAAGATGAAATTAAAGTGGGAGTTAGGGTGAATATTCCCTTTGGCAGAGGAAATCGATTGATAAAGGGCTATGTTATAGAGATTGTAACTGAGCCAGGGTTTGACATTAATAAGATGAAGGAGATTGACTCTGTAGTAAAGGAAGATGTGGATGTTCAAGGAGAGCTAATCGGACTAGCCTGGTGGATTAGAGAAAATTACGGATCTACCATGAATAAGGCTCTAAAAACCGTGATTCCTGTAAAGACCAAAGTAAAAAATAAAGTAAATAAAACTGTAAAGCTTAATATTGATAAAGAGACAATAGATGAAAAAATAGAGCAATATAAAAAGAGAAATGCCAAAGCTAGAATCAGATTGTTAAATGCTCTAAAAGAAAATGAGGAAATGTCCCTAACACTTATTCTTGATAAATTAAATGTTTCATCAGGAACGGTAAAGACTATGGCAGAATTAGGGGACGTTGAGATTTTAGAAAATGTGGATTACAGAAATCCTGTTAAGGTCAATGACAAGGAATACGATATAGTTTTAAATGATGAACAGCAAAAAGTGGCAGATGATATCGTAGCATCCATGAATAATGAAAAAAAGACTAAACCTGATATTCATCTTATTTTCGGCGTTACCGGAAGTGGAAAAACGGAAGTCTATATGGAATTAATTGATAAGACTATTAAGCAGGGAAAAGAAGTGATTGTTTTAATACCGGAAATTTCATTGACCTATCAGACGGTTATGAGATTTACGAAAAAGTTTAAAAATCAGGTCTCCATTATTAATTCACGACTTTCTAAAGGCGAGAGATATGATCAGTTTGAAAGAGCGAAAAATGGAGATATAAAGATTATGGTAGGACCAAGGTCGGCATTGTTTACGCCATTTAAAAACTTAGGTCTTATAATAATAGATGAGGAACATGATAAGGCATATAAGAGTGAGTCAGTTCCTAAATATCACGCCATTGAAGTGGCTACTAAAAGAATCGTTGACAATAATGCCACCCTGGTGCTAGGCTCAGCTACACCTTCTGTGGAATCCTATTACAGGGCTAGCAAAGGCATTTATAAACTACATAGAATTGAGAGTAGACATTCAGGAAAGTTGCCTAAGGTTCATATAGTTGACATGCGAGAAGAACTTAAAAAGGGCAATAAATCAATTTTTAGTGATAAGTTAAAAGAGTTGATTGAAGATAGACTAGAAAAAAAAGAGCAGACAATGCTTTTTATTAATAGAAGAGGGTTAGCGGGATTTGTATCCTGCAGATCCTGTGGTGAGGCTCTTAAATGTCCTCACTGCGATGTGGCATTAAAGCTTCACAGAGGAAGAGTGTTAAAATGTCATTACTGTGGATATGAGTCAAAGCTAATTCACAAATGTCCTAATTGCGAGTCTACTAAGCTTGGAAGCTTCGGAATTGGAACTCAGCAAATTGAGACAATGCTAAGGGAGATGTTTCCTAAGGCCAGGGTGCTTAGAATGGATGCAGACAGCACATCCCTTAAGGGAAGTCATGAAAGTATATTGCAATCATTTGCCAATCACGATGCAGACATTCTTTTAGGAACCCAAATGATAGTTAAAGGACATGATTTTCCTAAGGTAACTTTGGTGGGGGCATTAGCTGCGGATATGTCATTGTATACGCCGGACTACAGTGCCACAGAGGCTACATTCCAGCTTTTAACCCAAGCTGTTGGAAGAGCGGGAAGATCAAAGATTCCGGGAGAGGCGGTTATTCAAACATATTCCCCGGATCATTACAGTATAGTTTCCGCATCACATCAGGACTATTTAGAGTTCTATGAGGAGGAGATTAGCTTTAGAGAAGCTATGATGTATCCGCCTACATCCACTATGGCATCTGTATTGTTAACATCACCTAGCCAGCATGATTTAGAAAAAATGTCAGCTTATACTAAAGAATTAATGGCTAAGAACTGTGAAAAATACTTAAAGGATGTTATGATAATAGGACCGGCTGACCCGGGAATCAGTAAGATAAATGATATCTACAGAAAAGTAATTTATTTTAGAAGCGATAATAGATTTCATTTAGTTGCCTTAAAAAATTATTTAGAAAAGGTGATTAGTTCATCACCGGATTATAAAAATATAGGCGTCCAATTTGATTTTAAAGTTTAGATAAAGGAGAGAAATATGGCTACAAGAAATATTAGAACATTAGGCGAGGAGAGCTTAAGAAAAGTTTGTAAGGAAGTAACTAATTTAAACGATAGAACTAAGGTATTAATCGAGGATATGTTTGATACAATGTATGAAGCACAGGGCGTAGGTCTTGCAGCACCTCAGGTGGGAATTCTTAAGAGAATTTTCGTTATGGACTGCGGAGACGAAGAGGGAAATCCTAATCCTTTAGTATTTATCAATCCGGAAATTTTAGAAAGAGAAGGAGTACAGGTTGATTTCGAGGGATGTTTAAGTGTTCCTGGAAAATCAGGAAAGGTAGCCCGTGCAATGAAGGTTAAGGTTAGAGCCCTAGATGAAAATATGGAAGAGTTCGAACTTGAGGCAGAGGGCTTAATGGCTAGATGTATTCAGCATGAGAATGATCACCTAGATGGAATTGTCTATGTGGACAAGGTAGAGGGTGAGTTATATAATAACGAGGACTTAAATAACCAAGAATAATTAAGGGTAATTTAGGAGGAAAACTATGAGAGTATTATTTATGGGAACACCGGATTTCGCTGTGCCTGCTCTTAATGCAATAGCTAAAGAGCACGAGGTGGTAGGTGTTATTACTCAGCAGGATAAGCCTAGAGGAAGGGGACATAAGATGAGTCCTACTCCGGTGAAGGAAGCTGCAATAGAAAATAATATAGAAGTCTATCAGCCAATTAAGGTTAAGGAACAGGAATCTGTTAAAATAATTAGGGAACTAAATCCAGATGTTATTGTGGTTATTGCCTTTGGACAGATTTTATCAAAAGAGATTTTAGATATTCCAAGATTGGGATGTATTAATGTGCATGCGTCATTGCTTCCTAAATACCGTGGAGCGGCACCTATTCAGTGGGCTGTTATAAACGGCGATGAGTACAGTGGTGTGGATACAATGTATATGGAAGAAGGACTAGATACCGGAGATATTATTGAGTCAGTGAAGGTTAAATTAGATAAAGATGAGACTGGAGGAAGCCTTTTTGACAGATTATCACTTAAGGGCGCCGAGGTTATTTTATCTACTCTTAAGAAACTAGAAAGTGGAGAATTTAGCAGAACTAAACAGGATGAAAGTCAGGCTACTTATGCAGGAAAAATTACTAAGGATATGGGACTTTTAGACTATAATAAATCTGCTAGTGAATTAGAGTGCTTAATTAGAGGACTAAATCCTTGGCCTGCAGCCTTTACATTTTTAGATTCTAAAAGAGTTAAGGTGTGGAAGGCTAGCGTAGTGGATATAGATAAAAATGTTACGCCTGGAACTATTGTTTCTAAAAAGAAGCAGCTAGTTATAGCCACAGCTGACAAGGGATTATCAATTGATGAACTTCAGGTAGAAGGAAAGAAGAGAATGAAAGCATCTGACTTTTTAAATGGAGTAAAGATTGTTAACGATATAGTAGGTTAAGTATTTCTTAAAGTATTAAGGAGGTCAATATGTATTTTTATGGAGGACATTATTATCTAGTTATCATAGGTATGCTTTTATGTGCTTATGCATCATATAAGGTTAATGCTACATTTAAAAGATATTCTAAGGTAGCTAACAAAAGAGGTTTTACAGGGGCTGATGCAGCCAGATATATATTAGAGTCTCAAGGTATTACGGATGTGGAAGTTCGCCATATCAGAGGAAATCTAACTGATAATTATAATCCGGGAGACAATACACTAAATTTATCAGATGCCACATATAATTCCACATCTGTTGCAGCCATTGGAGTGGCAGCGCACGAGTGCGGTCATGCCATTCAGCACGACAGAGGATATGTGCCAATAACACTTAGAAATGCGATTTTACCTTTTGCCAATATTGGTTCATATTTATCATGGATTTTAATTGCTGTAGGAATAGCTATCGGTGGAACAAAGTCAGTGATTTTATTAAACGCAGGTATTATTTCATTTTTTGCAGTAGTGCTATTTCAGATAGTTACATTGCCAGTTGAATTTAATGCATCATCTAGAGCGCTTAAAATATTAAAGACTAGTGGGATGTTAGACAGTGACGAGCTAGGTATGTCTAGAAAAGTTTTATCTGCAGCAGCTATGACTTATGTAGCAGCAGTGGCATCATCTGTATTACAGTTAATTAGATTGATTTTTATTGCAGATAGAAGATAGTTGGAGGAAGCAATGGTAAACAAGGGCAATACAGCTTCAGAGAGAAATATTGTATTAACAATGCTTTTAGAGTTAGAAAAGGGAAAGAAGAGTCACTTGATTTTAAATGAGACTTTATCTGAGTACGGTTATTTAGATAAAGTGAAACGCTCATTTATTACCAGACTTTTTAAAGGATGCATCGAAAGACAGATTGAATTAGATTATATTATTAACCAATACTCTAAGTTAAAGGTTAAAAAGATGAAGCCTATTATCAGAAATGTCTTAAGAATGGCGGTGTATCAATTAAAATATATGCCAAGCATTCCTCAGTCAGCGGCCTGCAATGAGGCTGTTAAGTTAGCTAAAAAGAGAGGTTTTTATAACCTTAAAGGTTTTGTAAATGGTGTTTTAAGAAATATCATTAGAAATATGGATAGCATCGAGTATCCTAAGGATGAACTAGAAAATATCAGCGTAACATATTCAGTTCCGCTGTGGTTAGTAAAAAAACTTTCTACTCAGTATAGCCTTGATGAGCTAAAGGCTGTCTTTAAGGCACTGTATGTTACCCCTGGAACTTTTGTAAGATGCAATACATCTAAGGCCAGTGTAGAGGATATTATAGAGAATTTAGAATATAATGGATGCAGTGTTAATAAGAGTGAATATCTTAATGAGGCATTGATAATAAGTGGATATGATAAGTTAGAAAACTTAGATGTATTTAAATCAGGAATGATAACTGTCCAAAATATCAGCTCTATGTTTCCGGTTATTGCAGCGGATTTAAAAAAAGGTGATCTAGTTATTGATGTCTGTGCAGCTCCCGGTGGAAAGAGCCTTCATGCTGCCGAGAAACTTACGGTTTTAGGTGGAGGAGAGGTTATCTCTAGGGATTTAAGTAAGCAGAAAGTTTATCTTATTAATGATAATAATAAAAGATGTGGATATAAGAATATAAAAACTGAGGTTTTAGATGCTACTAAATTAGATGAGTTGGTGGTAGGAAAGGCTGATGTGATTTTAGTGGATGTGCCTTGTTCAGGAATGGGTGTTATGGCTAAAAAGCCGGATATTAAATATAATTTAGATGAGCAGGGCATTGAAGAACTTATAAAACTTCAGCATAAGATAGTTAAAGTGGCTTCTAAGTATCTAAAGGTGGGAGGAACTATGGTATTTTCCACCTGCACCATAAATAAAGACGAGAACGATACTCAGTGGATAGTGGATGAATTGCCTTTTGAGAAAAAGATAGTAGACAATAGATTATTTAAAAAAGAATTATTTAAGGGCAATGAACTTAGAATGCTTCCTACAATGGATGGCTGTGACGGTTTTTATGTAGGTGTATTTACTAAAATAAATGATTAGGAGATTATGTTTATTCTATGGATTTAAACTTAGAAAAAATCGATATAAAAACTCTTTACTTAAGTGAGTTAGAAGAACAACTCTTAGAGATGGGTGAGAAGAAATTTAGAGCTAAACAGATTTTTAAGTGGCTTCATGTTTTTTATGTGGAGAGCTTTGATGAGATGACAGATATCTCTAAAAAACTTCGAGAAAAGTTAGAAGAAAAGTTTATTATCGGCACTGTAAAAAAAGAAAAAGCTCTTATATCTCAGATAGATGGAACTAGAAAGTATATCTTTAGAGTGGCTGGTGGCTCAGTTATAGAGAGTGTGTTTATGAAATATCATCACGGAAATTCCGTATGTATTTCTACCCAGTCGGGATGTCGCATGGGATGTAAATTCTGTGCATCTACCCTTAACGGATTAGATAGAAATCTTTTAGCGTCTGAGTTGTTAGATCAGATCTATCAGATAGAAAAAGATACCGATGAGAAGGTGTCAAATGTGGTGCTTATGGGAAGTGGTGAGCCATTAGATAACTATGATAATGTGATTCGTTTTATTGACCTTATTAGCGATGAAAATGGAAAGAATATGAGCCAGAGAAATATCACATTATCTACATGTGGATTGGTTCCTAGAATTTATGATTTAGCTAAGAAAAAGTACCAGATTACATTAGCTATCTCACTTCACGCATCTGACAATGAAACCAGAAAAGAGCTTATGCCTATAGCTAATCGATATTCTATTGAAGAGATAATAGAGGCATGTAAGTATTATTATTCAATGAATAAAAGAAGAATTACTTTTGAGTACAGTTTAGTGGCATCAGTAAATGATTCGAAAAATGAAGCTAAGAAGTTAGCCGGTTTAGTAAAAGGACTTAATTGCCATATTAATTTAATCCCGGTTAATCCTATTAAGGAAAGGGATTTTGTGCAATCAAATAAAGAAGCGGTTAATAACTTTAAGGCCATGCTTGAGAGAAATGGTGTTAATGCCACCGTCAGACGAGAAATGGGACGAGATATTAACGGTGCCTGTGGTCAGCTTAGAAATGAAACAATGAATCAGGAATAAAAGCAAGTCTTTGATATTTTAGATGGGAGGTCTGAAATACCGAAGACTTTGTTTTTGTTGTCCTTTTTTTGGTGCTGTGATACAATGTTTAATGGTGTAGAATAAATTGGCCATGAAAGGAGCTAACAGTGAGAAGGTATAGCATAAAAGCGTATGGAAAGACTGATGTGGGAATGATGAGAACCATTAATCAGGACAGTATATATGTTTCAACTAATCCTATAGGAAAACTAAATAATTTATTTATCGTAGCGGACGGAATGGGAGGACATAAGGCAGGAGACGTTGCCTCAAAACTGGCTATTGAGAAGTTTGTTAAGTTTGTATGTACCACTCATATGTCAGATCCGGCTAATATTTTAGATGCGGGTATTTTAGCTATTAATAAAGAAGTATATGATATGGCTAACTCCAGTAAGGACTATGATGGCATGGGAACTACATTTGTGGCTGCCACTGTGACAGATAACCACGTATATATTGCCAATGTAGGAGATAGTAGATTATATCTTATTAGCAAACATATTCAGCAGATTACCAGAGACCATTCTTTAGTAGAGGATATGGTTAAAATGGGAATTATAGAAAAAGACGACGCTAGAACTCATTATAAGAAGAACGTAATCACTAAGGCTATTGGTGTAAGTGAGGGAAAAACTGCTACACCGGATATATTTGAGATAGAGGTAAGCGATTCTGATAAATTACTTTTATGTTCAGATGGATTAACTAATATGGTTAGCGATTACGAAATAGGTAAAATCGTGGATGAGAGCGACAGCATTGAAGATGCGGTGCTTACATTAATAGACCAGGCCAATGAAAATGGTGGTAAGGATAATATTTCTGCGATTATTGCACAGATAAATTCTAGATAAAGTAGGGTGTTGTGATGATAGAAAAAGGTTCATTTATAAATAACAGATATGAGATAGTAAGCCGCGTTGGTGCTGGCGGAATGTCAGATGTTTATAAGGCTAAGGATCATAAGCTTAACAGAAACGTGGCTATAAAAGTTTTAAAGAAAGAATTCAGTAAAGATAGAAATTTCGTTTCTAAATTTAGAGTGGAGGCGCAGTCAGCTGCCAGCCTTATCCACCCTAATATTGTTAATGTATATGATGTAGGAGAGGACGAGGGACTTTACTATATCGTTATGGAATTAATTGAAGGTATCACTCTTAAGAGATATATTTCAAAGAAGGGTAAGCTTTCATTTAGAGAAGTGGTAAGCATTGCTATCCAGATAGCTAACGGTATAGAGTGCGCCCACAATAACCAGATTGTTCATAGAGATATCAAACCTCAGAATATTATGATTTCTAGAGAGGGTAAGGTTAAGGTTACAGACTTTGGTATCGCTAGAGCTGCATCAGCTAATACAATGAGCGGTACAGCTATGGGTTCTGTACATTATATTTCACCGGAGCAGGCTGGTGGTAAATATGTAGATGAGAAGAGTGATATTTATTCTTTAGGTATCACTATGTTTGAGATGATTACCGGCAGAGTTCCTTTTGACGGTGAATCAACTGTGACAATAGCACTTAAGCATATTCAAAATCACGTTCCTAGTGTTAGCGAATACAGAAGTGATATTCCAATAAGCTTAGATAAGATTATTAGAAAGTGTACTCAAAACAGAGCTGATAACAGATATCCTAAGATTTCTATGCTTATTGCAGATTTAAAGAGAGCTCTTAAGGAGCCTGATGTAGATTTCGTTACTATTTCAGATAGTAATAATCTAAATAATACTATTATTTTAAATGACAATAATAGGGATAAGAATACCAGAACTCATGATGAGGATGATATAGATTTAGTGGATACTAAGACACAGAAGTTCTTAGATAGAGGTGGAATAGTGGTTGGTGTTATTGCACTTACTATAATTGCCATTATCGCTACTATCTTCTTTATCGATAAAAGCACTCAATTGCCGGCGGCATCTGAAAACCCACAGTCGGAAACTATTGACCCTAAAAAGACAGTTGTGCCTAATGTAGTGGGAATGTCTGCGGATGAAGCTGAGGAAACTTTAAATAATAACTTTTTAGGTGTTTTATATGAGTCAGAGTATGTTTACAGTGACACATATCCATCTGACAGCATTGTTTCACAGTCAGAAACACCAGGTAGTGTTATTGACAGAAATACTACTGTAAAATTAACTCTTAGTAAGGGACCTGAAAAGATTAATGTTCCGGATAAACTTGTGGGACTTAAATTAGAGGAAGCTATAGCTAAGTTAGATAAGCTAGGACTTACATATGAATTAAAGTATGACTATAGTGCTAGAGAAATTAACACAGTAACTTATTGTTATCCAATGGAGAGAGCTGCAGTAGCTAAAACTGATGTTATTATGCTTAAGCTTAGCCGTGGAACAAAGAGTACCGGGGATAAGATTGGCAATGTGCCTAACGTGGTAGGAGCTAGCGTAAATGGTGCTAAGTCTCAGATTAACAATGCAGGTTTTACTGTGGGCAATATAAAGTATGTTTACGATGAAAAAGTGTCTAAGGACAAGGTTATTAGACAGAATATAAAGGGCGGAACTAAGGCTCCTTCAGGAACTGCCATTAGCATTGTGGTAAGTAAGGGAAGTAAGAAAGCCGAGGAAGAGTCTAAGAAGAAGGCTGAAGAAGAGTCCAGAAAGAAGGCAGAGGAAGAGTCTAAGAAGAATGCTACTAAGTATCAGGGCGAGTATTCCTTTGCTAAAGAAGACTTAAAGGATGAAAACGGAAATCCTATTACTGGCGGTAGAGTTACTATTATGATCAACGGCGAGGCTCAGAAGATAGCAGAAGGCTATGAAGATGTAGCTAATTGGCCGGGAGATTATACGGGAACTTACAAGGGACCTGAAAAGGGTAAGGCTACTGTAGAGTTATTAGTTAACGGAAAAGTAGTAGCTACCGGAAATGTAAAACTTAAGTAAGAAGGATAATAGATGATAGGAAAAATTCTAAAGGGAATAGGTGGATTTTACTACGTCATTAACGATGAAGTTATCTACGAGTGCCGCGCTAAAGGTATTTTTCGAAAGAAAAATGAGAAGCCTTTAGTGGGGGACAATGTAGAATTTGAGCTAACTTGCGATACCGAGAAGGTCACTGGAAATATCACTAAGATTTTAGAGAGAAAGAATTCCTTGATAAGACCTGAAGTGGCTAATGTAGATCAGGTATTATTAGTGTTTGCTCTAAAGAATCCTAATCCTAACTTAAATTTATTAGATCGATTTTTAATAATGATGGAGTATCAGAAAATAGATGTGGTTATCTGTTTTAACAAGGTGGATATTTCATCAGATGATAATACTAATGAGATTGCAGATATTTATAGAAGTGCAGGTTATAAGGTTATTATAACTAGCACTAAAGAAAAAATCGGAATCGATGAAGTAAATGAAATTCTAAAGGGTAAAAGCACGGTTATGGCCGGACCATCAGGCGTGGGAAAATCTTCTATGCTAAACACTTTAACTAAGGAAGTAGTGATGGAGACCGGAGATATAAGTAAGAAAATTAAGAGGGGTAAAAATACTACCAGACACTCAGAAATTTTTGCCATTGGAAATGACACTTATCTTATAGATACACCGGGATTTAGCTCTTTATTTATTCCGGGAATGACTAAGGAAAATTTAGAGAGACTGTTTCCGGAGTTTGAGCCTTTTATGGATAAATGCAGGTTCGTGGGTTGCGCTCATATTAACGAGCCGGATTGTCAGGTTAAAAATGCTTTGGCAGACGGTCTTATAAAAGAGAGCAGATATGAAAACTATAAACTTATATACAATGAATTAAAGGAAAGTGAAAAGAGATATGATTAAGTTATCACCATCCGTATTGTCAGCGGATTTTTCTAAATTAGGAGAAGATATTGAAAATATAGATAAGGCAGGTTGTGACTGGATTCACCTTGATGTTATGGACGGAGATTTTGTTCCTAACATTTCTTTTGGTGCGCCGGTTATTAAGTGCGTAAGAAAGAACACAGATAAGATTTTTGATGTTCATCTTATGGTTAGAGAGCCAATTAGATATCTTAAGGATTTCGCTGATGCAGGAGCAGATTATATTACTGTTCACGTTGAGGCATGTGAGGACGTAAAAAAGACTATCGATGAAATTCATAAATTAGGAAAGAAGGCCGGATTAGCTCTTAATCCGGAGACACCTGTAGATGATGTATGTCCATATATCGATATGGTGGAAATGATTTTAGTAATGACAGTTCATCCGGGATTTGGAGGACAGAGTTATATAGATGAGTGTACAGAAAAAATTGAGGTTATCAATGCTATTGTATATGAATATAAATTAGATACATTGATTCAGGTAGACGGTGGAATTAAGCTTGATAACGTTAATATATCACTTGAGGCTGGAGCTAATGTAATTGTAGCCGGATCTGCTGTATTCTCAGGAGATGTAGATAAAAACGTAAGTGAATTTAAGGAGATATTTAACAAATTATAGCAAGAATTCTCCCTCCTCTATAGGTGGTGAGATGAATTGCAAAAAGATGAAAAACAGAAAATAGAACACTTG
>CACZSI010000106.1 GCA_902783775.1 uncultured Lachnospiraceae bacterium
ATTCTAGTCATCTCATCTCCGTCCATCTCAACCAATGGTGTAGTCATTTTAATTTTTTCCATCTTGTTTGTACCTCCAATTTTCAATCCTTAGGTGCATAGCACACCTAAGTGATTATACAAGAATCTGAAAGTCCTGTAAACTTTCAATAATTAGTTATTTATTTAAAATAGTAAATCTACTATTTTTTTACTACGATATTAATAATTCTGCCAGGAACATAAATTTCCTTAACGATATCTCCATCAATCTTTCCTGCTAAAGCTTCCTTACCCTTAGCTAGCGCATCATCCTTAGCAATGTCCTTAGCAATCTCGATAACAGCCTTAGTTTTTCCATTAATCTGAACAGCGATTTCTACTACATCTTCCACTGTCTTAGCCTCGTCATACTCTGGCCATGCCTCAAATGCGATAGTATCATCATGTCCCATCTTCTGCCAAATCTCTTCACCTACATGAGGGCAGATACATGAGAACATCTTAATTAAGCCTTCAGCATACTCTCTAGGACAAGTTTTGTTCTTATAAACTGCATTGACAAAGATCATCATCTGGCTGATAGCTGTATTATATCCTAATTCCTCGAAATCGTTTGTAACCTTCTTAACTGTCTGGTGATAAATCTTAGTTAACTTATCATCATTATCCTCAGTAATATTTTCAGGCTCTGTGAAGAATGTCCATACTCTGTTGATAAATCTCTTAGCACCCTGAACATTGTTTGAATTCCATGGCTTTGAAACCTCTAATGGTCCCATAAACATTTCATATAATCTAAGTGTATCGGCACCGAAGTCTCTTACAATATCGCTTGGATTTACTACGAATTCTGGGAATCTCTTACCCATCTTAATTCCATTTTCACCTAGAATCATTCCCTGATGAACTAACTTCTTAAATGGCTCTTTAACCGGTGAAAGGTTATTGTCATATAAAAATCTGTTCCAAATTCTAGAATATAGAAGATGTCCTACAGCATGCTCAGGACCACCTACATATAAATCTACAGGTAGCCAATGCTTTAATAATTCCTGATTAGCGAATTCTTCATCATTATCAGGATCAATATATCTCATATAGTACCATGAAGAACCGGCTGAACCTGGCATAGTAGATGTCTCTCTAGTTCCCTTGATACCATTCTTATCATACTGCTTCCACTCTGTAGCATTCTCAAGTGGAGCCTTACCATTCTTTCCTTTGTAATCATCTAACTCAGGAAGAATTAATGGTAATTCCTCATCAGGAATAAAGTAAATCTCTCCATCCTCTTTATATACACAAGGAACTGGCTCACCCCAATATCTTTGACGAGCAAAAATCCACTCACGGAATTTATAGTTAACTTTCTTTCTGGCTACACCCTGCTTTTCAAGCTTAGCTGTGATAGCTTCCTTAGCTTCCTCCACAGTCATTCCATCGAATTCCATTGAATTCATAAGCTTGCAGCCTTTACCTAAATAATCCTGCTTCTCAAAAGCATGCTCTGAAACATCGCCACCGTCAATAACCTGAATCATATCGATATTGTGAGCAATAGCATACTCAAAGTCTCTCTGGTCATGACTTGGTACAGCCATTACCGCACCTGTTCCGTAACTAGCAAGTACGAAATCACCGATGAATAATGGAACTTCCTTACCGTTAACAGGATTAATTGCATATAATCCCTCTAACTTACAACCTGACTTTGTTTTATTTAATTCAGTTCTGTCCATATCGCTCTTCTTTAATGTCTCGTCGATATAAGCCTGAACTTCCTCTTTATTTTCCACTCTATCCATAAGAGATGCCACAATATCTCCGTCTGGAGCGAGAACCATAAATGTGATTCCGTAAATAGTCTCGATACATGTAGTAAAGATAGAGAATTTTCCGCCACCTACGATGTCAAAGTCCACCTCAACACCTGTTGATTTTCCAATCCAGTTTCTCTGAATTTCCTTAGTTGACTCAGGCCAGTCAATCTCCTCTAAACCATCTAATAATTTCTCTGCAAAAGCTACCTGGTCGATAACCCACTGCTTCATATTCTTTCTTACAACTGGGAATCCGCCACGCTCTGACTTACCGTCAATAACCTCGTCATTTGATAGAACTGTTCCTAATTCCTCACACCAGTTAACAGGCATGTCGATGTGCTTAGCATATCCAGCCTTATAAAGCTGTTTAAAAATCCACTGTGTCCATTTATAAAATTTAGGATCAGATGTGGCAATAACCTTAGACCAATCATAATCAAATCCTAATTCTTTTAACTGTTTTGAGAATGTCTCAATGTTTTTTTGAGTGAATCCGTTAGGATGATTTCCTGTGTTTACAGCGTACTGCTCTGCTGGAAGACCAAATGAATCGTATCCCATTGGATGCAATACATTGTATCCCTGCATTCTCTTCATTCGAGACATAATATCTGTCGCTGTGTATCCTTCCGGATGTCCTGCGTGAAGACCTACTCCTGATGGATATGGGAACATATCAAGCGCATAATATTTAGGCTTACTAAAATCCCAAACATCAGTCTTAAATGTTTCATTCTCCTCCCAATATTTCTGCCATTTCTTTTCAATTACCTTATGGTTATAAACCTCTGCCATAACTCCTCCTAAAAATATATTAATCTAATTCTTGTGTTGTCTTTTCTTCTAGCTGTTTCTTTTTAGCTTTTTCTTTTTCTTTTTCTCTTTTCTTCTTTTCTTTTAGACGCTTTTTCTTTTCTTTTAGTTTTCTCTTCTTCTCTTTTTCCCGTCTCTTTTTTTCTAAAAGACGTTTTCTCTTTTCTTCCTGACGTCTTTTTTCTTCGAGCTTTTTCTTCTCTTTTAGCTTTCTCTTCTTTTCTTCTAGCTTCTTCTTTTTCTCAAGTTCCTTCTTTTTATCTTTTTTAGGCTTTTTAATAGCTATTTTAACAGGAACTGTGATATTGCTTTCATTTCCATCTCTGTCTTGGACTCTCACCTGCGCATACATCGTACCAATTCGAATTTCCCTTGCTTTCGGAAAATAAATTCTAATCTTACATTTTTTCTCACTGATACGAAGCTGCTTTTTAATCATCTCCTTAATATCATCTACATTTTTTTCATTAGCCATATCCACTCTTTTACCGGATTTAACTTTATAGACGAATTTCTTAGGCTTATTCTTTTTATTAACAGGTAAAACCACCTCAATGGATGGTGATAATGTATCTTGAACTATTACAGTTTGCGTTCCCTGAAGCTTAATTGAAGCTTTAGACTTAGTATAATATTTAACCTTATACTTTCCTGATTTTTTAGTGCTTATTTTTTTCCACTTCAACTGATTATTAATTAATCCACCTTTAGGATCAAGGGCCACTACATTAGCTAAATAATCAATATCATGTTTTCTTTCTACTACAACTACAGGAGAACCAAATACTATCTTTCCATTTTGTTTTTTTAAATACGGACTATCTTTATCAGGATCTGTAGGATCCCAGCATAGACCTGTTAAAAGTGCTGGATTTTCCTGCATCTGTGGGGCTACATCTCCTTTTTTTCCTTTAACAACTGTGATTTTAAATCCCTCATACATATGGGAGTATAAAAACTGTGCTGCCTGGGCATTTACAGATATATTTTCGCCCTCCATTACACTTCCTAATTTACTGTAATCAGAAACATCTAAATAATATGGATATTTATCAGTATAAGTACAGCTGTAAATCCATTTATTACTGAATTTTATGGCATATCTGTACCAATTACCTTTTCTAATCCACATATGCTTAACATCTGTCATCTTATAGCTACCAGGCTTTAAATCTTTACCTATTGTAGCTTTATAAGATCTTATGGCATTTCTATTGCCCTGTGCTGTCTCATATATGGTAATAAATTTATTAGTTTTATTAATTACAACATCATAAACCTTTAAAATCTTAGGCTTCGTTGTTTCTTCTTTTTCAATATCAGATATTCCACTTGTCTTATCTGCTTCAGAATTAATCTTTGATTCAGCATACATAAGAATTCCAAATAAGATTCCTGTCACAAGAAGCATCTCTAAAACAGTCATGACAATCCCTTTTAGCTTCTTATCTGTTTTTAATCTGTTTATTATACTCTTTATCACTTTTATCACCTATAAAATAAAAATGTATATTGATTGAGATATTTCCCAATTAATATTGTTAAATAGCCAAAATATATTATACATCATTATCACTATTTTTCAAGCAAAGCCGCGGTTATCACTTCCATAATAGCTATAATTGAAATGTTTTTCTAAAATTATGTAATTCATATTACTTTTATCATATTTTTGTGTTAAAATATACAAAAACAAATGGAGGTAAAAGTATTATGTTTTTAAAACGTTCAGTTGCTTTTATATTGGCTTTGACTACGACTTTATCTATGTCTGTCAACGCATTTGCTGATATTAAACTTAATGCACCTACATTGAGGGGTGAGTATAATTCTAATTACAGATACGTTTCTCTTGATTGGGATTACAATGATAATTATTCTAATGGAGTTGATGTTTACCGCTCCAGCGATATGGTTAGTTTTGATTTTATTGGATCTAGTATGGATAAAACTTTCGAGGATTATGATTCTTTAACTTTCGGTAAAACATACTATTATAAGGTTAAAAGTTTTTACACTCCTGAAGTCTATACTCCTGCTTCTATTTTCAGTGATTTTTCAAATACTGTACCGATTACTGTTACATTGGATGCACCAACAGTCACTTCTATTTCACAAAGTGGGAATAAAGCATTGACTATTAAGTGGAATATGACTAATGAGGTTACCTACACCGGCTTTAATATTTACAGAAGCACTTCACAAAATGGTACATACACTTTAGTAAATTCCGTATCAAGTACTACTACATCTTTTAAAGATTCTAAGCTTAAAATCGGAACAAAATATTTTTATAAGGTTGTGGCAGTTAATACTGAACAAAATATCACTTACGAGGGAAAAGCTTCTAATATAGTAAATGCTGTGGCTACTATTTCATCAGCTACTATCAATAAAGCAGTTTCACCTAAAAAAAAGCAGAATAAAATTTCCTGGAAATCTATTAAAGATGCCGACGGATATAAAGTTTACTATTCTACTAAGAGCAATGGAAAATATAAACTTCTTAAAACATTAAATAAAAATACGACTACTTATACACATAAAAAAGTAAAAAATGGAAAGGCGTACTTTTATAAGGTTTACACATTTAAAAATATTGGCGGTACTGCTCTTTTAGGAACACCTGCTAAATATTACCAGAAGTATTGTAACTACTACTCATTTAAAAATGAGCCATATGAAGAAAAGTATATGAGATTGTTCGGAAGTTTAAAATCTTCCAGATATAAATCAGCTAAGGTAGCTAAAAAGCATATGACTACCATTACTATTAAGGTATGGGATATAGGAGCTAAGAAGAAAAAATATAAACGAAAATTTTATATGCAGGTTAATAAAGCATTAGCCCCTAGTATGAAGAAAATGTTTAAGGAAATTTTAAAGACTAAAGAAAGATTTCCAATTAATTCTATTGGATGCTACAATTGGAGAGCTAACAAGGTATCTGAACATTGTTTTGGATGTGCCATTGATATTAATCCAACTGAAAACTATATGATTGATGGAAAGACTATTATAGCCGGCTCCTTCTGGAAGCCTAAGAAGAGTAAATATTCCATTCCTCTTAAATGTAAGTTAGTTACTATTTTAGAAAAATATGGATTCACTAGAGGTTTCTGGGGAGACAGAAAAGATTATATGCACTTCTCATATTTTGGAACTTGATTTTAGTATTCTTTAAATAAACGGCATTACAGCCAGATTTTAAAAAGCAGTTATGATAATGATATGCCCCCTGTCAAGTAGACAGGTTAAATATCTAAATCATAACTGCTTTTTATAGGATTATCCTAACTTTATTTTCTTTTATATCGTTTTACGCTACTCCATGCTCCAATAATATTCTTTATTCCATTTTTTCTAAAAGCGCGAACTCTTACATAATAAGTCTTTCCCTTTTTAGCTTTAAATTTATAAGAGACACCAGAAAGAATTTTTTTGTGAACATTCTTTTTAAATTTCTTATTAGTAGAATACTGGATTTCAAATCCGTTTACGGATTCTCTTTTTTTCCATGTCGCAACGATTCTCTTTTTCTTATACTTTAGCTTCTTTAGTTTCACTGCCTTAGGAGCAACTACAGTTTTTTCTGTTGTAGGCTGAAGCTTATTTGAAGTAGTATGTTCCTGTGTTGTTACTTCCTGTGTTGTTACTTCCTGTGTTGCTGCTTCTGTTGTTACTTCCTGTGTTGCTGCTTCTGTTGTCGCTTCCTGTGTTGCTGCTTCTGTTGTCGCTTCCTGTGTTGTTACTTCCTCTATTTTAGTTTCGCTAGTACTAAAGTAAGAATATAATTCAAAATCGCCTAATTGAGTCATTGAACTAAATGGAGAACCTTCTAGTTCATTTATTACTCCTGCAGCACCGACATTAGCTTTTATCTTCATTCCATTCTGTGGATTGATAGTAATTTTTCCTGCTGCTCCTTTTGTCGCTCCACGACCAGGACCTACAATGCAAACATTTGATAAATCATTTAACTCTGTTTCGGCAATGAGATTTCCGCCGTTAATTGTTAGTTTTCCAGCATCTCCACCGATGGTATTTTCTTCCTCTATCGCTGAGCCACCACCGATAGCTACATTTCCGAACTTTGTCTTAGCAGTTAATGTTCCACCATTCAATATAACATCAGCACCGGCTCCACCTTTAACGCCAGATCTTCCGCCTCCTATAGCGGTTCCTCCCTGGGCCTGAATTATAACCTCGCCGTCATTCATTGTAAAGGTTCCGCCGTTGCCACCGTTTCCTTCACTAGACCAGCCGCCACCGATTCCGGTTGCTAAACTGTTTACCTCAACATTTATTGTTCCGCCATTTACAATGACTTCACCACCATTTCCACCGTTACCGCCATTTTCGCCGTCTGTCCAGCCACCGCCGATTCCGGTTCCGTGAGTACTACTTGCCTTCACTGTTCCATTGTTAACTGTAAATTTTCCTCCTGAAGCTCCCTGGATTTTCTCACCTGAAAAACCCGCTCCAATTGCCGAACCCATTGATGATGATGCATTCACATTTCCATCTTCAACAGTCACTGTTGCGCCATTTCCTTCAACACATCCACCAATGCCAGCTCCAAAACTAGATTGGGCATTTACTGTTCCTTCTTTAATGACAATCTCACCGCATTCAGGATTATCCATTGTAGAACCAATTCCTGGGTTATTACCCTCTGCCTTTGAATTAACAGTTCCCTTCCCGGAAATTGTCAATTTACTACCCTTTGAAACATTAATTCCTGCTTTTGTATTAGAAACAAAAGTACTTTGTGTACCTTCTGGAAATACTAATTCAGCATTAGAATTGATAAGAGTAATAGCACATTCTTTATCTGATTCAACATTTAGATTTTCCATTGTTATTTTAGCATTATCTCTGTCATCAACTACAATGACATAATCAGTTTTCTTCAAACCATCCTTCATTTTAATAACAAAGTCTGTCCCTGAATTAATAATTAACTGATTAGAATTTTGGGATATTCCTTCTATATTTCCTGAAACGATAAAATCTCCACACTCCAATGTAGTAACATTTTTCGCGTTAATAGGTGAACAAGGAACCATTAATGTTAATGTTAGTAATAATGCATGTATTTTTTTTATTGTTTTCATAATCATCTAACTCTTTCTTTATTTAATTATTTAATAGCGTCCTTCATTGACTTAACATAATCATAAACAAACTTAGGACTCTCTTTTCCATGCTCTGCCACTATATTTACAATAGCTGAACCAACGATAACTCCATCAGCATTCTTAGACATCTCTGCTGCCTGCTGTGGTGTAGAAATACCAAATCCTACAGCACATGGAATATCCTTCTGCTGCTTAACTAACTCAACCATTGACTTAATATCTGTAGTAATCTCGCTTCTTACACCTGTAACTCCCATTGAAGATACGATATAAACAAAGCCCTGAGCACTTGATGCAATTTCTTTTATTCTCTCCTTTGATGTAGGAGCAATTAATGAGATAAGGTCAATGTCATTGGCAATGCAAACAGGCTCAAGCTCGTGCTTCTCCTCAAATGGACAATCCGGAATAATTATACCTGACACACCACACTGTGTACATTTCTTCATAAATTTATCAACACCGTACTTATAAACAATATTCATATATGTCATAAATACCAGTGGAATTTTAATCTGATCTTTGATGCTTTCTACCATATCAAAAATCTTATCTGTGGTACACCCATCCTTTAATGCTCTATATGAAGCGGCCTGGATTACTGTACCCTCAGCTACAGGATCTGAGAATGGGATTCCGATTTCAATTAGATCAGCTCCACCTTCCTGCATTGATAATATAATTTCTTTAGTTGTGTCTAAATCAGGATCACCTGCTGTGACAAAACCTATAAATGCTTTTTTATTATTAAACGCTTCTCTTACCTTAATCATGAATATCTACTCCTCTATATCTTGCTATAGCTGCCACGTCCTTGTCACCACGACCTGATACGTTGATAACAGCGATTTCGTCTTTTGACATATTTGGTATATGCTTTATTGCACATGCAATAGCGTGTGAGCTCTCGATAGCTGGAATTATTCCCTCAGTCTTAGCTAAATACTCGAAGGCATTTACTGCTTCATCATCTGTAATAGCCTCATACTGTGCTCTCTTAGATGTAGCAAGCATTGCATGCTCTGGTCCAATTCCCGGATAATCTAATCCTGCTGAAATAGAGTAAACCGGTGCTATCTGACCATACTCATCCTGACAGAAAATAGACTTCATGCCGTGGAAGATAGCAGGTGTTCCAAGAGTTAATGTAGCTGCATTATCAGGTGTATTAATTCCTCTACCTGCCGCCTCTGCTCCTATTAACTTAACATCCTTATCTTCAATAAAATCATAGAAAGCTCCGATAGCATTTGATCCACCACCTACGCAGGCAATAACTGCATCAGGAAGTCTTCCCTCTAACTCAAGAATCTGCTGCTTAATTTCTTTTCCAATAACTGCCTGGAAATCTCTAACCATCTCTGGGAATGGATGTGGTCCCATTACTGAGCCAATAACATAATGAGTATCTTCCACTCTATTACTCCACTCTCTCATAGTCTCATTAACGGCATCCTTAAGTACCTTAGTTCCTGATGTTACTGCATGAACCTTAGCACCTAAAAGTTCCATTCTATAAACATTTAATGCCTGACGATTAGCATCAATCTCTCCCATGAAAACTTCACATTCCATACCTAATAGAGCTGCTGCTGTAGCTGTAGCCACACCGTGCTGTCCTGCACCTGTCTCTGCGATAAGTCTCTTCTTACCCATCTTCTTAGCTAAAAGTGCCTGTCCTAGAGCATTATTTAACTTATGCGCTCCCATATGATTTAAGTCTTCTCTCTTAAGGTAAACCTTAGCTCCACCTAAATCCTTAGTCATATTTTCTGCATAATATAAAATAGATGGTCTGCCAATATAATTCTTAAATAGATAATCTAATTCCTTAACAAACTCTTCATCATTTTTATAATGCTCATATGCAGCCTCTAATTCATGTATAGCCGGCATAAGAGTCTCAGGAACAAACTGTCCTCCAAATTCACCAAATCTACCTTTACTCATCATTTCCCTCTCATTCTAAATGCCTTTTAATTCATCCAGCATTTTTCTTTTATCTTTAGCTCTCATCAAAGTCTCTCCGATAAGAACAGCGTTAACATTGTTCTCATTTAATTTTTCAATATCATCTGCAGTTTTAATACCACTTTCCGCCACAAATAATATATCACTTGGAACAATTTTTCTCAACCTTATACTATTATTTATGTCCACTTTAAAGTCCTTAAGATTTCTGTTATTGACACCAATGATTCTAGCTTTAGCTTTTATAGCCATCTCTATTTCCTTCTCATCATGAGCTTCCACTAGGGCTGACAAACCTAAGCTGTCACATATATCAATGTATTTTTCTAAAGTCTCCTGATCAAGGATGGCACAGATTAATAAAACTGCGCTAGCGCCAAGTACCTTAGCCTGATAAATCATATACTCATCAATAGTAAAATCTTTTCTTATAACCGGTATATTAACAGTCTGACAAATCTCTTTAAGATATTTATCACTACCTAAAAAATAATCTGTCTCTGTCAAACAGGAAATACATCCTGCACCAGCTTTCTCATAATCCCTAGCTATATTTAAATAATCAAACTCTTTAGCAATTAATCCTTTAGAAGGTGATGCCTTTTTTACCTCACAGATAAAAGTCATCCCCTGATTCTTTAAAGCTTTCTCAAAAGAAAAATCAGATTTTTCCATTTCTAATGCCTGCTTTTTAATAACCTCTAGAGGCACTTCATTTTTTTGTTTCTCTATTCTTCTTTTTGTAGCTTCTACTAATTTATCTAATATCATATCTACTCCATCTTATGCATCAAAGCTATTTGAAACTTCCACATATTTCTGTAATACTTCATAAGCTTTTCCACTGTCGATAGCATCCTTTGCCATCTCAACAGCTTCTTTAATTGTAATATCATTCTTAGCCACAAAGATACCAGCTGCTGCATTTAATATAACGATATCTCTCTTAGGTCCATGAAGTTTACCAGTTAAAATATCTTTAGTAATCTCAGCATTTACAGTAGAATCTCCTCCTACGATATCTTCCTTGTCACAAAGCTCAAATCCGTAATCTCTAGGATCAATTTCATATTCTGCAATAACCTTATTATCCTTAATCTCAGCTACCTTTGTCTTAGCACTTAATGAAATCTCATCCATTCTGTCCATTCCATAAACTACTAATGCTCTCTTAACTCCTAAGTTAACTAAAACATCAGCTATTGGTCTTACTAATTCTTCTGAGTAAACACCGATAACATTGTGGCTGGCACCTGCCGGATTAGTTAAAGGTCCTAAAATATTAAATACAGTTCTCAATCCCAGCTCTGATCTAACAGGTCCTACATACTTCATTGAAGTGTGATACTTCTGAGCGAATAGGAATGCAAAATTACATTTATCTAAAACTTCAACACTCTGCTGTGGTGTAATATCGATTTTGGCACCTAATGACTCAAGAACATCCGCAGCTCCTGACTTACTTGATACGCTTCTGTTACCATGCTTAGCAACCTTAACCCCTGTAGCTGCAATAACAAAAGCTGATGTTGTAGAAATATTAAATGTGTATGCCTCATCACCACCTGTTCCTACAATCTCTAATAAGTCGCCATCATAATTTAATGTCTGAGCAGCATCTCTCATACCCTGAGCTGAACCTGAGATTTCCTCAACTGTCTCTCCCTTCATTCTCAATGCCACTAAATAAGCACTTATGAGTGTAGGTGATGTCTCACCGCTCATAATCTCTGACATAACTTCTCTAACCTCATCATACTTTAAGTTTTCCCCTTTTACTAATTTTCTACTAGCTTCTCTAATCATAATATCCTCCTAAAAAACTTATATACTTACGCTCTAGCAGCATTTTAAAAAATTCTTAATTAATACTTCTCCGTCCGGTGTTAAAACTGATTCCGGATGAAACTGAAATCCGTAAATTTTATAATTCTTATGTTTGACAGCCATAATCTCGCCATCATCACTAGCCTTTGCAATAACCTCTAAGCACTCCGGCATCTTTTCTTCATTAGCACTTAATGAGTGATATCTGGCTGCGCTAAATCCATTTTCCAATCCTTTAAAAATCTCGTCCTCTTTTACGTCTATAACACTTTCTTTTCCATGCATTAGACGCTTAGCATATGTAACTTCTCCGCCGAAAACTTCACAGATACATTGATGACCTAAACAAATTCCAAGTATAGGATATTCTTCCTTTAACTTTTCAACTACTTCCTTACACACACCTGCATCCTTTGGCTTTCCAGGTCCCGGGGAAATCACAATTGCCCTAGGATTTATTTCTCTAATTTCATCTACACTTATCTCATCATTTCTCTTAACTAATACATCGCCCTTAGCTACTTTGCCAATTAACTGAACTACATTGTAAGAGAAACTATCATAATTATCTATTAACAATATCATTTCCTAGCTCACTTCCTCTCTTCACTGCATCAATTACGGCTCCTGCCTTGTGGGCGCATTCCATATATTCATTGTATGGTACGCTGTCTGCCACAACTCCGGCACCTGCCTGAACTGTCACTGTATCGTCCTTTTTAACTGCTGTTCTAATGGCAATACAAACATCTAAGTTACCGGATAAATCAATATATCCAATAGCACCACCGTAAACTCCTCTAGGCTCTTTTTCTAACTCGTCAATAATCTCAACTGCTCTAAACTTAGGAGCTCCTGACAATGTTCCTGCAGGAAGCAATGCTCCAATAGCTGAAAGTGCATCACAGTCATCTCTAAGTTCTCCTGTTACAGTAGATGCAATATGCATAACTCTTGAGAATCTGTGAATACTCATATAATCCTTAACCTTAACACTTCCATACTTAGCTATTCTTCCAATATCATTTCTAGCTAAATCAACTAACATATTGTGCTCAGCTAACTCCTTCTCATCCGCTAATAAATCTTTCTCTAATTCTTTATCCTCTATATCATCCTTACCTCTAGGTCTAGTTCCTGCTACCGGGAAAGTAGTTAGTTCATTGTCCACTAACTTAACCATAGTCTCGGGTGAAGCACCTGCTATCTGTAAATCCTCTGTCTGAATGTAGTACATATAAGAAGATGGATTAGTTGTTCTTAAAACTCTGTATGCATTAAGCAATGAACATTTAGACTTAGCTTCAAACTTTCTAGAAATAACTCCCTGAAAGATATCTCCCTCTTTAATGTAATCCTTAGTTTTCTCAACCATCTTTTTATATTCTTCCTCAGATGTATTGCAACTAAACTCTAGATTATTATCTACAGGATTTTCCACTAACTCAATTTCATCAGTAATTAGTGAGATCATCTTTTCAATCTCTAGTAAAGCTTTATTGTATCCCTGTAATTCATCCTTAGCTGTCATATTAGCAATCACCATTATCTTCTGTCTTAGGTGATCAAACACGATTACCTTATCAAAAAGCATTAAATGATAATCATCTATATCGCTAGATTTTATTTTTAATTTAGGCTCCTGATACTTAATCATTTCGTATCCGAAATATCCCACCAAGCCGCCTGTAAATGTAGGCATTCCCTCAATCTTAGGTGATTTATATTTCGCTAAAACCTCTCTTAGTCCGTCCATTGGATTTATATCTTTTACTTTGCCAATGGCTCCACTTTTGTATGTTACCTGTCCGTCTTTACATGTCACATGTAATAATGGATCATATCCTAAAAAAGAATATCTGGCCCATTTTTCTCCACCTTCCACACTTTCTAGAAGAAAGAAGTTATTTCCGGATGCTTCTAACTTTCTAAGCAATGAAATCGGTGTAATTACATCTGCGTAGATTTCCTTACAAATAGGAATCAAACTGTAGTCTTTCATATACTCTTTAATCTCTTCATATGTTTGTGTTCTCATCATTTCCCTCCTGAACAATTAAAATAATATGAAAAGTCGAGCTGTGATTTATAGCCTAAGGGTAAAAAAGACAAACAAAAAAGCCCTCGTCCCCTTAAGACTAAAGGGACAAGAGCTATAATATACTCCTGCGGTGCCACCCAAATTAATGTATAACACATTCACTCACAGCATACCATCATATG
>CACZSI010000107.1 GCA_902783775.1 uncultured Lachnospiraceae bacterium
CCTCTATCATAGATATCGCCGATAATATGTAATCTGTCGATGGCTAGTGACTGAATCATTCTACATATTGAACCGATGAAATGATCTGCTATTCCTGTGTCGAGAATGGTGCTGATAATCTCCTCGTAATAGTAATCTTTATTTACGTCATCTGTTACATTTAATAGTTCATCTAATATATAGACCATATCCTTTGGAATTCTTTTTCGAACTCTAGATCTGGTGTACTTAGCAGAAACCGCCTCACAAACCTGAATTAATCTGTATATTGTAAGTCGTCTCCACTCATCATCTATTAACCCCTCTCTTTTTAGTCTCTTTAATTCCTTATCAGGATAATAGATTAGGTTAGCTAGTGCTTCCCTCTCTGTGGAGCTTACTGTTTTTTCCAATGTAATATCTATTTTATTTTTAATCATTCCAGACGCACTTCTTAGCATATGAATAAACGCTTCATACTCACCGTGCATATCGCTGAAAAAATATTCTGTACCCTTTGGCAAGCTTCTTATGGCCGAAAGGTTTACTATCTCGCTAGCTGCACTATCAATTGTAGGAAAATCCTTTGACAGTAACTCTAAATATTTTTTATTCATCAAGGCCTCCGTTAGTTAATTCCTAATATATTAAATAGTCCCAGTGAAACTGCTAGTAATACAAATAGCAATATTGGACATATATATTTAATCATTACCACATATAATTTTTTTCTTCTAAACTTTTCGCCGTTAATAGTAGCCTCATCTATAATTAGCTTAGGTCCCACAACCCAACCTATAAGGATACAGGTTCCAATAGCTACTAGAGGCATTAAAATATTGTTAGCTAAGTAATCCATAATATCTAAAATCTGAGCTGTCTGTCCCTTTCCACTGTTAGGAAGTTTAGCCTCAAAGTAGAAGACATTGTAACCTAGGCACACAATCACACCTAAAATAAATGTAATGAAAAATTCTATAACAACCGCTTTTTTTCTGGACATTTTAAATTTATCCATCAAAGATGACACCACTGCCTCAAGGACTGATACTGAGCTGGTTAATGCCGCAAAAAATACCATTACAAAGAATGCTGCTCCAAATACCTTTCCCACATCTCCCATCTCTAGGAATACCTTAGGCAATGTCTTAAACATAAGACCAGGACCACCGCTTTCTAGGCCTTCATATCCCATGTAAACGAATACCGGTGGAATAATCATAATACCGGCAGTGAAAGCTACAAATGTATCAAACAATTCTATTCTGTTAACTGATTGTACTAAGTTATTTTCCTTCTTAAAATAAGAACCATATGCTATCATAATTCCCATTGCCACGCTAATACTGTAAAATAGCTGACCCATGGCATCCGTCAATGTAATAACAAACTTCTTAAAGGTTAACGTCTTTAAGTCAGGAATTAAGTAAACCTTTAATCCGTCTAATCCGCTTCTTCCACTGTCAGGATCATTGGATAACAATGCATAAATTGCAATAAAGATTATTAAGAATAATAATGACGGCATAAGAATCTTAGACATTCTCTCGATACCTTTATTAACACCGGCAAAAACCACTATCACAGTTATTAACAAGAATATAAAATCAAAGACAATAGGTTCTGTCTTATCGGTAATAAAGTTACCAAAAAAGTCGTTATGGGCTACCTCTGCCATTTTATTAGTGGCAAAGGACACACTGTACTTTGTTACCCATCCTCCGATAATACAGTAATATGGCAATATTAAAAATGGAACAAGACAGGAAATAATTCCTAATGCTTTCCAAACTTTTCCATTTTTAATTCTATTATATGCTGTAAGAGAACTCTGCTTAGTAAGTCTTCCAATAGACACTTCCGTCACTAATAGAGTATATCCAAATGTAAAGGCCAGGATAAAGTAAATGATTACAAATAATCCTCCGCCATCCTTTGCTGCTAAATATGGAAATCTCCAGATATTTCCCAGACCTACGGCACTTCCTGCCGCAGCCAGTACAAATCCTATAGCTCCTGAAAATGAATTTCTTTTATTCCCCATTATTATCTCCTCTCTAACAATCCAATAATTCCTCGAAGGAATTAATGGCATATACATCCGTCATTCCTGATATAAAATCAATTACTGCTCTTATATAAGTCTTCTCATCACTAAGACTTCCGTATATTTTTTCATTTTTACATCTCTTATCATCCCGCTTAGCCCAATCAGGATATGAATCATCTATATCGCAAAACTGAACAATCCATGTGGCAAACCCTTCCACAAATTTTCGCTTATTAAATTTAATTTTATCTAAATAATTAATGGTATCCTCACCTTTGTAATATGACATTAAGTCATTAAAGATTTCATTAATTATAAGCTTCGAATAATTTTCAAAAGGCTTTAAGCGATTGTTATTATATATATAATCATAATTAAATTTCTTTATAGTGAGTAACTGCTGATGCATTGTCTCACTTAATGACAGACCGTTTTCTATACTGCTGTTTTTACATAAATCAATTATCATATTATGCATAATAACAGTGGTATTAACTGCCTTTTCATCATTGATTCTAGCCATATCCCTAAGCATATTTTTCTGCTCATTATTAAGATAACCTAATCTTATGGCATCTTCAATATCTCGGCCCAGATAAGCTATCTTATCAGACAATTTTACTACACAGCCCTCCCAGGTAGCCGCCTGATAAAGACCGGGCTCAATAAATTTTTCTAATTCAAAATAATCAGTTCTAGGCTTTATTCCGTTTTGGTCTATCTCTCCGCAGTGAGATATAATTCCATCTCGCACAGCATAAGTTAAATTTAAATTTAAAAGATTATATTCATTATCCTCTAAAAGTTCTACCTTATCTACCAGGTAAACTCCATTTTTCTCATGCCAAAATTTTTCATTTAAATATTTTTCTGATAGCTTACTAATTATACTCTCCCCTAAATGACCGAAAGGTGCGTGACCTAAATCGTGAGCCACCGCTATTGACTTAGTTAGCTCTTCATTTAATCCTAGATAATTAGCAATGGTATTCGCCACAGAATCTACATGGGATACATGCTCTATTCTAGTACAAATATGGTCATTGCCGGCAGCATTAAAAAACACCTGAGTCTTATGCTTTAGGCGGCGATATGCCAATGAATGTAGAATTCTCGTGTAATCCCTAGCAAAGGGACTTCTAACATCATCCCCTCGTGTATACATATCTCTTTCTCTTTTAGTCATTTGTTTCCAAAGAGGATTCTCACTTGTCATAGCCACGCTACTTAATTTTTTATAAGTCTCCATAATCTTCCTCTCTTCGAATAATCTTGTGATTAAATAACCCAGCTAGGTCTATTAGCAGGGCAATTATCAAACATACTAATGCTGCTAGTTAAACTTCCGCTTTTAAAATTATTTCCGTAATTTATCTGAGTTAAATTTTTACAATTAGTAAACATATAATCCATATTTTTTACCTTTGTGGTATTAAACATACTTAAATCAAGACTGGCTATTTCGCCGCAATTATTAAACATACCAGTCATGCTTTCCACCTTAGCTGTGTTAAATTTACTACCTAAAATTAACTTACTAATATTTTTACAATCTGCAAACATCCAATCCATTGTCTTTACATTAGATGTATCAAACTTATCAAATAACTGAATCTCAATTAGATTAGAACAAGTCTGGAACATTGATTCCATATTTTCTACATTGGCAGTGTCAAACTGTTTTCCTAAGTATATGGAGCTAACTTTATTTCCATTAACTAAGCTAAACATATTAGACATATTTTTTACGTTAGAGGTATTAAATTTTTCTCCTAAATCTATCTGAGACAATGACTGTCCGCACTCATTAAACATATATGATGTATCAACCACATTAGATGTGTCAAACTTATTCTTAAGATCTAAAGTCTTTAAGCTACACTTTCCACATTCCTCAAACATATGTGACATATTTCTAACATTAGATGTATCAAAGTTATCTCCTAACATTAAATTACGCATTTCAAGCATTCCACACTCGTAGAACATATAAGACATATCCACCACATTCACAGTGTGAATATTAGAAATATTTAAGCTTAAAAGATTTTCGCTTCCCACGCCGTAGAACCAATATGCAGTATTCTTAGGCTTAATCTGAGTAGAAATATTTACATATAACACATCCTTAGCCACATTTCTCCATGGAAGTGTTTCATTAGTAAATGTTTTATTATAGATATCTCCATATTTTACATCGCAATTATTTAAATATTTATCCTTATCATAATGAGTGAAAACTAATGTTTTAGTATTAGAGTTATATCCTACATATATTGTTTCAGGAATACCATCTTCAGGTAATCTTATATCCTCATAATCCTGTGTTATTGGCTTGCTAGGAGTTTTCGGTGTGGTTTTAACCGGCACCTTCACAGTTTTCTTAGCTACCTTAGAATAAATTTTCTTCTTTCCTTTTTTAGTAAAAGCCTTAACCTTAAATGTATATGTCTTTCCTCTAACAGTTTTAGTATATGTAAAGTTGGTCTTTTTAAGACTCTTTACCTTCTTACTTCCCACATATACTAAATATCCCTTAGCACCCTTAACCTTTTTCCATTTTAGGGTAACAGCGCCGTTATTGTTAACTACAGCACTGGTAATTTTTACTTTCTGCTTCTTAAAACTTTTAGCCATGACATTGTTAGTATCACAGCTAGCAATAATTACTGCGCCAATAAAACAAATTAAACCTAATTTTAATAATTTTTTAAACATCATAATCCAATCCCTTTCATAAATTATTTCTGTTCTTTCTTATTTTCTAATTCCTCTTCCTCATCCTCTGTTACAATATCATGTTCTAGGAATAAAAACTTTCTAGCTGCTAATAAAATCACAATAGCCACAACGCTGATAGCCACCTCCCAGATGCTGTCATGGGATAGAATTAAAGTTCTAGCCATAGCGTAAATTAATATTTCAACTACTGTTCCCATAGTATGCTTAATTAACATTCTCACAAATTCAATTACGATAATAAGGTTAAAGCATTGCTCCACTATTATTTGCATTCCATCGGAACTTAAACCTTCCCTGGCACCGTTAAGTAAGATAGGAATTTCATAGGCCACTCCCACCACAACGGCCACCATTAAAAGTAGTGCCACTAATTTTTCTAATACATCTGCCACTAACATAAGATATTCTTTAATTTTTTTCATTGTATCATCTTTCCTTTTTATTTTCTTAATTGCCAAAAAATCACGGCAGAAGCTGCCGCCACATTTAGCGAATCCACCTGGTGACTCATAGGGATTTTTACCACATAATCACTGTTATCAATGGTTTTAGAATTTAATCCCTCTCCCTCTGTTCCTAGCACAATAGCTAATTTAGACTCATTAGCTAAAACAGGATCATCGATATCCACCGAGTTATTTCTAAGAGCCATGGATAAAATCTTAAATCCCATGGTCTTTAATTCTTTCATAGTATCTTCATTCCAATCATTGTCAATATAAGTATAGGGAATCTGGAATGTAGTTCCCATGCTTACCCTAGCCGCACGCCTATATAGTGGGTCTGTAGAATTTTTTGTAAGCAATATAGCCTCGATTCCTAGGGCCGCCGCACTTCTAAAAATGGCGCCAACATTAGTAGGATTCATAACGTCCTCTAATATAGCAATTCTATTTTTATTATGACATAAATCTTTAGGGTTTGCTAAGGGTTTTCGTTTCATTGCACACAGCATACCTCTGGTTAATTTATAACCTGTAAGATTTGATAATACATCAAAACCTGCTGTATATATTGGCACATCTTCATCTATCTTTTCTAGAACTTCCTTAGCCTGAGTTTCTATATGTTTATCCTCCACTAATACAGATACCGGTTCATAGCCTGCATCTAACGCCCTCATTATTACCTTAGGACTTTCTGCAATAAACATTGCCTTTGATGGATCATCTCTTCTTAGCAATTGATTTTCTGTAGTTCTGGCATATAAATCTAAATTAGGATTGCCAAATTCATCAATTTTTATTATATTCATTTACTCACTCTTTTTCTTTTTATTTTTATATTCCTCTAAAACTTCCATAATTAGAGATATTTTTTTGCTCTCTTTTAGATTAGGAAAGGCCTTTACCATTCGATTAATCTCAAATCTTTTTCTACCATTCATAAATTTATGAAGTTCTTCTTTAATCTGAATTCTCTTTATCTGACTTTCGCTAATTTTAAGGCTGGTATTTTTAATATTTTCATCAAATTTAACTCTAGCCTTTGTGGCTGACTCTGTTATTATTTTAGTGGTAGCTAAGCTTCCCTCGCCAATAACCTCACTTAAGTTATCGCTGACTATTCTCATTGATTTATTTAATCCATCTAGCTCTTTTAGTCTCTTATTAATTCCAATTAAAGTTAAAACTGTAAGAATAATATCTATAAGATATATAGCAATAAATGTATATGCTAAAATTATTCCTGCATTTACAGGCATCTTTTCTACTAATTTATAAATAACCGGATGAACTACTCTTATAACTAAGACTGCACCTAATCCCCAGCCTAAGCTAAAAATAGGGCAAACATATCCGCCAATATTAAAGGGATCATCTGTGTAATCCCACCATCTTACATGGAATAATTTAAATAATATCCATCCTGCCACTAACTCAATAACTGATGCTAAAACTGTAGCCCCCACGAATATAAGTCCTGCATTAACTTTTGAGACTTGGGCTGCCTCCGCTCCTGTAGCTAAATTAAGGGCAGCTAAAATAGTAACCATTCCCACTCCATAAATAGGGCACACTGGTCCATTTAAAAAGCCTCTGTTTACTATTTTTCCTGCATTTCCGGCCTGGAAAACCACTTCCACTATCCAGCCTAGAAATGAATATATTATAAAGAACCACATGATTTGGTAAAAAGTCATTCCTAATATCATAAGTACTCCTTAAATAAACTATCCAAAGTATTTCTTAATCTGCTCTTTAATTATTTTATCCGGATTATTTCCTATGATATCTAATCCCTCAGCTTTATAAAAGTTTATTTTATCTACGCCCCAGAAATTAGAAGCTAAAGCTTTTACATAATCAAATCCGAAATTATTCTCACCAATAAATCCTCCGGCACTGGTTACATATGATAATTCTTTAGCATTGCATAATCCCTTAGGTATTCCGTCCTCTTCATAGACAAAGGTTATTCCTGAAGCATTTATTAATTCAAGATAGATTTTTAGTAATGCCGGGAATGACATATCCCAGTATGGGGCAGCTATCACTATCTTATCTGCCTTAGAAAATTCTACTGCTAACTTTAAGCTTTCATCACTTAAATTATTATTTTCTAATAATTCATCCCTCTTTTTTAATGTTTCTCCATCTAAAGCCTTTAAGTTTTCATCTGCTAAAGCTCTAGTAATTACTTCTTCGTCACCATATTTTTCTAACAGCTTTTTAGCTAAATATCTGGTTCTGGATTTTTCCTTTCTTACGCAGGCATCAATAAATAAAATCATAATTATCTCCTAACCGGCACTCTTTAATTAACTGCCTTTATTAAGCAAAGGCAACCATCTTAAAAGACAGTTGCCTTATCAATCTAAAATCCTACGATTATACCATTCTTTTCTGCATAGTAACTGCACAGCCCTCTAGTAGGCATAATCTTTATATCAATATTACTAAATACTTCATTTATTTTTTCTTTTATTTTTTCAGCTAATTCCTCATTCTCGCAGTGAGCAATAATCACTGATTTACAATTTTCACTTCTAGTTTTAATGTCATCGACTATTGTATCAATAACTCTCTTAGTTCCCCTAGTAATTTTTTTAACTTCGATTGTTCCTGTCTCACTTCCTATACCGATTCCCCAAAGTTTTAATTTACCGGCTACAAGTCCAGCAATCTTAGGAATTCTTCCGTTTCGAACCAGATTATCAAATGAGGCTAATGCGAATACTGTGTGAACAGTTTTCATATAATTTCTAATCTTTTTAACCACCTCATCAAACTCTAATCCCTGACTGATTAATTCCTGTAATTTTCTTACCACAAGACACATCTCAGGTCCTGTAGACAGAGAATCTAAAATTTCAATATTTCTATCCGGTTCTTCCTCTAGTACCATATTCTTAGCTACACATGCACTGTTATAGCTACCTGAAAGACTAGAAGAAATAGTGATGGCAATAACATTTTTCTCTGTACCAAAAGCATTATACCATTTATCCGGTGATGGGCATGAAGTCAAACTAGTTTCCTTACACTCTTCCATGGCCTTAATTAATTCGCTAACATTTAAGTTTTCTGTATCCACATAATCAATACCGTCAATGGACATAACAAAAGGTACGCTCTCGAAATTTATACCTGCCTCATTATTTTCTAATTTATAATAATCGCAGCTGGAATCTGCAACAATTTTCCAATCCATATTATTCTCCTTGCCTCTTATACGTTCTATTAATTTTTACTTAATAAGAAAAAACAACCTAAGATGATTATATAATAAAAAAAGTCCTATGTATATTTCTTTTTTATATATTAAATCATCATATAGCCAGACATTAGACATACACCATCCGCTCCGGCCTCTATGCATTTATCTATATTGTCCTTATTAATCCCACCTAGGGCATAAACTGTGATATTAAGACTAGTTACCTCCCTTAAAAATTCCAGACCTCTAGGCTCTAATCCTTTTTTACAATCCGTCCTAAAAATATGACTAGCAGTTATATAGCTAGCATTATTTTTTATGGCAATCATTGCCTCATCTACACTGTGAATCGAAACACCAATCTCTTTAAAAAATGATTTATTCTCCATCTCTAAAAACTTATCTAACGGCATATGAATAAAGGGGTGATTTAATTTAATTGCCACCCCCCAGAAACTGTGTAGTATAACTTTTTTACCTTGCTTTTCACAGATGGCAATAACCTTTTTAGCTAAATCTAAATACTCCTCTTCACTTAAATCTTTCTCCCGTAAGATTATTGCATTAACATCTGTAAGTGCCACCTTTTTAATCTGTTCTAGAAAATCGCCTTTTACCAAATGACGATTTGTTATACATATCTTATACATAAATATATTCGTTTAAAACCGGCTGTAATCCGGCCTCTTCCATATTCTTATACATTTCCTCTAGGCTTCTGTTGTCCGCTATCTCAAACTGCTCATCCCCTACATCTAAATTTTTATCTGTATTGCCGGCATATTTTTCTTCGTGATCGCCGATTCCTGTGGACACTCCGGCAGACACCTTTGTGGCCGCAATTTTTACGATGCCGTCCCTAAAATGCTTCTCCTCACGGGATGATACCGTGATTCCCACATATGGCAAGAACAATCTGTAAGCACAAATAATCTGGCACAGCTCTTTCTCGTGAACATCTAGAGGATTAATCTTATCATTATTGACAATAGGTCTTAATCTAGGGCATGACAATGAATATTCAGCATATGGATATTTTCTCTGTAGATAATATACATGAAGGGCTGTAGCCAATGCATCTTTTCTAAAATCTGATAATCCTAGAAGAGCTGAAAATGCCACGCCGCGCATACCACCTCTAAGGGCTCTCTCCTGAGCATTAAAGCGGTATGGCCAAACTCTTTTATGTCCCATTAAGTGCAATGTCTCATATTTATCTGTATCATATGTCTCTTGAAATACCGTAATATAATCGGCACCACATTCGTGTAAATATCTGTACTCATCAGTATTTAGCGGATAAACTTCAAGTCCGATATTTTTAAAATATTTCGTTGCTAACTTACAAGCCTCCCCAATATATTTAACAGGAGATGCACCTCTGCTCTCCCCGGTAAGCATTAGAATTTCCTCGATACCGGCCTTGGCAATAACTTTCATCTCCTCCTCAATTTCATCCATGGAAAGCTTCTTTCTCTTAATATCATTATAGCAGTTAAATCCACAGTAAACGCAATAATTCTCGCAGTAATTAGCTATGTAAAGGGGCGTGAAAATATAAACTGTATTTCCAAAATGCTTACTAGTCTCCATTTTTGCCTTCACTGCCATCTCTTCTAAAAAGGGTTTGGCTGCCGGTGATAATAGAGCCTTGAAATCCTCGATATCACACTTATCTTTTGATAGTGCATATCTGACATCTGCTGCTGTGTACTTATCCGGATTATAAGACTTCATTTCAGATAATACCTTATCACAAATATCTGATTCAATTATCTCCATTCCCTCCATATATTCCATATGGTTAGTTCTGCTAGAGGGATCACTCTCTAATTTATGCTTCTTAGAAAGTGCCTCCTTAGATAGATTTTTAGAATCCACAAAAAACTGATTCTCTGCCATTTTTTTCACCTGATTTCCCTATTAATTTATTAATCTCTTAAAAATCCTGTTAGAGGATCTGAAGCGCTGGCTCCTCTTTCTAACACTCTTCCTAACCCTGCTAAATAAGCCTCTCTTCCTGCCTCGATAGCCTTCTTAAAAGCACCCGCCATTGCAGGTATATCTTTAGCAGTGGCAATGGCTGTATTGGCCATAATAGCATCTGCGCCCATCTCCATTGCCTCGCAGGCCTGGGAAGGTTTACCAATTCCAGCATCAACAATTATTGGTAAATCTATTTCATCAATTAATATCTGGATAAATTCTTTTGTAGCTAGTCCTTTGTTAGAACCGATAGGTGAGGCTAGTGGCATAACTGCTGCTGCACCTGCACTTACTAAATCTCTAGCCACATTTAAATCCGGATACATATATGGAAGTACCACAAAGCCTTCCTTCGCTAAGATTTCTGTGGCCTTTATTGTTTCGAAATTATCAGGAAGAAGATATTTACTATCCTTCATAATTTCCACTTTTACGAAATCGCCACATCCTAATTCTCTGGCCATTCTGGCAATACGAACTGCCTCTTTTGCATCCCTGGCACCTGATGTGTTAGGAAGCAATGTGACATTATCAGGAATATAATCAATTATATTTTCTGTGTCTTTTGTGTTAGTTCTTCTTAGAGCTAGTGTTATAATTCTAGCCTCTGCATTTTCCACAGCAGCCTTAATTAGCTCCATTGAATATTTTCCAGATCCTAAAATAAATCTGGAATCAAATTCTTTATTTCCTAAAATAAATTTATCGTCCATAACTTTTCCTTCTTTATTTTTATTTTCTAAACTAATGCTTTTAATCAGCCACCGCCCACAAAACTTACTATCTCTACTGTATCTTCATCCTTAATTAAATGTGAATCAAATGTAGTTTTTGGAACAATCTCCTCATTGATTTCCACTGCCACCATTAAAGGATTATAACCATTCTCCTTTAGATAATCCAAAATGCTGACATTATCAATTTTAACTATCTCTCCATTAATCTTAGCCATAATGCCTCCTTATAAATTAAAACCGTGATTTAATGGTCCGCTGCCATGCCCTAAATCAAGCATATCCTCTAGTGCCTTAGATAAGTATTCCTTAGCATTTTTAACACTTTTTTCTAAGTCATATCCCTTAGCTAAATTTGATGCAATGGCAGATGATAATGTACATCCTGTACCATGAGTATTTTCATTATCAATTCTCTTAGAGTTAAAAGAGAACACCCCGTTTTTATTAACTAATAAGTCATTGGCAGTATTTATACTATGACCGCCTTTTAATAAAACCCCGCAGTTATATTTTTTATAAATAATATCTGCCGCCTTTTTTATATCATCTGCAGTTTCTATTTTCATATCCGCTAGAATTTCTGCCTCTGGGATATTTGGTGTAACCACTGTAGCCATGGGTATCAATTTCTTTGTTAACGCTTCCATAGCATCATCCTTTATAAGCTTGCATCCGCTAGTGGAAACCATAACCGGATCTAGCACAATGTTTTTAGCTCTATACTTTTTAAGTTTATCTGCAATCACCCCGATAATCTTAGCAGATGAAAGCATACCTATCTTAACTGCATCCGGAACTATATCATTAAATACGCTGTCAAGCTGGGCACCCACAAACGCTGGAGATACCTCGCTTATACCATCCACCGCCATTGTATTTTGAGCTGTTAGAGCTGTTATAACACTCATTCCATAAATTCCATTGGCCTGCATAGTCTTTAAGTCTGCCTGAATACCTGCACCGCCGCTACAGTCGCTTCCGGCTATAGTTAATGCACATCTCATAGAATGATATTTAGAATCTAAAATCTCATCAAGCTTTATTCTAAACTTTCTAGAAATTTCTGTGATATTATCTGCCTTAAAAATTCCGCTAACCACTGCCACACCGGCTATTTTAGTATTAACAAGTTTATCTATATTATCTATATTTATTCCACCGATAGCCACCACCGGAATATCCACCGATTCGGTTATCTCTAAAAGCCTGTCCATAGTCATGTAGACAGCATCTGTCTTAGTAGTCGAACCAAAAACTGCACCAGAACCCAAGTAATCAGCTGACTTTTCATAAGCCAATTTAGCCTGCTCTACAGTTTTAGCTGTAGCACCAATTATGGCATCAGTGCCTAAAATTTTTCTAGCTTCACTAATATCCATATCGCTAGCGCCTAGGTGCACACCATCAGCTTTTATCTCTTTAGCTAAATTTACATTGTCATTTATAATAAATGGAATATTATATTTATGACAAATCTGACAGATAGATATTGCTTCTATTTTAGCTTTATCATAATCAATATTTTTAGCTCTATATTGAATCATGGTAACTCCACCAATTATAGCTTCTTTTACCACGTCTTCTAACTTTCTGCCATTTAGCCAGGTGCTATCTGTGATGGCATAAAGTCGTAAACTTTCACGTAAACTCATATTGCACTCCTTATATTAGAGAATATCTATGTGCTCTCCTGATAATGCTTTATTCATACTTCTAACTGCACAGAATTTACCGCACATACTACATGTGTCTGAATGGTCTTCCTCAGGTTTTCTGCTGTCTCTAATAGCCTTAGCTGTCTCTGGATCTAGAGCACACTCATACTGCTTATCCCAATCTAGTTCTCTTCTAGCATCCGCCATCTTATCATCTATATCTCTGGCATTTGGAATTCCCTTGGCAATATCTGCCGCATGAGCTGCAATCTTTGATGCAATAATTCCCTGCTTAACATCATCTACATTAGGAAGAGCTAAATGCTCTGCCGGTGTAACATAACATAAGAATGACGCTCCGCTTGCCGCTGCAATTGCTCCACCGATAGCTGAAGTAATATGATCATAACCCGGTGCAATATCCGTAACTAATGGTCCTAATACATAGAATGGTGCCCCCATACAGATAGTTTTCTGAACTTCCATATTAGCTGCAATCTGATTCATTGGCATATGCCCAGGTCCCTCAACCATTACCTGAACATTGTGATCCCAAGCTCTCTTAGTTAACTCACCTAATCTTACCAACTCTTCAATCTGGCACACATCTGTAGCATCAGCCAAACATCCAGGACGACAAGCATCACCTAGTGAAACTGTCACATCGTACTCCTCACAAATATCTAAGATTTCATCATAGTACTCATAGAATGGATTTTCCTCGCCTGTCATACTCATCCATGCGAACACTAAGCTTCCTCCACGACTTACAATATTCATTTTTCTCTTATGTTTTTTAATCTGCTCAATAGTCTTTCTAGTAATTCCGCAGTGGATAGTTACAAAATCCACACCATCCTCAGCGTGCATTCTAATTACATCCACGAAATCCTTAGCAGTCAATGTATCTAAATCTCTCTGATAATGAATAACACTGTCATAAACCGGAACTGTTCCAATCATTACAGGACACTCTGATGTAAGTTTTCTTCTAAATGGCTGTGTGTCTCCGTGACTGGATAAATCCATAATGGCCTCCGCACCCATATTTACAGCGCTCATAACCTTTTTCATTTCAATATCATAATCCTTACAGTCTCTTGATACACCTAGATTTACATTAATCTTTGTTCTAAGCATACTTCCGACACCTTCGGCATCTAAGCATTTATGATTTTTATTGGCACAAATAGCCACCTTTCCCTGGGCCACTAAATCTCTTAATTTCTCCACATCCATACTTTCTTTTTTAGCTACTGTCTCCATCTGTGGAGTGATAATGCCCTTTCTGGCAGCATCCATCTGTGTAGTATAATTCATCTCTTAAATCTGCAGAAGATAAAAAAGCAGGTAAACTAATCCGTTTACCTGCCTGATCTACAATTATTAAAATAAAAAACAAATAGAAAATGTGCTAATTATGCACTAAAAAATCTGCTATTAATTCTCCATTAGTTCCCTACGTTGGCATTACCCAAATCAGGTAAGGTCAAGACAGAATAGTCTACTCTCAGCCTGCTCCTGCAAGCTCCCTTCTAATATTTTTTACATAAAAAATTCTAGCAGACATAAGTACCTATGTCAATTTCCACTTTATATACTATATTTATCTTTAGTGTAATTATTGAAATATGTATAGATTTTATGTAAAATTTTATCAGTTATTATTTAAAAAAATTATGCAACAATATTTGTTTTTCTTAACACTTATTAAATGAATAGATTAATTTATTTTAGGAGATGCCTATGAAATATGATATTAATAATGTCTCTAAGGCTATCAATGGAGACAAGGAGTCTTTTTCACAATTATATAGAGAAATATATCCGGACCTTTATAAGCTTTGTGTTTATATGTGCTCTAATGTGGATATAGCGGAAGATATAGTAAGTGAAACTGTTATCGATGCGTATAAGGGCATTAATAAATTACAAAAACCGGAGTCTTTTGATTTTTGGATTTTGAAAATTTTATCGGCTAAGGTGAAGAAGTTTTTTAAGACTAAATATAATTCTTTTTCAGCCAATAACCCTAACGCTAGTGCCATTGACGATAGCTATATGGCCGATGACAATGTCAATCAAGTAATTGAACATCACGATTTAATTACGGCAATGAAAACACTAGATAGGACTGAGCGAATGATTATTTCATTGTGCATTGTGGATGGATACAGCAGTAAGGCTGTGGGAGAAATCCTTAATATGAATCCTAACACTGTGCGCTCTAAGTTAAATCGCAGTCTATCTAAACTTAAATCCCAAAAGGAGGTAAAAGGCTATGACAGATAAATTCAATTATTCAGATATAGATGATGACAATATAGATATGGCCAAGGAAATTATTAGTGAGAGTAAGAAATTAGAAATACCTAATCCACCTTCACTAGAAGAGCTTTTAACTGAAGAAAACAGTAAAAAATCAAAGTTTGTTTTCTTTAAGAAATATGGTTCTTTTATGGGAGTTGCAGCATGCTTTACTGTACTAGTTTCATCCATAGTATTTACTCAAAATATGAACAATAAAAAATCACCTCTCTCAATGGTCACTAAAAAATCTGAATATCACGTGGCTAAAAATTATGATGAAATTTATAGCGTACTAAATGATACTAAATTTAATTCTGAAGTAAAAAATAACTATGTTTCAAAAAATATTTTCACGGAGGATAGTGCTGTAGAGAATTCTCTAGGCGCTGAAAAAATAGAAGAGAAATCCGATTCCGATTCTTCTAATACTAAATCTAAGAGTGATAATTCAGGAGACTATAGTAAGACAAATGTTCAAACAGAGGATGTGGATGAGGGGGATATCGTTAAAACAGACGGAAAATATATTTATACATTAACTAATTCTCATCATTCTTCGAGAACATATAAAAACTATAGCTACAGAGGTAAAAAAGAAATTAATATTACTGAAGCTGGCAGCGGAAATCCTAAAACTATAAGTTATATTAATTTACCTATTGACTCAAAAAAGACTGTTTCAGAAATATATGTTTATAAGAATCGATTGGTGGCTATTTGTAAATCATTAGGATATGTTTCTGTTCAATATGATGAAGATGATAGTTCATTGAGTGATAGCAAACTTTCAATTTACACCTATGATTTAAGTAACATCTATAAACCTAAATTGATTAAGATAAATACCCAGCAGGGAAAATTGGTTTCCACCAGACTAAAGGATAATTATCTATATTCCATAACTTATTTAAATACAGGCGATAATATAGATAAAAATTCTATTCCTAAAATCAATAGTAAGACACAATCTTATAAGAATATTGCAATCCCTAATAATGTGGAAGCTAAAGGCTTTACTGTAATCACAGTGATAGACTTAAATAACGCTAAAGATTTTCACCGCAATATTTCGATAATGGGTAGTTCAGATCAGATATATATGAGTCAGGACAATTTATATATCTTTAATAATTACACAAAACATATAGATAAAGGAAGCTATAAATCATCTAAAAAATTTTCAGACTATATTTTTAAAAAGCGTCGAACTAATAGTATTGAAAATGACACTGCTTATTTAGAAGATTTAGCAAAATACGCACACATTAATCCAGAGGATATTCAAGTAAACAAAAAAGAAGTTAGTATGGATTTAGTTAGCAAATTATCTATTACTAAATATCGTTATAAGGACGGCGATCTTAGCTTTGTTTCTAATAAAGAAATAGAAGGAAGCGCCAATGACAATTTATTCTTTGATGAAAAAGACGGATATTTAAGATGTGTAGTAGAGAAAAATATAAGGCATATCACGGGATATAAATATCAGTATTATAATAGTAAAAAAGAACTATCCAGCAGAGTTTTAATCAACTCCTCTGATAGTGATGTCACTACTTCTTCAGCTATTGTATTAGATAAGTCTTTAAAAAAAGTAGCTTCAATTGACGGTTTAGGAGAAGGAGAAAATATTTACTCAGCCAGATTTTTAGGTGATTATGGATACTTTGTTACCTTTAAACAGACCGATCCTCTATTCTCCATTGACTATACGGATATAAGACATCCTAAACTTTTATCTGAACTGAAGATGCCAGGCTTTTCCTCCTACCTTCATTTCTACGGTAAGGACAGATTATTAGGAGTGGGAATGCAAAACGATGAAGAATCTTTCGGTTCTAATTTAAAACTAGAAATGTATGATATTAAAAATGGTGATGCGAAACAACTGGCTAAAATATTTGTTAACGACAACAGTGATACATATATTACTAGTGAGGCATTAAATGATTACCACTCTATCTTAGTTGATAGCAAGAAAAATATTATTGGTATTCCTTATTCAGAATACGAAAACAAAATGCGTGTTTTCTATAATCTTTACACATATCAGAATGATAAATTTGTATTGAAGAAAAAAATTGAGTTAAATTCAGATTCTAGTTTTTCTAATTATAGAGGACTCTACATAGGGGACTATCTTTATATTGTCTCTAGCGATTCAGGAATATATACAGTAAACTTAAAGGATAAAAGCGAAAATAGTTATAATTATATGTCCTTTAACTAATCGAGTAGGCTGATTCCTACTCGATACCCACTCTGTGTAATCACTTCGAATCCACTTCGCTACTTCTCAGTGATTACACGGTCGC
>CACZSI010000108.1 GCA_902783775.1 uncultured Lachnospiraceae bacterium
AGAGATAATGGTAGAAATTCGCGCTAAAACTTTAGAACAAAAAATCATGTGTTTTATTCCCTTTTTAGTGACTGCTTATATAAGCACCACATCTTCTAATACTATGAGCATTATGTATTCGACAATGATAGGAAGACTGGTAATGACAGTGTGCTTGGTTTTATATCTTCTAGCATATATTTGGTCTGAAAAAGTGGCCAGAATTGAGGTGTAAAATGATTCATAAGTTATACGGCATGGGAATAATTGTATTTTTAATTTTATTTGCAATGACCTTTTTTTACAGGAAAAAAGAGAGAAAAAGTATATTGAAATCAGAATATAAACTTACGTTTATGTATGGATTAGCTTTGTTTATTACAGATAAGTTTCTTAAAAGATATGTAAATAATAATTTAAAAATTGACAGAGCAATAAAGAAAATTAATGTAAAAGAAAAAGTTTTGTGGGAAAAGAGTTTATATGTGGCAGAGAAGGTGGCTATATCTTTAACTGTAATTTTTATTTCGCTAAGTATTGGGTTTATGGCCACTGGAAAAGATAAGAAAACTAGTTATACAGTAAAAAGTATAAAAAGAGATTCTAAGATTTCTAAGGAATATAATCTAGGAGTTCTAGAGGATGGAAAAAAGAAAGATATAAAGGTGATTGCAGCTAAAAAAGAATTATCCGGGAAAGAAATAGAAAAGCTGTTTGATAAGACTATTAAGGATGTAAAGAAAAGTATTAGAGGAAAAAATAAATCTTTAGACAGAGTGGAATATGATTTATTACTAAAGGATAAGACAAAAGATGGAGTGGGACTTTTTTGGACCAGTGATAAGCCGAAAATTTTAGAGCATAGCGGAAAGTTAAATAAAGGAGGCGGAAATGGAACTGTAGTTAAACTGCATCTTGAGATGAAATTAAAAAATGTAGTGAGAGATTATTCTTTTGGTGTTTTAGTTTTTGAGCCTAAAGGGGAGCCTAGCTTAGAAGATGAAATTCAAAAATATGTGGACAATAATGACATATATTCTAGTAAGGTTACATTGCCTAAGAGTCTTAATAAAAAGAGTTTAAAGTTTTATGGAAAAGAGGATGGAAGTCTAAATTATATTTTCTTTGTGGGATTAATTTTAGGTGTGATCTTGTTTTTAGCTAGAGATAGGGATCTTTATAAGAAAGTAAATGACAGAAATATTCAGATGATTATGGACTATCCAGATTTAATTAGCGAATACATTCTATATTTAGGAGCTGGACTTTCTTTTAAAAGCGCCACCCAGCGAATAGTAAAAGACTATAAGTTAAACAGTGATAAGAAGAGATTTATTTATGAAGAGATTGGGATGATGCAACATAAAATGAAGTCGGGGGTATCGGAGAGTGCAGCCATTAATGAGTTAGCAGATAGGTGTAAACTTCACAGTTACACAAAGTTTTGTAGCATAATACAGCAGAATTTAAAGCGCGGCACAGGAGAGATAACGAAGGCTTTAAAAAATGAATTGGTAAGTGCCATGGAAGAAAAAAGAAATAGTGCTCTAAAAGCAGGCAATGAAATTTCCACGAAATTATTAGCTCCCATGGTATCAATGCTTTTAATTACGCTAGTCATAGTTATGGTACCCGCATTTTTAACGATGAAGGCTAGCAATTGATAAACAATATGAAAGAGAGGGATGGAAATGGTAATAAGTGTAATTAATAAAATAAGAATAAGTAAATTTTTAGAAAATGGAGATTTTAAAAGTGGAGTTTCCACTATAGAGATTGTGCTGATTTTAGTGGTTTTAATAGGGTTAGCATATGTATTTAAAAATCAGATTTCAGGTGTGGCATCAGGAATTTATGCCAGCATAAAAAGTCAGGTGGGAGAGTTTTAGAAAATGAGAAGAAGGGGAAGTGTGACCATCTATCTTACCCTTATATTAACTACTGTTATATTTTTAGTCTTCGTATTTTCTGAGAGCGCCAGAGTCAGTGCAGTTCACACTAAATCAAAGGCCTTTACTTATATTGGGGCCGAATCTCTTAAGGCTAGTTATGCCAGACAGCTATATAAGGATTACGGAATATTAGCTGTGTGGGAAAGAGAAAAGAGTGAGGATATTGTAAGAAATTATATTGAAGGCAATATAATGAGAGCGGATTTAGATTTAACCGGTACTAATTTTATGCTTACTAGCCTAGATGATCTAAAGGTTAAAAATAGGGAGTATATTACGGATAGTGGCGGTGATTATTTTACAAGACAGGTTATTGAATATACTAAATATGCTGCGCCAGCCGGTTTTATTAAAAAAATTATAGAAAATAAGCTAGATAAGGAAGATAAAGAAAAGCCGGATGTACTAGGAAAAAAAGATATAGAGGACTTAGATACATCTAAATTAGAAGATAAGGTGGAGGATATTAAGGATGGCTTAGAAGATTTAGATGACATAGACGATTTAACTAAATATATAGAAAAATATGAGGATGCTCTAAAAAATAATAAAAAGAAAAAACTAAAAAAATATTCTAAAAAGATTAGCAGTGAACTTAAGGATAAGTTAGATGAAATAGAAGATGTAGAAGAAGATATAAAAAGCTATAAATCATTACGAGATAAATTCTTAAAGGAAAATAAGATTGATAAAGTCGAGGATGAAATGGATGCCCTTTTTAGTGAATGCGAAAGTTTTAAAAAGGATTATCAGCAATTTAGCATTATATATGAAAAGGATGAGATTGCAGAGGATGAGTATGCTAAGTTAGCTGTAATTTTAAAAGATATAAAAAATAAATTAGAAATTATAGTTAAGAAAAAAGAAAAAAAGGACGCAAAAGAAGAAAAGGGACTTTATAAGAAAGCAAAAGAGTTGTTGACAGAAGGTGTACTAAGCTTAGTGGTAGAAGATATTAATAAGGTGTCAAAGAATAAGATTAGCTTAGAGGGATTGCCATCAGGTGATATAAAAAAATCCCAGGCTGGTTTTTTAGAAAGTCAGAAAAATAAAGCATGTTTAATATGCTATGACAATTTAAAGTTTGGCAATTACTTAGATGAGGATAAGACAGGCAGTCTTAAATATGGATTAGAGTACATATTAGCAGGTAATGAAAGCGACAGAGAAAATTTAGCTTCCACAGTGGAGCGAATGGTGCTTCTTAGAAACATCGAAAATCTAGCGTATCTTATAACAGATAAAAAGAAACAGGCAGAAATGTCAACTATAGCTGTGGCGGTAGCCGCTGCCACAGCGCTCCCATTCTTAGAGCCAATTGTGAAAATTATTTTAAATGAGGCCTGGGCTTTAGCTGAGGCGGTGGTTGATGTAAAAGCGTTATTGTATGGAAAGAAGATTAGTTTAATAAAAACAAAGGAAAATTGGAACACTGAATTAAAATCATTGGGGGGAAAGGCTAAGGATGTGAAAAATGGAATAACATATGTGGAGTTTTTAAATGCATTGCTTATGATAAGTAATACTTCTAAAACCACATACAGGACAATGGATTTAATACAGATTAATATTCAGAAAAAATATCAAGGGGATTTTAAACTTAGTAAGTGCTTTCAGAAGGTGGACATATCTGCTAAATATAGTACTGCCCCAATGTTTGTGACATCCTCCTGGATTTTAGATCAGTTAGATGATGTAGGCGATTATCAATATAACATTAACGTGGAAACAGGAATGATTGATTAAATAATCGGGCGGATACCCATGCCCTTTTTTCGGAACAATATATAGAAAGGTAGCTGTGTTTCTCTCCAAAAACAAAGGCTAAAAAGTTTATATTGACGTAGTAATAGTCCTAACTACAAACTTATGTGATTTTAATAATAAATAAAGGTGAATGATAATACGGAAAAAGGGTGTGGCTATCCGCCTGATAAGGATAGTGAGGATGAAGACATATGAAAATGAAGGGAAGTATTTCGGTAGAGGCAGCATTGTCTATGACCATTTTCATGACTTTTATATTATTCGTGGGAAGCTTTTTGTTATCTGTTATAACAGAGTTTTCAGTCCAACTGAAAATAAATGAAATATCCAGAGAATTAGGAAAACAGAAAATGTATGTAACTATGGCTTCAGAAATTACGGATCAAAATAAAAATATAAAAGCATATAAAGATAAGGTTTCAAAAAAGGCATTAGAAATTTGTGATAAGAATCTAAATGATGATATGAAAGAATTTTTAAAATCTAATGGCTTTGGATTATATTTAAAAAATAGAATGTCTTTACAGGATAACAACGAAAATATTTTAAAGGTTAGACATATGGATTTTTCTAAAAGTTCTATGGAGGACGGAGTAGTCGATGTAGTGGGGAAATATACATTAAAACTTCCGTATTTTTGGGGTGACATAGATGTTCTTCAAAGATGTAAGATAAAGGATTGGACAGGAGTCGACATTACTAAAAAAGATGAGTATGTATATGTAACAAAGACGGCATCGGTTTATCACAAATCAATTAATTGCACTCATATTAATTTAAATATTAGCGAATGCGACTATCAGGAGGCAATTAACGGAAATAATATGTTTTTAAAAAAATACAGTAAATGTGCTATTTGCTGCAAGGGCAATAAAAAAAGTGGCATAGTTTTTGTGGCAGAACACGGAGACTGTTATCATTCATCCCTAGATTGCCCAGGGTTAACCAGATTTGTGGAGAAGGTGCCGTTGTCTCAGGTGAAAGATAAGAAGCCCTGCAGCAGGTGTGGAGGATAAGATGAATTGGATATTATTGACGATATTTTTATGTATATGTGCCTTTATGGATTTTAAGTATAAGGTGGTATCAGTTAATTTATGTATTATAAATATCATTGTATCGGTATTGCTAAATATAATATTAAAAATTAATTCTTTAATTAGTTTATCAATAGGCATAAGTGTGGTGATAATTCTTTTTATTATATCAAAGTTGAGTCGGGAGAAATTAGGTATGGGGGATGTTTATGTTCTTTTGGTAAGCGCACTTTATGTGGGGCTTAACGTAATAGATATTTTAATAATCGCCCTTTTTATCAGCCTAATTTTTTCCATAGGTCTTTTAGTGAAAAAGAAAAATATAAAAGTAGAATTTCCTTTTGTGCCGTTTATTTTAGGAGGAGAAATAGGCGTATGGATAATGAAAATGCTAGGGGCGTAATTACGGTAGAAATGTCTATGGTTTTAGTCGTAGTTATGCTAATTGTGGCTGCATTAATTTCTTCCATAATCTATGTTCACGATGTGACAGTTGCTAAAAGTATTTCTTATAGTGGAGCTATTGAAGTAATAGAAAAAACAGATAAAAATCCCGGTGATATAGTTAGAAAAAAATTAAGGCATGCACCTCTATTTATTATGACTTTCGATAGCAATATAGAAGAAAACTTAGATTCATATACAGTTAATTTAAGCGGTCGGGTAACAGATTCAAATGTGTTAAATATAGTGAAAAAATATTTAGACTATAACACATCTTTTACGCTCGAAAAGCCTATGTCTGTAGAGTTTATGTATGCCAGCATAGCGATATGTGATGTTATCAGGAATGATGAGTAAATGAAAGGTAGAGAAAAATGGATATAAGTTATAAAAAAAGTGGCAATAAGAATTATATAGTGATAAGTGATGTGGATGTAAAGGAGACGGATTACAGAATAAATATGGTTATGAATAATGATATTTACGGCTTGCTTCCTATCTCGGTTCGATATGTGGATGGCAAGGTTAATTTAAATTATGATATTACATCTATGACATCCTTAGAAAATCATTATTTAAGAAATAAGATAAGTGGAAAAGAATTATATGATTTAGTGAATAGCATATATAAGATGACTCAGGCAATGAAAGAATTTCTTTTAGATATCAATAACATATGGTTAGATTTCGAAGGTATTTTTATTGATAAAAAAACCAGAGAAATTAAGTTTTGTTACCTGCCGGTTAAGGGAAGCTTTTTTCAGGAAAATGCCAGAGAATTTTTTGATGAAGTCTTAAAATATATAGATCACAATGATAAGCTAGCTGTTTTAATTGCTTATAATATAGAGCAGATTACAGTGGGGGATAATTTTTCTGCAAAAGATTTATTTGATGTGGCTAAAGAAAATATGGAATTAAAAAAAGAAGAGGAACATATTCCTAAAATAAGAATTACCAGGGATGTGGAAAAAAGGGAAGATAATAAGACTGATTTAGAAAAAAAGCAGGACGAGAAAATAGAGAGTAAGTTTAAGCAATTATTAAAAAAACTATTAGTTAAAATTGGATTAGATACTAACTATACTACCTCTGAAGAGCTTTTTGATGAGTCAATATTAGAGGAAGGGTTTAATAACTATAATGCAAGTGCAGTATATGAAGAAAATATAGATGAATCTATAGATGATAACCAGGAAATCTATGATTTAGATAAAGTAGATATAGAGGATGCGGATTTAGATAATGCGTGGAAAAAAGCCTTGGCGCAAAACGAAGCGATTTCAAATGTTGATATATCAAAAGAGAATACGGAGGTTTTAGAATCGGAGGAAGAGACTGTTCTTTTAACATATTCCGGGATTTCTAAACCGTTAATCCTTCGAAATGAAAAGGAAAATATACTTATAAAGCCTTTGAAATATCCCTGCGTTCTAGGAAAGAGTGAAAAGAGTAGTAATATTGTAATTAATTCTAAATCTATAAGCAGAGTGCATATGCGGTTAATCCAGATTGAAGATACTTATTATGCTGAAGATTTAAATTCTACTAATGGGACATTTATAAATAACGATCAATTAAGTCCTCATTCTCCTAAAATCATAGATGTTGGTGACACTTTAAAACTAGCCGATGTGGAATTAGTAGTGGAGTAATTAATGGTATGTACATTGAAAATAGATTCTAAACAAAGATGTTGGTTTATGGTATACTATCGTTGAGTAAATTACGTTTGGAGAATCAATATGGATGATAAAATTAAAAAGTTAACGGAGTGGATTAAAGAGAGCGATAATATTGTGTTTTTTGGTGGCGCAGGTGTGTCCACAGAAAGTGGCGTGCCGGATTTTAGAAGCGTAGATGGATTGTATAACCAGAAATATGATTATCCTCCGGAAACTATTCTAAGTCATGAATTTTTTATGAGTCACACAGAAGAGTTTTTTAAATTCTATAGAGATAAAATATTATATGAGGATGTGTCTCCTAATGATGCCCATATTGGACTAGCCTGGTTAGAAAAAATAGGTAAATTAAAGGCTGTTATTACTCAGAATATTGATGGACTTCACCAGAAGGCTGGAAGCAAAACAGTTTATGAACTTCACGGAACTGTGCATAAAAACAAATGTATTAAATGTCATAAGGAATACAGTTTCGATGATATATTGCATATGGATAATGTGCCTATCTGTGACTGTGGGGGAGTGATAAAACCGGAAGTGGTATTATATGGTGAAATGCTAGATGATGCAACAATGATGAATTCCATTAAAGCGATTTCAAATGCAGATATCCTAATTATAGGTGGAACTTCATTAGCGGTATATCCTGCAGCGGGATTAATTAATTACTATAGAGGAAAGAAGCTTGTTCTTATAAATAAATCTGTGACACCTAGGGATTCAGAAGCTTCTTTAGTGATTAATGAGCCGATAGGAAAAGTATTTAGAGAAATAATGGCAGAATTGAAAGAGTAGAAGAAAATGAAAAAAATCAACAGAATGAAAATTAGAAGATATGAAGCTATTTTTAGAAGGACTAAGGCTTATAGATTATGGAGGAGATGCTGGAAAAAATATTGGTTTAAAGTAGCACTTGTCGTTGTAGTTTTAGCTGCCTTTGTAATTAGCTTTAATTGGTATAACACATATGATTCATATGAGGATTATGAAACTGAGGCATCAGTTAGAATTGACAGTAGTTCTAATAGTAAGTATGAACCTTTTGAAGACTTTGTGCTAAAGTACAGTAATGAAGGTGTATCTTATATTGATGGTGAAAAGGAATTATGGAATGAATCCTATGATATGCAAACACCGATAATCGATGTATGTGAATCATATTTTGCAATTGCAGATAAGAATACTAATGACATTATTGTCTTTAATAAGAAGGGTAAGATTGGAAATATTACAACAAACTATCCGCTTATCGATTTAGATGTGGCGCGACAAGGTGTTGTGGCTGCACTTTTACAGGAACAAAACGCTAGTTACATTGAAATATATGATAGCTCAGGAGAGAGATTAGTTTCACATAAATCATTATTAAATGAAAATGGCTATCCTATTGCAATTAGTTTATCGCAAGATGGAACTAAGTTAATGGTTTCATATGTCACAACTAGCAAGGGAAGTGTCAAGGAACGCTTAGTGTTTTATAACTTCTCTAGCAAGGGCAGAAAGTTTAAGGATGGAATCGTAGGAGAGTTTGAAGGCTATGGTGATTCTTTTATTCCATCTGTTAAATTTATGACCAATAGTGATGCGGCAGTTGTAGGCGAGGATTTGGTTGATTTTTATTCTGTAGATTTAAAACCATCTTTAAAAGAACATATTGAGATAAAAGAAAAGATCCAGAAAGTCTTTTACAGCGATAATTATGTGGGACTGGTTTTCAATAGCAAGGAAAAGAAAAATGCCAGCAGAATAGAGGTTTACAATAAGTCTGGAAAGCAATTGATGAATAAGGAAGTTGATTTTGAATTTGAATCAATTAGGTTTGCAAACAACAAGGTGTTGTTGTACAATAGTAGACAGTGTGATATATTATCATTTAAGGGTATAGAGAAATTTAAATATCATTTTAAAGAAAATTTACTAGATATAGTGCCGACAAAAGATGAAAAATTCTTGATTATGTATAATACAAGAATTGAAAAAATTAGTTTGGAGTAAATAGGAGATTGATATGACCGGAAATTTAATATTGTTAGGATTGGCAGTTTTTGTCACGATTATGGGTTTAGTAGGATATAAAGTAGGCTTATCTAAGATGATTATGTCCGTAACATTTGGTTTGATTGTTATTATTTTAGTTAACTTATTATTACCGTTAACAGTAAGTAGAGTTAATAAGAGTTCAATTCAAAAAAAGGTTTATGAACGAGTTGATACTATTGTTTTAACTGCTATCGATGCTAACAATGAGGATGTGCTAAAAACTAGTGACACAGGTAAGAAAAAAATTGTGGCTAGTCTTCCACTTCCTAAGAGTATAAAAGATGACATTAATAAAAATTGTAATGATTTAGGTTTTCAGAAATATGAGGTTAAATCATTTAAAGATTATTTAGTTAAATATATTACGGATTTAGTAATCAAAGCTATTACATATTGCCTACTATTCTTAGGTATTTCTATTTTATTAGCTATGTTAGGTCATATCGTTGGTCTGGCTAAGGGATTCACAGTAGTATATATGTTTGATTCATTTCTTGGAGCAGCAGTTGGTATTTTTGGAGCAGTATTAATGATTTGGATTTTATCTATTTTATTAACAGCTGTAGGAACACATGGCTTAGGACTGGATCTGATGAAAGCAGTTTCAAGTAATAAGATTTTAAGTTGGATTTTTGATAACAATCCGTTAATGCAGTTAATTAATATCGTTGCATAGATAAAAGGGACTATAAAAAGTCTGTAAATAACAACCTGTATTGGCCATAGTCAATGCAGGTTGTTGTTTTATATATTGATGATATAAACGACCTAAACTTTTATAATAAATGATTTAAAAATAAAGTATGTATTGACAAATATAAAAGTATTTGATAAATTATAAAGGCTTTATGCAATTAGGCTCCATGGTCAAGCGGTTAAGACACCGCCCTTTCACGGCGGTAACAGGGGTTCAAATCCCCTTGGAGTCATTTAAGGAATAAAAACAATTTTAATTATTTCTTGACGAAGTTTCATTACATTGTTATAATGTAGTGGTTGATACAATTGATATGGCGTAGTAGCCAAGTGGTAAGGCACGGGTCTGCAACACCCTGATCACCAGTTCAAATCTGGTCTACGCCTCTCTAAACGGAAACTTTATGTTTCCGTTTTTTTTATACTTTTTTGTAGTAAAATAAAATTGATTGGATAAAAAGGAGGACGACTATAGTGAATTCATCTTTGTGTTATATAGAGAACGATAATAAATTTCTTATGTTATATAGAAATAAAAAGGAAAATGATATCAATGAGGGAAAATGGATTGGTGTAGGCGGAAAATTTGAGGTAGGGGAAAGCCCTGAAGAATGCATGATCCGTGAAATAAAAGAGGAAGCTGGAATATCAGTAAAAGACTATAAACTTCGAGGTCTTATCACTTTTGTGTGCGATGATTATCCTACCGAGTATATGCATCTTTTTTGGGCTAAGAGCGATGAAAAGGATGTTATAGAGTGTGATGAGGGAGAATTAAAGTGGATAGATAAGGATAAGGTTTTAGACTTAAATATCTGGGAAGGAGATAAAATCTTCCTAAAAGAACTGATAGAAAATGATAAGTTTTTCACTTTAAAGTTAGTTTATGAAAATGACAAACTGGTAAAGTGTGAAAAAAGATATTATTAGAGAAAAAAAGAGAAAAAATTATTTAAATATCACATGTGTATATGTTATAATTAAAGGTAGTCATGTTCGCATCATATTGTAGGAGTATAATGAGGGCAATCAATCGGAAGTAAGATAGAAGAAGGAGAGGTTATGAAGGGAATTAATAAAATTTTATCAATTGCACTTTCTGCAGTTATGATTTTAAATCTTTCAGTAGGAATTGTAAGAGGTGATGGTGGAGAAATAATTGGCGAGGATAAAATTGCAGCTACATATGCAATGGATTATGATTTCGCACAGAGAGCTGGACAGAGTTCAGAGGGGAAACAGATAGTTCATTTAGGAGAGCCAGTTGATTTCGCTACAGTTTTAGAAGAACAGAATGGAACAAACCAGTCAGATAAGTCGGTTAAAATATTTGCATTTGTGGAGCCTGCAGGTGAAGGCCAGATGACAGATTTTGAGTATAAAGATGGAAATGAATGGAAGGATGCTAGTGTATTCCAGGGAATGACAGTTCCTATTAAGAATAATAAATGGAATTTCCGTGTAACTTTCCAAAAAGAAGGTGTTTATAAGTTCTG
>CACZSI010000109.1 GCA_902783775.1 uncultured Lachnospiraceae bacterium
ACTTATCCTAGAACGGATGCCAGAGTTATCTCAACAGCTGTAGCTAAAGTAATATCAAAAAATATTGCAGGACTTAGAAACTATCAGCCTTGTGCAGAGTTTGCCAATGTGATTTTAGAGGAAAAGAGATATCAGGGCATTGAAAAGACTAAGTATGTTAATGATAAAAAAATTACAGATCACTATGCCATCATCCCTACCGGTCAGGGATTAGCAGGCCTTTCCAGACAAAAGGAAATCAATAGAAAGGTCTATATGGTTATTGTTAGAAGATTTTTAAGTATTTTCTATCCACCGGCAATTTATAAAAAGGCTACTTTAGTGGGAGTGATGCCTGCTAAGGTAGGTGATACCACAACTAATGAGCAGTTCAGTGCTAATTTTAAAGTTTTAGCTCAGAAAGGCTATATGGAGATAACAGGTATCAAAGAACAAAAGAAAAATGATGGTGAAAAAGAAGAACAATTAGATGAAGAATTCTTCAAAATATTGTATAATATTAACAAGGGTGACACAATATCTGTAAAAAAGATGGACATCAAGGAGGGAGAGACAACACCTCCTAAAAGGTATACATCCGGCTCGCTTATATTGGCTATGGAGAATGCAGGTCAATTAGTGGAAGATGAAGATTTAAGAGCCCAGATAAAAGGTTCCGGTATTGGAACTAGTGCTACTAGAGCAGAGATAATTAAAAAATTGGTAAATATTAAATATATGTCCCTTAATAAGAAAACTCAGGTTATTAAGCCTGCACAGTTAGGAGAGATGGTTTACGGTATCGTTCACGGTTCCATTAAGTCATTATTAAATCCTGAATTGACGGCTAGCTGGGAGATGGGTCTGACAAAGGTTTCTGAGGGGGAACTTTCTGCAGACGAGTATATGGAAAAATTAGAACAGTTTATAAACCAGAGATTTGTTAATGTTATTAATCTTAATAACCAGGGGCAGATGGTTAACTATTATCGATATGTGGCACAGTTTTATAAACCGGAAAAGACTAAAAAGAAAGTGTCTGATAAAAATTAGGAGGCAAAATTTATGTGTGGAATAGTAGGATATGTGGGAGAGAAGGAATGTGTAGACATTTTATTAGATTCTCTTTCAAAACTAGAGTATAGAGGATATGATTCAGCCGGAGTGGCTGTTTTCGAAGATGGAAAAATCTGTGTTCAGAAGGCACAGGGTGAGTTAAAGAATTTAAGAGATAAGATTAACAGTACTCATAAACCTGTGGGTGGATGTGGTATTGGTCATACTCGTTGGGCTACTCACGGAGAACCATCAGATATTAACTCACATCCTCACGGAAATGAGAGAGTATCAATAGTTCACAATGGAATCATTGAAAATTATAAGGATATTAAGAAGTTCTTAACAGGTAAAGGTTATACTTTTGAGAGTGAGACAGATACAGAGACAGTAGCTAAATTATTAGATTACTACTATGAATATGATCCAATAGATGCCATCATTAAGACTTTAAATGATGTAAGAGGAGCATATGCATTAGGTATTATCTTTAAGGATTATCCTGATACTATTTTTGCTGTAAGAAAAGACAGCCCATTGATAGTTGGTACTGCTGAAGGTGAAAACTATATTGCCAGTGATGTTCCTGCTATTCTTAAATATACTAAGAAATATTATTTATTAGAGGAAAATGAAATTGCCACAATCAAGGCCAATGAAATTACTTTCTGTGATATTCATAAAAAGCCATTAGAGAAGGAAGTTCAGATTTCAAACCTTGATATGAATGCAGCTGAGAAGGGCGGATATGAGCACTTTATGCTTAAGGAAATCCACGAGCAACCTAGTGCAGTTAAGACAACTATCACACCTAGAATAAACAATGGCATGCCGGATTTATCAGAATGTGGATTGACAGCTGAAAAGCTAGATAGCTATAAGAATATTTTTATTGTAGCTTGTGGAACAGCTATGCATGCCGGAGTGGTTGGTAAATATGTTATTGAAAAGCTAGCTAGAGTACCAGTTACTGTAGATATAGCTTCAGAGTTTAGATACAGAAATCCGATAGTAGGAAAGGACGATTTAGTAATTGTTATCTCACAGTCAGGTGAGACTGCTGATACTAAGGCTGCATTGCACTTAGCACATGATAAAGGAGCTGAGGTGTTATCAGTAGTAAACGTAAAGGGTTCATCTATTGCTAGAGAATCAGATATGGTAATTTACACACACGCAGGTCCGGAAATTTCTGTAGCATCAACTAAGGCATTCTCAGTTCAGATGTCAATTATGTATCTTTTAGCATTTGAATTAGCATATGTTAAGGGAACAATTGATAAAGAAGAGTGCTTAAGATTAACAAATGAATTATCTAATATTCCTGATAAAATAGAGGAAGCATTGGCTTGTCAGGATAAGTGCCAGTATGTATCAAGTAAACTAATTACAGCTCAGAGTTTACTGTATATCGGTCGTGGATTAGATTACGCATTAAGTATGGAAGGATCATTGAAATTAAAAGAAATTTCATATATCCATTCAGAATCATATGCTGCCGGTGAGTTAAAGCATGGAACAATCTCATTAATTGAGGAGGGCGTTCCTGTAATCGGCGTGGCTACACAGTCTGATTTATTAGAGAAGATGGTGAGCAATATAGTAGAAGTAAAATCAAGAGGAGCATTCTCAATATGCGTATGCAAAGAGGGTGAAGAATTCGACGAAGGAATCGTGGATGAGAGAATCGAAGTACCAGCATTAGAGGACGTATTAATGCCAATGGTAACAGTAATTCCACTACAGCTATTAGCCTACTACACAACAGTACTAAAGGGCTTTAACGTAGACAAACCACGTAACCTCGCCAAATCAGTAACAGTTGAGTAGGTCATAAAATTCATCAAGAATTTTATGACCGTCATTGACCACACTCGAAGAGTGTGCTTTGCTATGTTTAAAGGAGAAAGCATGATTTATACAATAAAAGATTTATATAATTTAGATGAAACAATTGCAAAAGATTTATTTGAAAACAAAACCTATCCATGGGAGGCCCTAGCGGATATCAACGATTTTATCCTTAAACTAGGCCCTACTTTAGATAAGGATAAATTCGATGAAGTGGAAGAAAACATTTGGATTGCTAAGAGTGCTAAGGTTCATCCTAGCGCTAACATTTCAGGTCCATGTATTATTGATGAGGATACAGAGGTTCGTCCTTGTGCATTTATCCGCGGAAAAGCCATTGTAGGTAAAAACTGCGTGGTAGGAAATTCCACAGAGCTAAAGAATGTAGTATTATTTAATACAGTGCAGGTTCCTCATTACAATTATGTGGGAGACAGCATTTTAGGAACACATTCACATATGGGAGCAGGCTCTATCACATCAAATGTAAAATCAGATAAGACATTAGTAGTGGTAAAGGATAAAGAACAAAAGATTGAAACCGGCCTAAAGAAATTCGGTGCAATGCTAGGTGATTACGTGGAGGTAGGCTGTAATTCAGTGTTAAATCCGGGAACAGTTATCGGAAGAAATTCTAATATTTATCCTGCATCATGTGTAAGAGGTGTGGTACCTGAAAGTAGCATTTACAAAAAAGATGATACTATTGTAACGAAAAAATAATTTGGAGATAGTTATGAGAAGTTTAATGAAAATAGGCATATCCGCCATATTTATATCGGCAATGGCGCTTTGTTTTAGTATGCCCATAAAAGCTGATGTAAATAGTTCACTTAGAACAAGAGGCTTTCAGATGAGTTATGAAAAAAAAGGTATTAGAACAGTGGGAATGGCACCTGAAAAGATAAACGGAAAAAATGTTGTAAAAACCGGCTTTATCTATGGTGTGAAAGAGTCTAATGGCTTTGTAAACAATATCAGCGATGAGGATATGGTGGCTAACAGCACTAATAAGTATGTTGTGAAACTAGAGAGCACAGCTCAGGGCTATAATGACCATCTAAAAGAAAATCAATATGATACTAACAAATATTTTGTTAGAACAATAACTTTTGCATACGGTAGTAAAGCAGAGTTTGAGTCAGTATACTTAGCTAGAGCATATGCCGTATTAGAAGATGATACTTATGTATATGAAGAAAATTCTAAAGAGTTTTCAATCCTTAGTGTAGCAGAGTTAGTATATGCTAAAATGCTAATGAGTTCACAGGAAGCTCATGACTATTTATATAATGTGATTATCTTACCAAGTAATCCTAGCTTTCCATTTGCAGACTATAATTGGAGTGGTGGAACAGCCCCTGCAGGTGAATAAAAATAAAGGATTATAGTTGTTGAACATAGTGTGAAATAAATTAAAAACCCTTGAATAATACAGTGTTTTTATTTATAATAAAGGTAACAGGAAAACATCCTGAACCTGAGGTCTCCTGTATATTTTGAACCTACATTTTGATTGAAGGGATTCCAATATCTTTATAGGGATGTCAAGCCTCTATAGGTGGAAGGCAGAGCTATATTTGAGGATGCCCACCTGGCGATAGCTAGGATCCAAAGCGCAGGATTGGCTGAGGGTTAAAAAAAAGAACGAATTAATTCGTTCTTTTTTTTATGTTTAATATTAAGTTTTAAGTAATACTAATTTGTTCCGTTTTTAGTGAAATTCTCATCAGAATATTCCGTAATACTATCTTCTAATTCATGTAGATATTCATCTTTAGAAGCGGAATCATTATTATTTGAAACAAATTCTGTATCGTATTCATCATCATAATCTAATTCGAAGATGCTGGCAAAACTTTCATCATACTGAGTAGCCTCTATTTTCTTTCGATATACGGCATCTAATTCTGGGAATATATGCTTATTAAACTCTGCTGCAATAAAGAATATATAAAAACTAAAGTAGAACCAGAGCATAAGCACAATTACCGTGGTCAAACTGCCATACATATATGACATATTAACAATGTTATCAATGTAAATAGAAAATCCGTATGAAAAAACAATCCAAGCTATTGTTCCTAGGAATGAACCTGGAAGAGCCTTAGCAAAAGTAACATGTCGGAAATCCGCTATTCTCAGTGTGACTGTGAAGAACAACATCAATATCAGAAATACCAATATATATCGAAATATAGTAAAGGTAGTTCTCAATATTTCTAAGTCTCCATTAATTGAAATAGCTACTGAGGCCAATTTACCACCGAAGACAATTAGAATTAATACGGTAGAAAATACAAAAAGGAAAAATATTGTATATAAGATAGAAAAGAATCTTGATATAAAATAATTTCTCTTCTGATGTACTTTATAAACCTCAAATAATCCGAACATTATGGAAGCTACGGCTTTCGAAGCAGTCCATATAGAGAAAATAGCTGTGAATGATACTGTAACTCTAGTGGTTCTCTTTGACATTTCTCTAAATATTGAAGTTAGAATCGGTTTAACAACCCCCGGAGCATATTCTTCAACTATATGAAGAAGAAATGATTCCTTAACAGGTGATAAATGAATCAAATTCAATAATAAAATAAGAAATGGGAACAGAGATAAAACCATAAAGAAAGAGGACTGCGCAGTGTAAACACCTACACGATCTTCCATCATATCAGAAACAAAACCATACACCTTGCGAAATGGTGCTTTAATCACTTTCATATGTTTCTCCCAATGCATTTATTATTTATAATATTATAACATTAAACTAACATTAATTGTAGTTATATTTCTATTAATGTGTAATCTCTAAGGAGATTTTTATTAATTCTAATTTGTTGACACTGATATTTTTGTATGTTAAAATTTCCTTTAGTAAAGGCTATGAATGTGTAAGTAGAGTATAATAATCCCTACAGAGAGCTGTACTGTTAGCTGGAATGTATGGCAGGTTCCTATTATATTCGAATTTCCCACAGGAGCTGCATCTGTGAAAGTTTTTCCATTAGCAGATGACGTCAGACGCGTTAAGTTATTGAGTGTTCACGATAAGTGAGAACTAGGGTGGTACCGCGGAATTTTTTCGTCCCTTAAGGGTGCTTTTTTTATGCAATTTTTTATGAAGCACAAAATTCAAATGAAAGGAAAATGAAAAAATGAAGGAAAAGCTAGAAGCGATTAAAAGTGAAGCGATTTCTAAATTACAGGAGTCAGGTAACCTTGAAGCATTAGATAAGGTTAGAGTAGAGATTCTAGGTAAAAAAGGAAAGCTTACTGAGGTTTTAAAAGGTATGAAAGATGTACCTAAGGAAGACAGACCTAAGGTAGGACAGCTAGTTAATGACACTAGAAAAGCCATTGAAGAAAAACTAGAGGATATTAAGACAGAATTAGAGGCTAAGCTAAGAGAAGAGAAATTAAAGGCAGAGGTAATTGACGTTACATTGCCTGCTAAGAAAAATAAGATAGGACATAAGCATCCTAATACTTTAGCTTTAGAAGAGTTAGAGAGAATCTTTATTGGAATGGGTTATGAGGTGGTAGAAGGACCTGAAGTTGAGTTTGATTACTATAACTTTGAGGCTTTAAATATCCCAGATAATCATCCGGCTAAAGATGAGCAGGATACATTCTATATAAATAAAAATATTGTACTTAGAACACAGACTTCTTCAGTACAGGCTAGAATTATGGAGAAAAGTAAGCCACCTATCAGAATCGTATCACCAGGTAGAGTGTACAGATCTGATCAGGTTGATGCTACTCATTCACCATCATTCCACCAGATTGAAGGTTTAGTAATTGATAAGGATGTTACTTTTGCAGATTTAAAGGGAACATTATTACAGTTTGCTAAAGAGTTGTTCGGTGAGAATACAGAGGTTAAGTTCAGACCTCATCACTTCCCATTTACAGAGCCTAGTGCTGAGGTGGATGTAACATGCTTTAAGTGTGGCGGCAAGGGCTGTAGAATGTGTAAGGGCGAAGGTTGGATTGAGATTTTAGGTTGTGGAATGGTTCATCCTAACGTTCTTAAGATGAGTGGAATTGATCCTAATGAATATCAGGGATTCGCATTCGGTGTTGGACTTGAGAGAATTGCATTGTTGAAATATGAAATCGATGATATGAGATTATTATATGAAAACGATGAGCGTTTCTTAGGACAGTTTTAATTAAGTGAATCATAGATATAGTAGGAGGAAAGAAATATGAATACACCACTTTCATGGATAAAGGCATATGTTCCTGATTTAGAGTGCACAAACCAGGAATTTATGGATAAAATGACTATGTCAGGTACTAAGTGTGAAGGTTTCACAGAACTTGACAAGGATATTGATAAAATAGTTGTTGGACAGATTGAAAAAATAGATAGACATCCTGACGCAGATAAATTAGTAGTATGTCAGGTAAATATAGGAGAGGAAACTATTCAGATAGTAACAGGTGCTCCTAATGTAGAAGAGGGACAGAAAGTTCCTGTAGTTTTAGTTGGAGGAAAGGTGGCAGGTGGCCATGACGGTTCTCTAACTGAAGGCGGAATTAAGATTAAAAAAGGAAAACTTAGAGGAGTAGAGTCATTCGGTATGATGTGCTCTATTGAAGAATTAGGTTCATCTAAGGAGTTCTATCCAGAGCAGCCTGAAGATGGAATCTATATCTTTGACGATTCTGTAGAAGTAGGATCCGATGCCATCGAAGTTTTAGGATTACATGACACAGTATTTGAGTACGAAGTAACATCTAATAGAGTAGATTGCTACAGTATAATCGGTATTGCCAGAGAGGTAGCAGCTACATTTAATAAGGAACTTAAGCTTCCTAAAGTAGAAGTTAAGGGCAATGGCGAGGACGTTAATGATTATATTTCAGTGGATGTTCAGGCTACAGATTTATGTCCTAGATTCTGCGCTAGAGTAGTAAAGAATGTTAAGATTGAGCCATCACCTGAGTGGATGCAGAGAAGATTAGCTAAGATG
>CACZSI010000110.1 GCA_902783775.1 uncultured Lachnospiraceae bacterium
TCATACTCGCATGTCCTAACCTTCTTGCCACACTTGCAATCGATACTCCGGCAAATAGAAGCAATGAAGCATGAGTATGCCTAAGTCTATGAATTGATATAACTGAAATACCACACTCATTACAATGTCTTGTTAATGCATCATTAACTGTAGAATTATATATTTTCGTTTTCCCAACAAAAATAGGTTGATCCTCTGGCAGCCCTTTAATCAATTCAGAAAATTTTACAACAATTTGCCAATCTATCTGTATTTTCTCAAATAGTTTTTAATGCAACCTACTCAGACAAAATCCCCTCTATTTCATCTGACAGCAAATTAATTGCCGAACAAAGATATGCATAACTTTCCATATTAACTTTCTTTATGTAATTTATGCATCTTGCACCTTTAAAACTAAGTTTTTCGTTCTTGAACGTATCGAAATCTTCTATTGTTTTATAATCAGATTCGGTATATATGCAAGTCGCTAAATACAAAACTTTACAGGCAATAAAAGAAGCCTTTTCTCCGTTAAAGTTTTCATTATATATATGTCCTGCAATTCTGCGAATTCCATCTATGTAATAATTATATTCACTTTTAAAAATTCCGCCTTTAGAAATAATACAGAGACAGCTCTTGATTGTATCCTTGAGTACATCTTTCACTTCATAACTCATTCCACGATAACTTAATTCAACCAAGGCAATTTTCTTGTACACTTCAACCACGCGATTGTAATCCGACATTTTCTCGGCTAGAGTATAACAGTCAAACAACTGCTTTATTATTTCTAATTCCTTGTCTTCTCCAAATCTCACCCCTGTTGTATGAGGAGCGAAGGCTGTAAGTTTATCTCCCAATATGCTGTCAACATCAGGTAATTTCACAAAAATGTCTTCACCTTCATTTATCAGAATATCATTTCTTATCGGCTTCTCAATAATATTGGCATAATTGTTATGCTCAAACAATATATCAAGCAAAATCACTAATGGTTTATTACTAATCGGTGAGTTATAAGTAAATTCATAATGTCTCTTCTCGATATTGTTTTTTCCTTTTCTAATATCTTCCTGTTGGCTAACAAATGGGAATAATTGTCCTGCTTTTTCGATAAACATATCAACATTTGTTCCCGGCTCAACTATAATATCAATGTCCGTTGATAATCTTCTTGGCTTATCAAGCAATAACATCAAGCAGGTCCCGCCTTTGAAGATAAACGGCATTCCAACCTTAGCAATCGCTTCAAGCAGTCCGAACGCATACACTGTTTTCTCCAATAAAGACGAATCATTTCCACTAATATCTCGTAATCGTTGAATGTTTTCCTTTGTGTAATTCTCTTTAGTTAGCACTCAAACCTCCCAAGTATTCTTTTACTATTTTTTCCTTATTTCTGCGTCTTGCATATCTTAACATTTTTGTCTTATCAATAATGTATCTTTGATATGCTGTTTCATATATTCTTTTCAATTCACTTTTACTGTAAAGATTTTCGAAGGATTTTTCTGCAACAATATCAACAAGCATTTTTTCTATACTCATTGCTCTTTTATTTTTTTCATTTTGTGGTGATTCCGTAGTTTGATTCAACACAACAATACAGTCCGGTTTCCAATACGAATCCCAATCACTTCTGTTTGGTCTTAACAAAACATCTGAATACTCTTCCTGTAAAAATCTAAATACAAACTCTGAAACATCTTTTTCGACCATAACAAAAAATGTATTTCTTGCTATCAGATGATTCAAAAACTCATTTAACTGTACACTCTCGAAACACGTAAAATCAATATATGGATATCTATCCTGTATCTTACTTATGATTTCAAGTGATTTGTCATTAAAAGTCGGTACATAATATCCTGGCATATTTTTATCACTCATCGTAATCTTATAAGCGTTTCTTTTCATTCTAATTAATAAGCCTTCCTTAACCATACTATTAATAACCCAATCAAATGATTTAAATGAGTAATCCGGTTTTGATTCTTTTAAAAATTCAAATATCTGTCGCCTACTATATATTTTATTTCGATCAACTTTTTGAATTACATCTACATACCACATTTCATATACCTCTTTTTCCAGTATATTATCCATTTAATTTGATTCTACCACAATCATATATTTTTTCAATGTATGTTTTCGGCTATTTTTTGTTTTTTTGCCAGAAACATATATTTCTATACTTAATACTACTGTGAAAATTATCAAAAAAAAACTGAATTCAATTATATAAATTCAGTTTTTTTATCCATATACATAACAACTATACAAGCGAGAAAAAATTACTTTAAATTACTTCACCTATTTTGTCTAAAGCCACATCCCCATCACATATTATTATAAGTTTATTTGGTTTCTTTATTTTACTATGGTTTAATTTATATGATGCTATAATAACGTCTAGTAATTGTTGCTTTGTCATTATTACATCTTTAAAACGCGTAACTCCTGAACCTAATATCGGTATGCAAACATCTTTTTGACCATAATACTTATCAATTTCTTCCCATAAAATAGATAAACAATCCATAAATTCTTTATAAGTTATAATACCTCTTCCATATTTATCCAATTTTGCAAAAGGCATAAGCAAATAATTATCATATGTAATCAGACGACCTGATTCATATTTATCTTTTTTTTCATACTTTGACTTGCCCTTCACCTCTAGCTTATGTTCAGAAATAACTTCCTTTATATTTATATTGGGATTTCTTTGTAAAAATTGACCACATATTGAACCTTCATTCACGTCTGCTGGACCATTTCCAATTGCATCGGTAAAACACTCGTCAAAACTAATAACCTTTTTACAATTATCTATTTTAAAAATATCTCCATATCTTACTTCAATTATGTAATTAGAGGCACTAATTCTTACTTTTTTCCTAAATTTATAATACAAATAAATAGTAATCAGCGTTCCACCAAAAACTAATGCAGTCACCAGTAATTTATTTAACAATATATTTATTGAATCTGACACATTCAAATTTAACACAAGATTTAACATTAACTTATCCGACAACAATATATATATAATTGAAATAATACTTGCTGTATAGATTATTGATTTCTTTATATATTTATTCCATATTTTTGTCAAAATCCCAACTCCTTCTTTATAAATTCGTAATCTCCAACTTTTTCTCCATATACATTTCTTTTCCAAAATGGTCTGGCTAATGAGCTATAATCTTTCATATAACTTGGAAGCCAATCATATTCTTTTCTAGTAGAATTGTATACAATAATAATTTTCTTTTTGCTTATCCTCGCCTGTTCAAACTCATGCCTAAGATACGAATATCTATTAACACAGCTTACATTATTAATGCCTTCATACGGAACATATGTTAGTTTACATACTTTAGTACCATTTGTATTTTGTTTATAAGGTGTGCATGTTGGCCAAAACACATTTCTTCCTCCACGAGTGCAACTGCTTCCTGCTGTTCTGGACGCCGTTTTATCTCCTACTATAAAAATCGTTGCAGAAGAAGCATTTATTTGATTATTAAATTCTTTTTTTAAATCACATGGTCGACAGTCTGAAGTATTAGAAACACTTCCAGATGCCACCTGAGACATGTCAATGAAATCAACTTTATGAATGCTATCTTTTCCCCATTTTTGTAAGACATCAACAATATCCCTATCACCACTATTTTCAGAATAATCTGCACTAATATATACCTGCTTACTCATCTTTCTTTTCAACCTCCTACTTACATTTATTGTTGTAAAATTTACAATCCAAATCCACCATGTCTATATGTAATAACATTTCCGTCATCATCCATAATTGGTAAGTCTTGCATCTCAGAAATACCTTCTCTACCATCTTCGTCGACAAACATATCCAGTTCCTCTTCTTCTACCAGTTTTTTTATTAAGTTCACTGGAACATTATAAGCTTTGGCATACTCTTCTATAGTCAATAAATTAGCTTCTACATGAAACAATGTCTCAGACTCACAATCGGGAATTATAAAATCAATCTCTTCTTGATCTTCGTCCCTGTATTCAACATCTATACCACGATAGGTACAAATATCTAAATTAATACCTTCAAAGAATCCTGTAATCTCATACATTTTTTCTCCAAATTCAGGTAATTCTGTAAGCTTAAAATCACCCGTTTCGACTTTCTTATGCTCTCTAATCTTTTCAAGCATTTCTTTTAATTTTCCAACCACAATAGTAACATACTCTTCACTATGGTTCTTTTTAAAACTTGGATTAGCTATATTGTCTTCTAAAGCTTTTTCCAACTCCTCAAATTTTGTGTAACCTTTGCCAATAATTTCATAAAATTCATATGAATCTACATCGTAATACATAATCATCATCCTCGTATTATATAGTAGTAGTTTTTAGAGACCCTCTCCAAGGTCTTTATAACTATTCAGTCATAGTCTTTTCTTTACCTTCTCTCTAGGTTCGACTATGATATTTAAGATGCTGTGGATTGGTTTCA
>CACZSI010000111.1 GCA_902783775.1 uncultured Lachnospiraceae bacterium
ATATTTGATATCAATTATTTAATAGATAATACTTAAATTTTATTCTTAGCTATTAGTCTCCACCACATATTCCTTGCGGCATTTTCTAATAAAGTCCTTTTCTCTGTCGATTCTCCAAGTGTCTTGAATTTCTAATCTCTTCTTTTCTAATTCAGCTTTAATTCTATTAATTACAGTATCTGAGACACCATATTTTTCTTTATCAATCTTTAATCGCTTTTCATTATTAGATAATAAATCGCACATAAAAACTGACTCTAGAGACTCTGCAGCTGAATTCATTCGATAAGCACATCTAAACTCCACTGCTGCCTGCTCATACTCAAATAATCTAGCATAAGCCACGCCTAAGTTATTATAGACATCACCATAAAATCTCTCAGGCAATTCATTGTTTAACGCCTTATTTATGATGCTATTATAATATGTGATGGCCATATTGTACTTTCCTGTATCCATTAGAATATCAGCCTTAGCCTTTATTCTCTCAGCGGCAGTCTTAGAATTTAACATAGCTAAATGGTTTTCTAATCGCTCAGCTTCCTTTTCTGAATAATAGCCGGAATTTTTTATAACAAATGCTATCTTCTCCCCTAAGCTTCCATTGTTAGTTACTAACTGTCTTAGTCCTGCTGCAATAGTCTTATGCTTTAATACATCATCCACATATTCAATCAATGCTTCATTAAAGAATTTATCTTCAATTAAGTATAGATAGTTATATATGTAATAGCTTAACTCCTCAATAGAGTAAATATTTTTATTAATCTCTTTAATGTAATAAGGCTTTTCTACGTGACGTGTACATAGATAAAGCGCTATATTGTCCTGTTTTCTATCCATGTATGCTCACTTCCTTTCGCAATACTACATCAGACGCCTTAAAGAATTCACCGAAACCTAAGTCACGAATTTCTACGGCAATCTTATTTTCTTCCACATATTCAAACTTAACTTCGATTCTGGTGCACTTAGATGGCCTGTCAGGAAGCTTAGCTAAATCCACTTCGAACTCAGTACTCTTTGATGTCATTACATCATATACCTCAAATACAGCTTCCGTTGGTGTATCCACTAAACATTCCACGCTGGATTTAACCTGATACCAATAATCTCCTACATTGGATAAGGTGACATTGCTATCCTGACCTCTGTATTTAACGGCTAAGCTAATCTTTACCTTCGTTCTTCCCTTACATGAGATTAGATATTCATCTAAGACCGGTGTCATAAAGAATTCTCTAGCTCCGTATGTGGCACCTTTAACTATTAGATTATTCCCCTTAAAGACTCTTCTATTTCTGCATAGCACATCTATTGTCTTAGGCCAATCTGCCAGGTAAAATCCCTGTCCTGATAAAAATACTGAAGAAACTATATGCTCCTTAAGCTTAATATCCATAAATACAGATAATTTTTCATCCACCAATTCCGGATTTCTCTTAACATCCTCTAAATTAAATTTATCTGACCAGTCCGCTAATTCCACACCTGCCACATGAGGTCCTCTGCCCTTTGTGACATTTAGGCGTCTGAAAATGCATCTGTCCTCATCAAAATTAATATAGTAAACATTGTTTACCCAGATATCCTTATTCTGATTTAGAATGTAATAGATAAAACTTTCAGCGTGTGAAATAACTCTCACCCTTTCTCTGTCATATCCTAGGCTTTCTAAAACCTCCTCAACTCCCCAGACAAACTCCGGTTTTACATCCTCCACGGTAATTAGGATATTCTTAACTAAACTTCCATTGCAGTAATTAACTGCTAACTTAAGAATATATGAGATAAAAGTCGAAAACACCTTTTCCCAGTTTTCGCTTTTTTCCTCCACCATCTTCTGGAAATCTTTATATATTGTACTTCCCGGCAATGCACTTTTATTTACAGCCTCATCCCCGGCAGTCCACTCATCTAAATCACTGTTATAGCACACTATAGTAGGTATTAGAAAATTATCCCTAGTTCCCACGCAGATTGATCTAGGTGTCTCATTATCTAAGTATGCTATTTGAGTATTATCTTTTGATAAATCTATTCCTAGAATTATTCCTTTACTCACGTGATATCCTCCTTAATAAATTATAAAAGTCTAAACAGTTCCTTACCTGCCACCTTACATAGCTCATAGTTTTGCATCTTTTCTCTGGCTAAATCGTGATCCTCCATACTTTTAGCTATCATCATGCCGTTAATCATACCGAATCTGTTAGCCTCATTATAGATGTCTTTTTCAGTAATCTTTACAGAAAGATTTGAAACTACCTTTCCCTCTAAATCATCATCACCAAACTCTCGAATGGCATAACTAATTTCTTCACCGTAGAACATAATCACCTCTTTAGTGAAAACGCCTGGATAAATAGAACCCATCTCCTCGGTAAACTCTTTTGTATTGCCATCATCTGTGAAAATCTCATATGTGATTTCCACTCTATGTTTAGGGTTAGTTCTATAGTCAATAATAGTCTTATCCACTAAGCTATATGGTATTGTAAACCATTTATTAAATAACTTAAAGAACTCGAAATAGATGTTATTATCAGTCAATTCGTATACTAATTTCTCACAAATACCAACCTGCTTTTCGCTAAGTTCTTCTCTCTTTGACATAATTTCTGTAAAGGCAATCATGGTAATCATTGGAGTATTCATACCATTCTCGTATTCTTCCTCTAAGTACTCCCAAATATGTTTAGGACAGTGAACCTTCTTAATAAAGTAATTATATGCAATATATGTGTAGAAGGCTTTTCTTACCTTTGAGTCTGAAGGATGTTTTACATACTCATCGTAAACCACGTAGAATTTATCCTCCACACTGTTTTCAAACATCATCTGAGCCAGTAATCTCTGTGATAAAGTATTGAAGTTTAAATTCTTTGATTTAATTGCTAAGAATATCTGGTACATCTCAATAGTTCCAGTCTCATATCTCTCACCAATAAACTTAAGTAACTTCTCATCTCTACATCCGTTTCTAAAGGCTTCAGCACACATTTCCACGAAAATATCATTGTCATAGTGCTCATTTGTAGCCACCATATTTTCACAGAGTTCAATTAAGAATGACTTCTCTATACTTTCATAACCATACTTAACTATATTGTTAAAGGCCTGATCATACATTCTCTTAAATATAAGAATTTCGATAACCTTATTTCTAGACATCTGTGATAACTGAGCCATATTAAAGTTTAGAATATAAAGTTCTGTGTCATCCTCGTCGTAGCTATTATAATAATAATCTACAATAAACTCTTTTAGGTTATTTTTATATGTATGTGATATAACTCCTGACTCCACTACAGTTTTTAAAATCTTCATCTGACCTGTATTCTTCTCAGGGTCTTTCATAATAGTCTCAGCCTTAAGTAATGTAGTATAAATAGTGTCTTCAATGCCTGATATCTTAGCATCAATCGTCATATCCTCTAACTCATATTCCACATCTGATAAGACTCTTCCATCCTTATCTACAAATGTTAATACATAATCGTTAGTATAAATATTTAAATATGCCTCGTGATACATATCTAAACTCTCAGCCTGGGAAGCTTCTAATTCCTTGTGGCTTAGAATAACTGATTTAATATTAGGGTTATTGACCTTAATCTTTACAGTGTGAAGAACCTTCTGCAGTTCTTTCTTCATATCATCTGTAATAAAGTCATCATCTAAAATTTCATTGTAGATGATTCTTAAATATTTATTGTTATTGCCCTTAAGGATTTCTTCCTTGGCATACTCTTTTATATAATCTAAATACTTATCGTAATGTTCTAAGATACTATCTTTATTTTTAATTACATTGGCATAGAAATAATCCTTATTATAGATTAATGTATCTGTTCCATAGTAGAAATATCTGTATGCCGCCTTTTCTAGTGGCTCAAAATCATTGATATCCTTAGCATAAATATAATATTCATAAAGATTTGTGATATTTAATTCTCTAGCCACGCCCTCTTTTAGATATTCAAAGTATTCCTTCTCAATCTGGCCTACATTGATAATAATTTGGCATATAGACTCTAAGACAGCTAAACTCTTAGTGTCATCATAGAATCTTCTTAGAATATTTAAATATTTCTTTTCGTAACTTCTATCCTTCTCAATAACCTCGGCAGCCTGATCAGCCACGTCCATATTAGTCATATGGTATTTTCCAATGAAATTTAAAACCTGAATTTCAAACTGGTTAACCACACGCAATATTTCCGGCTGCTCCACTATAACATTGGCAGCCTCATAGTACATCATCGGGCTATGACAGCCATTGTTAAACATACGCTTAATCATAGTGTACTTAAGGCTTGGATTCTGATTATATCTGTCATCCATATAGAATAAAATCCATAGAACCTGCCAGCTATCGTGTCCATTTTCAAAAATTTCTTTAATCTCTTTTAAAACCTCGGATGTAAAAGCCTCGTCCTTTTTATAAAGCGACTGTAAATATAGATAATAGCTGTACTCATCCTTATATCTCTTCTTAAGATCCGGGATATATGGGCTTAGCTTTAAGAACATCTCCGATGCCTTCTCATTGTCATTTTCTACAATGGCAGCCTGTGTTCTAAGAAGCATTCCCACAACCTCTTCATTATTATTTTTTAATCTGTCATCTGATAAATCAGCAGTCTGTCTGGCCCACTGCTTTCCATCAATCAGACCTGTTCTAAAATCTAAATATTTCTTAACTAGCTCGAAGCTGTTTTTCTTCTCGCTAATATAATCATCTAAGTTTTCTTTTTTATTTACTATTACAATATCAAACTCTTTAGACTGATAAGATGTATTAAAAGTAATAGAAGCATTATTACTTCCTCCGTGAAGCTTTGCTGCGTTAATATAGTATGAATACTCACAGATTTTTCCATTGAAGTCATCACCTGTAATATGAGTTTTACAGTTATATAAAAACTCTCCGTAAACATCCACTTCTATATCCACATAACCCCAACCACTTTTTATAATATTAAAGCTATCGCCGTAGTTTTCGTCTAGGTTAGTGTATTCCTTAATATTCTTTTCAATAGAGATAGTAACCTTATTCTTAAGTCCCATTCCCACTAAGAATTCTTCTAGTGCAATATTTCTATTAGAATTCTCCATAACCTGCTCATATAAAGTTCTAGCATGGTCATCTTTTAGGAACACACTTCTAAATTCCTTTGATAAAAAGAGAATTAACGCTTCATCGTAATTGCGCTTAACTAATTCCACGAAAGCCTCTAGGTTTTCAATCTCTCCAATGGCTGTCATGATTTTTCTGCTTTTTATAGTGATAATAAATGGTATGGCATAATCCCCACCTGTGGTAACTATGCTGACAGTTCCTGTAACCACCTGTCCTACTAACAAATTAGTTCCCACAACGGTGTATTTAATAGTATTGTTCACACCCTCAAAAGAATTATTATCGATAATTAAATGGTTATCTGTAGAGAATACCACGCCGGTTACAGACTTATTATCCTTTCCGACCACGCTAATTTCGCCATGATAAACATCATCGCTAAAAATCTCTATATCTATTTTATTCTCTGATATCAATGCAGATGGTGTATCAAATGTACAATTACCTGCCGCTAATCTCTCTATTAAAGCTTTCACTTTTAAAACCTCTCAACTAATCTCTATTTCTTATCTTTACCTATCAATTTATAGTAATCTCTAACGTTTTTCTCATATCCTAACTCTGTCGGATTATAAAATGTCATATCCTTTATGGAATCCGGTAAATACTGCTGATTAACAAAATGATTCTCATAATCGTGAGCATATTTATATCCCTGCCCATGTCCTAACTTTGCAGCCCCCTTATAGTGGGCATCTCGTAAATGATTAGGAATAGAATCCGTAATGGTATCCTTAACTATTCCCATAGCTTTATTTATAGCCATATAAGATGCATTGCTCTTAGGGGATGTAGCTACATAAACTGAAGCCTCTGATAAAATAATCTGTGCCTCCGGCATTCCAATCTGATGAACTGCATTGGCAGCATTAGTAGCCACAACTAGCGCCATTGGATTAGCCATTCCTACATCCTCGGATGCGCAAATCATAATTCGTCTGGCAATAAAATCAACGCTTTCTCCTGCATACAGCATTCTGGCTAAATAATAAACTGCCGCATCAGGATCTGATCCTCTCATACTCTTAATAAAGGCTGAGATAGTATCATAATGGCTATCTCCCTTTTTATCGTAATTAAGCACTCTTTTCTGTATACATTGGGATGCTACATCCAATGTAATATTAATCACACCGTCATTGTCCGGATCCGTAGTAAGAACTCCTAACTCCACTGCATTTAATGCATTTCTGGCATCGCCATTAGACATCTGCGCTAAAAATTCAGCCGCCTCATCGGTGATTTTAGCATTATACATGCCCATACCTTTTTCTTTATCTTCCACAGCCCTTAAAATAAGTTTCTTTATGGCACCAGCATCAAGCTTTTTAAGTTCAAACACTGCTGATCTGGATATAAGGGCGGAATTCACTTCAAAATATGGATTCTCAGTGGTGGCTCCAATTAAGATAACTGTGCCATCCTCCACGAAAGGAAGCAGATAATCCTGCTGTCCTTTATTAAATCTGTGAATCTCATCTATAAATAATATGGTCTTCTTTCCTGTCATAGCCATTCTATCCTTAGCCTGACTCACCACATTTTCCATATCCTTCTTACCTGCCACCGTAGCATTAAGCTGAGTAAACTCTGCACTGGTAGTACCTGCAATAACCTTAGCTAAGGTAGTCTTACCTGTTCCCGGAGGCCCGTAAAAAATAATAGAACTTATCTTATCGGCCTTAATAGCTCTATATAAAAGCTTATCTTTTCCAATAATATGCTCCTGTCCCACCACCTCATCTAAGCTAGTGGGTCTCATTCTGCCTGCTAGGGGAGACTCTTTATCTTTATTCAATTGTTCTGCATATTCAAATAAATCCATAACAACCTCAATTCTTTTTTATACGGCATACTAAGCCCACGATAATAATTTAGCATTTATACGAGTATTTTGCAATGAGACAATCTTTACAATATATATTGTTAAAACCTTTCAAATTTGCGAATATTGCCAATTTATGCTAAAATTGTACCTTAAAGGAGGTGCTAATTATGCCAAAAACTTATGATCCATATAATAATATAGATTTAGATACACAAATTGAAAAATTAGCAGACCGCTGTGTAAACAATTCATGTATTGACCCTGAATTGTATTCTAAATACGATGTTAAAAGAGGATTGCGCGATGCCAAAACTGGTTTAGGAGTTTTGACAGGACTTACAGAAATCGGTGATGTTCACTCATATGACTTAGTGGACGGTAAATTCGTTCCTTGTCCTGGAAAATTATTCTACCGTGGTATCGATATTAATTCTATTGCAGATAACTTTTTACAGGATGACCGTTTTGGTTTTGAGGAGGTTACTTATCTTCTACTATTTGGTGAGTTACCTACAGAAAAGAGATTAAATGATTTTAATAGATTAATGTCAGATTTTAGAACCCTACCTAGTAACTTCGTAAGAGACTTTATTATGAAAGCTACTAGTAAGGATATGATGAATATGCTAACTCGAAGTGTTCTTACACTTTATGCATATGATGATAATCCGGATGATACTTCTATCCCTAATGTATTAAAGCAGTGTATTAGCTTGATTGCCAGAGTGCCTTTAATGGCTGTTTACGGCTATCAGTCTCATATGCACTACAACGAGGGTGGAAATTTACATATCATTAATCCGGACCCATCTTTATCAACTGCAGAAAATATTCTTAGATTATTAAGACCTGATGGAAACTATACTAAATTAGAGGCTAAGATTTTAGATTTAGCTTTAGTATTACATGCTGAGCACGGTGGCGGTAACAATTCTACTTTCACTGACCATGTCGTTTCTTCTTCAGGAACTGATACATATTCAGCTATCGCCGCTGCTATGTGTTCTCTAAAGGGACCTAAGCATGGTGGAGCTAATATCAAGGTTAAAAATATGTTTGACCATATGAAGGAAACTATTAATGACTGGGATGACGATGAGGAGATTTCAAACTATCTAACAGCTATCTTAGAAAAGCGTATGTTTGATAAGAGCGGACTTATTTACGGTATTGGACATGCTGTATATGCAGTATCTGATCCTAGAACTGCTCTTCTTAAGGATTTAACTATTGCCTTAGCTAAGGAAAAGAACAGAGAGCATGAGCTTCACTTATATGAAAATGTAGAGCGCCTAGCTCCTGAAGTTATTTCTAAGGTTCACAATCGTCAGAAAAAGGTTAGTGCCAATGTAGATTTCTACAGTGGATTTGTTTATTCAATGTTAGAAATTCCGGATGCATTATTCACTCCTATTTTCGCTGTTGCCAGAATGGCAGGTTGGAGTGCCCACAGAATTGAGGAATTAATAAATGCAGGAAAGATTATCAGACCTGCTTACAGAAATGTAGCTAAGCCTACAAAATATGTACCTTTAAAAGACAGATAAAACTAAAGGGACCCTGATGGGTCCCTTTTTATTTGAACTGATTTTGTTCTTTATTATATTTATAATCAATCATTTTTAGCTTAGATTCAATCTCTCCAGCATTGATATTATATGCATTGCATAATTCTTCTAAACTAGAATACTTATCCCTTAACAATGTGTTAACTGTACTCATTAACATCACAGGATCTTTAGGTAAATCATTCATTATTTAATCCCCCATTTCAAATATCCTATTATAACGCCCAGTGCTAATCCTGCCACAAAATTAAGCATTCTCACCATATCAGGGCCGTCATTTTCTTTTACATCAGTCTTACTAAACTTCTTATTATTGTTAGCTATTTTCTTCTGTTTTCTGTTAAATCTAATAATATCTACAGTAATAAAAATACCGCCTAATATAGCAATGCCAAAAGTTACAAGGGTTACGATAAATAATACCCCTATCATATCCTTCATAAAGCCTGCTAAAAATACAGATACCATTGAAACTAATCCTGAAAAAACGGATAAATATAAGATAAATTTAGCGATTCCCTGTGGCACATATTTATCATATCCACTGTTTAATTTACTGTTAAACTGTCTCTTCATATCTCTCTCCTATATAACTTATAGAGCTCCTGCCACTCCTAAGCCTAACTTTCCTAATGAAAAAATAATTACTCCTGCTAAAAGAACACCGCACATACAAGCTATAACACTCTTTTTAAATTCTAAATCTAAAAAGCTAGCAGCCAATGTTCCTGTCCAGGCTCCTGTTCCAGGAAGTGGAATTCCCACAAATAACATAAGGGCAATATAGATTCCTTTATCGGATTTAGCCTTTAGCTTCTCTCCGCCCCTTTCACCTTTTTCATAACACCAGGTAAAGAATACACCTATTACCGGCTTATCTAATCCCCAGATAAGTACTTTTCTGGCAAAAAAGAAAATCACCGGTACTGGAAGCATATTTCCTATAATACATATAACATATGCCTTCCAATCTAATATCCCCATAACTGCCGCATAAGGCAATGCTCCTCTTAACTCCACAATAGGTACCATGGAAATTAAAAATAAAATTAAATATTTAATTAATAGCCTGTTCATTTTCTACTCCTTATAAACTTCTTTATTATAGCATAGATACCAATAAATCAATTGATATACAAACATAGTAAGACATGCTAGCTCATACCACCCTATGGCAAATAATCCCAATGTAATAATTGTAGCCACTAAATGAGTTCCAAAACTAAATTTAATGCAAAGCATCTTAATAGAATTTACAATAATATTTCTAGATGTGATTAAGAGTAAAATTATAAACAAACCTAGTTTTACATCTGACATAACTGTTTTATCGAAACTCTTAAATAATCCCGGAATATGAAAAACCACAGTCAAAACCGCTAATACTATTAAGCCTGAAACAATCTTTCTAAATTCTGCCTGCTTATTATTTAAATCTTCCATTTAAGTAAAGCCTCCATTACTAAACATTACTAAACATTACTAAACATTACTAAACATTACTAAACATTACTAAACATTACTAAACATTTCTAACCGCAACTATTCTTTATTGTAACATAATTATAAGCTTTACTAAATATCTTTTTTTACGAAAAAAGCTCTCCATAAGAACTAAATCTTATGAAGAGCAATTAATAGTTAATTTATTCCTTATCTGCCACTAGCTTATCATCCTTTACATCAAAGCTTATGGTATCGCCCATAGAAACCTTTCCCTCTAAAATGATTCTGGCAGCTAAAGTATCAATGTTTTTCTGAAGATATCTCTTAAGTGGTCTAGCTCCATAAACCGGATCATATCCATTGTCTGCCACAAACTTTTTAGCTTTATCTGTCAATGAAATCTTCAAACTCTTATCCTTAATTCTGTCATTGACCTGGTCAATAAATATATCAACGATTCCGCCAATGTCCTCTCTGCTAAGAGGCTTAAACATAATTATCTCATCTAGTCTGTTTAAGAATTCCGGTCTGAAATGTCCCTGCAATGTGCGATTAACCTCTTCTCTAGCTTCCTCCTTTATGGTTCCATCATCGTTTATTCCCTCTAAAAGAGCCTGGGATCCGATATTGGATGTCATAATCAATATAGTATTTTTGAAATCAACTACACGGCCCTGAGAATCTGTTATACGGCCATCATCTAGTACCTGAAGTAAAATATTAAATACTTCCGGATGAGCTTTCTCAATTTCATCAAACAATACTACTGTATATGGCTTCCTTCTTACTGCCTCAGTTAATTGACCACCCTCATCATATCCTACGTATCCCGGAGGCGCTCCGATTAATCTGGACACACTGAATTTTTCCATATACTCAGACATATCGATTCTAACCATATTAGTCTCATCATCGAATAGATTAAATGCTAATGATTTAGCTAATTCAGTCTTACCAACGCCTGTAGGTCCTAAGAATAAAAATGAACCAATAGGGCGTCCCGGGTCTTTTATGCCGGCTTTAGATCTAATTATAGCTTCAGTAACTTTCTCTACAGCCTCATCCTGACCGATAACTCTCTCATGAAGATGTTTATCTAGATTTAATACCTTCTCTCTTTCTCCCTGAGTAAGCTTAGCCACAGGAATCCCTGTCCATCTAGAAATAATCTTAGCAATCTCCTCATCTGTTACACTCTGATGAAGTAGGGATAATTCTTTTTGTTTAACCTTTTCTTCCTCGCCTTCTAACTCCTTAGTTAAATTAGGCAATGTCTCATACTGAAGTTTTGCAGCACTCTCAAGGTCATACTTATTTTTAGCATCCTCGATTTTCTTTTTAACGTCCTCTACCTGCTCTCTTAACTCCTGTAATCTGTTTACTGCATTCTTTTCATTGTCCCATTTAGCCTTCTTCTCATTAAACTCATCTTTTAATGTGGCTAGTTCTTTTTGAAGTTCAGCTAAGCGTTCCTTACTAAGTTCATCGCTTTCTTTCTTAAGAGCAGCTTCCTCGATTTCCATCTGCATTACTCGTCGTCTAAGCTCGTCCACCTCAGTAGGCATTGAATCTAATTCAGTTTTAATTAAGGCACAGGCCTCATCCACTAAGTCAATTGCCTTATCTGGTAGGAATCTGTCTGTTATATATCTGTCTGATAAAGTTGCTGCGCTTACCAATGCCTGATCTTGAATCTTAACTCCGTGGAATACCTCGTATCTCTCCTTTAAACCTCGAAGAATAGAGATTGTATCTTCCACTGTAGGCTCCTCAACCATAACAGGCTGGAATCTTCTAGCTAAAGCTTTATCCTTTTCAATGTACTCTCTGTACTCATCTAATGTAGTGGCTCCTATACAATGAAGCTCGCCTCTAGCTAGCATTGGCTTTAGCATATTTCCTGCATCCATACTGCCTTCAGTCTTACCTGCACCAACTATAGTATGTAATTCATCGATAAACAGAATTATTTCACCGTTGCTGTTTTTCACATCCTCTAGTACAGCTTTAAGTCTCTCTTCAAACTCTCCTCTGTACTTAGCGCCAGCCACCATTGCACCTAAATCCAGGGCAATTAATTTCTTATTTTTTAAAGCTTCCGGCACATCGCCCTTTACTATTCGCTGAGCCAAGCCTTCTACAGCGGCAGTCTTACCTACTCCAGGTTCACCAATTAACACAGGATTATTTTTTGATTTTCTAGAAAGAATTCTGATAACATTTCTAATCTCTGCATCTCTTCCGATAACAGGATCCATCTTCTGCTCTCTAGCCCTTTCTACTAAATCTGTTCCATATTTTCCTAGTGCATCATATGTGCTTTCAGGATTATCACTTGTCACTTTAACATTCCCCCTAACTGATTGTAGTGCTTCTAAAAATCTTTTTTTATCAATTCCAAAAGTCTTAAATAACTCTTTAACTTCCTTATTAGGCTTATCAATAATATTCAGAAAAATATGTTCCACTGATACATATTCATCCCCCATATTAGAAGCCGTCACTTCAGCATTGTTTAGAGTATCATTAAGTTCTCTACTAATATACTCCTGACCTCCGCTGACCTTAGGTCTTTTCTTAATTAAAGCTTCTATTTCATTTTCAAAGCTTTCCGGTTGAATCTGCATCTTGGTTATCAGGCTTCTGATAAGACTATCATCCACCCTCATCATACTAAGCAAGATATGTTCTTGATCAATTTCCTGATTACCATATTCAGATGCTAAACTCTGAGCATTTTGAATTGACAAAACAGATTTTTGTGTGAATTTTTGAATATTCATACATATCCTCCTCTCATTTCTGGAATATTTATTTTACTATTTTATTATCTCTTAAATTTATTAAGAATTATCACTTGCAATATTAATTTTTTTCAGTAATTTTATGAATTTTCTGTAAAAACAAATGTTCTATTCCTTTTTTGTTCATCATTTATTAAAAAAAGATGTCAAAGCATA
>CACZSI010000112.1 GCA_902783775.1 uncultured Lachnospiraceae bacterium
CCGGAAGTGGAATTTTCGCTCTTTATTATAAACTAAGTGATATAGCCATTAAGCTTCCTTTAGGCAATGTAATAGTAGGAAGAGTCAATACTATTTTAATGCTGGCTTATTATATGTGTTATATTGGCGTGGTAATATTGATAAATAGGGCATATAAAAATGAGGCGAATAAGTTTAGAGAGCTTAAGAAAAATATTAAAGAGAATGGTTTAAGCAGTAAGACTCAAATAAATAATACGTTTATATACAGAAAAAAATTAAAGGCTCTACTGGGACTTTGGGGAATTAGTGTGGTTTTAGTGCAGAGTCTTATCTATATTAATCCTTACTTTAATAAATCTCAGATTATTTTTATGGATGTGGGCCAGGGCGATGGCAGCTGTTTTATAGCTGATTGTAATAATGCTGTAACTATAGATATTGGCAGCAGTTCCATAGATGAGGTGGGAAAGAGAAAGGTGGAGCCCTGTCTTAAATCTATGGGAGTTAAAAGAATAAAATATAGCATAATGACACACGCAGATGATGATCATATTTCCGGGCTAAAGGAACTTATAATAGATTCTAGCAGTGGTGGAATAAAGATAGATTCACTCATATTGCCGGATATATTTTTAAAGGATGATAGTTACAATGAATTAGTAAATCTGGCTAAGAATAATCATATTAAAGTTTTATATATTACTAAGAATATGAATTTTAACGTAAAAAATATGACCTTTAGCTGCATACATCCAGGCGGTGAGAACTTAGGGGATGATAGAAATGATTATTCTACAGTATTAAAGGTGGATGTGGATAATTTAAGCATATTAATGACAGGTGATATTTCATCTAAAATAGAGGAAGAATATATTAATAAAAATCTGGATGGTCCGGTGGATTTTCTAAAGGTGGCACATCACGGTTCTAAATATTCTAGTGGAGATGAATTTCTAAAAAAAGCTAAACCTAAGTTTGCAATTATTTCCTGCGGAAAAAATAATAGATATGGACATCCTTCATCTGAAGTATTAGAGAGACTAAAAAGTGTGGGATGTAAGTATTTTAGAACTGATGAGAAGGGTGCAGTTAGGATTATAAAAAATGATAAAGGGTATTCATTGCACCAAGAATTAGAATAAAAAGCTAAGGCTGTCACTTTAAAATTTTTTTAAAAATGGTACAATAAATAAGGTGGAAAAAAAGTGTGCCTTAGGGTATATTAGCAGGAGTGTACTATGAAGAATGATAAAACCAATGTAATGAGAATTTTAGATCAAAAAAAGGTAGAGTATAACTATTATACCTACGAGCCGGATGCGACTTTAAGTGGTGAGGAGATTGCTAAGATTCTAGGAGAGGACACTAGTAAGGTTTTTAAGACTTTAGTGACTAGAGGAAAGTCAGGGGAGTATATTGTATTTGTGGTTCCTGTTAATGGAGAGTTAAACTTAAAGAAGGCTGCCAAGGCGGCGGGAGAAAAGGCTGTAGCAATGATTAAACAAAAAGAGTTATTGCCTCTTACAGGATATGTTCACGGTGGATGTTCCCCTATTGGCATGAAAAAGGTGTTTAAGACATTTATCCACGAGACAGCAGCAGATTATGAGAAGATATTTGTTAGCGCCGGTAAGGTGGGTTACCAGATAGAACTGGCACTAGATGATTTAAGAAAGATAGTAAGGATAGAGTTAGCAGATATAATTGGGTGAGGTGTATATGAATTACGCAGAGATTAAAACATTAGATGTAGCCAATGGACCTGGTATCAGGTTATCACTGTTTGTAAGTGGCTGTAATCATAAATGTGTGGGATGCTTCAATGAATTGGCATGGGATTTTAATTACGGAAAGCCTTTTGATGAGAGTACCATTGATTATATAATTGAGACAATAAATTCAGGACCATATCAGGGAATGACACTTTTAGGGGGAGAACCGCTAGAACCTGTTAACCAAAAAGGATTATTGCCACTAGTTAGGAGATTTAAGAAGGAGTGCCCGGATAAGGATTTATGGTGTTTTAGTGGATTTACCTATGAATATATAATGGAAAATATGTGTGGTAAGCTTGAGGAGACTGAAGAATTATTAAGCTATATAGATGTTTTAGTGGACGGTCCTTTCGTTCAGGAAAAAAGAAATCTAATGCTTAAATTTAGAGGCTCTGAAAATCAGCGATTAATTGATTTGAAAAAGACCCTTAAAGAAAATAAAGTAATATTGTGGGATAAATAAAAAGGAGAAGAAATGAATATCAATATTAAGAAGTTAAGAGAAGATGCAGTAGTGCCAAAATATGGAAGCGAGTACAGTGCCGGCGCAGATTTATATGCTCTATTAGATGAGGAGTTAACATTAAATCCAGGAGAAACACATTTTATCAATACAGGAATAGCAATGGAGATTCCTGAGGGTTATGTGGGATTAGTTTATGCTAGAAGTGGTATTTCATGTAAGCGTGGTTTAGCTCCGGCTAATAAGGTAGGAGTAATTGATGCAGACTACCGTGGAGAAATTATGGTGGCGTTGCATAATCACGGCACAGAACCACAGACTATCGAGGATAAGGAAAGAATCGCCCAGATAGTTATTGCACCAGTGGTTCAGGGAGAATTCACAGTGGTAGAAGAGTTAGAAGATACAGTAAGAGGAGCCGGCGGATTCGGTCATTCCGGAAAGAAATAGGATTAGGTGGATTCGGTCATTCTAAAAAGAAATAGGTCTGGAAAAATATATTGACAATGACTTATTTTTTTTATAAAATATTTATTGGTGTCTGTGCCAGACGTCCGCATATTCCAATGGCACAGATAATGAATCAGATTTCCAATCTCTCTCAACGGAAATCTTAAACAGTTATTTTATGGAGGTGGACATAATGGCTAACATTAAGTCAGCAAAGAAAAGAATTTTAGTTAATCGTACTAAGGCAGAAAGAAACAAAGCTTATAAGTCAGCAGTTAAGACTGCAGTAAAGAAAGTTGAAGCTGCTATCGCTGCTAAAGATAAGGCAGCAGCTACAGAAGCATTAGCAGTAGCTACAAAGAAGATCCAGATGGCTGGTTCTAAGGGAATCTTTAAGAAGAACAACGTAGCTAGAAAAGTTTCTAGATTAACAAAAGCTGTAAACGCAATTGACTAATTGATTTTCAGTTTATAAAAAAGAGAACTC
>CACZSI010000113.1 GCA_902783775.1 uncultured Lachnospiraceae bacterium
ACTTAAAACACGGCATCGGTTTGCCGTGTTTTAACTTTGCTTCGCAAAGCACACTCTTTCAGAGTGTGGTCAATTACGGTATCAAAATGCTTGATGCATTTTGATACCTATACATTTATCTCTGCTGTTAGACCTAATTCATCTTTGTGTTCTTCTAATATTGGAGCTATTACATCTCTTAAGAATTCTGTAACCTGCTCTGGTGAACGTCCCACATATTTTGTTGGGTCCATTGTCTTCATTAAGTCTTCTTTGCTTAGGTTGAACATTTCATCTTCTGCAATTAAGTCTAATAGATTATTGTCTAATCCTTTTTCTTTTACATTCTTTCCTGCTTCCATTGAAAGTTCTCTGATTCTCTCGTGAAGTTCCTGTCTGTCTCCACCTGCTTTTACTGCATCCATCATAATGTTTTCTGTCGCCATAAATGGTAACTCGCTCATTAATCTCTTTGTGATTACCTTATCATAAACTACTAATCCGTCTACTACGTTTAGATATAAATCTAAAATTCCATCGATTGCAAGGAATGACTCTGGTACGCTTAATCTCTTGTTAGCTGAATCATCTAATGTTCTCTCGAACCACTGTGTTGATGAAACCATTGCAGGGTTAAGTGCTGTCACCATTACATAGTTTGCTAATGATGCAATTCTCTCACTTCTCATAGGATTTCTCTTATATGCCATTGCAGATGATCCAATCTGATTCTTCTCAAATGGCTCCTCGATTTCCTTTAAGTGCTGAAGTAGTCTGATATCGTTTGAGAATTTGTGAGCACTAGCAGCAATTCCTGCTAATACATTTAATACTCTTGTATCAATCTTTCTAGAATAAGTCTGTCCTGAAACTGGGATGCAAGCTTTATATCCCATCTTCTGTGCAATCTTCTCCTCTAGTTTCTTAACTTTTTCATGGTCACCCTCGAATAGCTCTAAGAAACTAGCCTGTGTTCCAGTAGTTCCCTTGCTACCTAAAAGTACCATTGAATCTATCATATAGTTTAAGTCATCTAAATCTAGCTTTAATTCCATAAGCCATAAAGTAGCTCTCTTTCCTACTGTTGTAGGCTGAGCTGGCTGGAAATGTGTAAAAGCTAATGTTGGAAGATCCTTATACTTATCAGCGAATTTAGATAACTCATTAATAACATTAATTAATTTAGTTCTAACTAATTTTAATGCCTCAGTCATAATGATGATATCTGTGTTATCACCTACATAACAAGATGTTGCACCAAGATGGATGATTCCCTTAGCCTTAGGGCACTGTGTACCGTAAGCGTAAACATGACTCATAACATCATGTCTTACTAATTTTTCTCTCTCTTTTGCCACATCGTAGTTAATATCCTCAGCGTTAGCCTTTAATTCGTCAATCTGCTCCTGAGTAATATTTAATCCTAACTCCATCTCAGATTCAGCTAATGCTATCCAAAGTTTTCTCCATGTTCTAAACTTCTTGTCCTGTGAAAAGATATACTGCATTTCCTTGCTAGCGTATCTCTCTGACAAAGGACTGCTGTACTTGCTATAGTTTTCGCTCATAAGATTCTCCTTAATTTTTAAATATATTTGAAAACAGAATTACTTCTGATATTCACCTCTTATATCTTCTTTAGGGGGCTCTATTGGATATTTTCCTGTAAAGCAGCCGGTGCATATAGATTTTCCTCCGGCTAAATCTTTCAATCTCTCAATTCCTAAATATCCCAATGTATCACAACCAATCTCCTTAGCAATCTCATCCACTGACTTATTATATGCAATCAGCAATTCTTTACTAGGCACATCGGTTCCAAAAAAGCACTCGCTTATAAATGGTGGTGAACTGATTCTTACATGAACTTCCTTAGCTCCTGCCTCTCTTAATTGATTAACAATTTTGCCACAGGTAGTTCCTCTTACAATAGAATCATCTATCATAACCACTCGCTTACCAGCTACTGCCTCTTTTAAAACATTTAATTTAACCTGAACGCTGCTCTCTCTGCTCTTCTGTTTAGGCTTAATAAATGTTCTTCCCACATATGTGTTCTTAACAAAGGCTGTTCCATAATGAATGCCTGACTGCATTGCATATCCCATTGCTGCGGCATTACCTGATTCAGGAACTCCCACAACCACATCTGCATCCACTGGTGAATCCATTGCTAAATATTTACCAGCCATTATTCTAGAATGATATACGCTCATTCCATCGATAACACTGTCAGGTCTGGCAAAATATATATACTCGAAAATACATCTGGCCTGTTCCTCTTTACTTAAACACATAGATGTATCTGAATGGATACCGTCAGCCTCAATGGAAACCACCTCACCCGGCTCCACGTCTCTGACAAATTCAGCTCCGATGGTATCTAGAGCACATGTCTCAGATGCCAATACATATGCATTTCCTCTTTTTCCAATACAAAGCGGTCTAAATCCGTACGGATCTCTGGCGCCAATTAGTTTTCTAGGGCTAGCCACAACTAGAGCATATGCACCCTGGATTTTTTTCATTGCATTAACTACTGCTTTCTGCGCGCTCTTAGTTTTCAAGCGCTCTCTGGCAATATAATATGCAATAACTTCTGAATCAATAGTTGTCTGGAAAATCGCTCCCGTATAAGATAATTCTTCCTTTAACTTAGGTGCATTAATTAAGTTTCCGTTGTGAGCCACCATCAATGTACCTTTGACGTAATTGATAACTAACGGCTGCGCATTGGCCGGAATACTTTCGCCTGCAGTAGAATATCTAACGTGACCCACACCAATATTTCCCTTAAGTTTCGATAGGTTTTCCTGGTCAAAAACTTCATGAACCAATCCCATACCTTTTAACAAATCAACTTTTCTAGGACCATTAGTGTCGGAAACAGCTATTCCACAGCTCTCCTGTCCACGGTGTTGTAATGCAAACAAACCATAGTAAATGCTTGATGCCACATCGCCACCGTCTAAATCATACATACCAAAAACACCACATTCCTCATGTGGCTTTTCTACTTCAATATGTTCCATAAGTACCTCTTTTCAATAATACCAACAAATTTTTCAATAATATCGCAAAGCGATATGCCGTGTATCTCCTACTTACACAACAAACTAATTATAAAATCAACCCCCAATTCAGTCAAGCATATAAAAAGACTTAAGG
>CACZSI010000114.1 GCA_902783775.1 uncultured Lachnospiraceae bacterium
CATATTGAAATTAAAAATGCGGTGCTTTATACAAGTGGCAGAGTGCCGGTTGATATGTTAAAAAAAGCAATTAATGCTGAAGTTAAAGGTATTATTTCAAACACTGTGCCTACAGCAGAAGCGATAGAACTTGCCAGAGAAAATAATTTGGCTTTAATTTGCAGTGCCAGAGAGGATAAATACTTTGTTTTCTCATAACAGGGAAATATATAAATTGTTTAGTGTGAATGAAAAATATAGAACACAAATAAAGGAGAAAGAAATGGAATTATGGGATCTTTACGATAGCCAGGGAAATAGAACCGGAGAAATATGGGAACGACGCCATGGAATGAATAATTTGATTCCAAAAGGAAGATATCATTTGGTAAGTGATGTTCTTGTGCGCCATAAGGATGGCAGTTATCTTTTGACTCAAAGGCATCCGGATAAAGATGTGTATCCGGGATTGTGGGATGCCAGCGCAGGCGGATCAGCGCAAAAAGGAGAAGAGGCGTTAGAATGTGCAGCAAGGGAATTGTTTGAAGAAACAGGAATACGCGCAGAAAAATTTGAATTGATTGACATTACTTTTCGCGATCAAAGTCACAGTTATGTTCACTCCTATATTACGGAGGTGGATTGCGATAAAGAGTCCGTAATTCTCCAAAAAGAAGAAGCCGTAGCATATCGATGGGTGGATGCAAAAGGTCTTTTAGATTATGCAGAATCAGACCTTGCCATAAAAACAAAGGTACAGCGATATAAAAAGGTATATGACAAAATTAGAAAGGAAATCAATGAAGTTTTATAGAATACATACTAGAGAAGGTCTACTAAAGGCCTTCTCTTATATTATCTTCTAATCTTTTTTAATTTAAGTTATTCCCTTTTCATTTGTCTGTTCAATGCTATGAACATTACCAACATAGTTAGCGCAAACAATAATTGAATAGATAGATTAGTGAAAAATGAACTGTATGATACCGGGGTAGATGAAAATCCTGCTAACATATTGTTATTTTTAATGTACCAATATGCAGGTAGGAAGCGCGCTACTGATAACACTTTTTCGCCTAAGTACCATTGCGGAACGAAAATACCACATAGAAAACTCATTCCTAAAGTAACGATATTTGAGACCATACTTAACTTACTGTCTCTTAAGTTAAAGCAACCTATAATCAATGTTATAGTTATAGAAAATATCAAGAATGAAAAACTATTTAAGCAAGCTAGAAGTCCGGTTTTAGAAAAGAATTCCTTAGGTGAAAAAACGACCATGCTTGCTAACATAAAGATTAACCAAATTACTAAACTATAAATAATTGATGCACCAAATAATTGGAAGTTTTTAGAGAGAGGCTTTAAAGAAGAACAAGCAGTTCTTTGCTTTACGCCTTTTGAATTAAAACTAACTAAAATTGGTGCCATACACATTATTAAAATGGATAATAATATGTAAGGATAAAATTGGAAATAATAGAAGAAGTTGCTGGTTGATTTCTTATTTCCGCTATAGTCTTTGGAAGTAATATAATTTTTATTATCATATAATTTAGATGACTTTGATAGTGCAGTATTAAGGTCATATCCCCCAGCTAAATACATTCTGACAGAAGAAATATATCTATCAATTTGGCCGGTGGCATAGACTGTACTCATAGTATCCGATAAAGTCGTATGTGAAAGAGAGTCCTGGCCATCTTTCTTAAGAATACTATCTTCATAGCCCTTATTAATGGTTAAAATATATTGAAATTTAGCATAGTAAAGTGAGTCCTGAAGATATGAATCTTTCACATTTTTTAAATCGGTTGTCAACGTGTGGTATTTCGACAGGTATTTAATTAAAGCTTTGCTGGCCTTTGAGTTATCCTTGTCGAAAACGCATATATTAATGGATGATGCTGTAAAGTTAGCCTCTTTTTCCTTTTTAGCTGTCTTAGACATAGCTAGACATATAGAGAAAAAGATAATGATATATATTATAGCCTTTGTCATATGACTTTTAGCTATATTAAAGAATGTTTTAAATACTTGCATATTTTTTTCTCCTTGTTAATAGAAAACTGCTAATAGTAAAAATAATAGTCAG
>CACZSI010000115.1 GCA_902783775.1 uncultured Lachnospiraceae bacterium
AGATAGCATGATTAACGTAGGAATCTATGATGGAGATTATCTTATTGTTAAAAAGACTTCATCAGCTAGAAACGGAGAGATTGTGGTAGCCCTTGTGGATGATTCGGTTACAGTTAAGCGTTTCTATAAGGAAGCTGATCATATAAGACTACAGCCTGAAAATGATAGCCTAGAGCCTATTATAGTAAAGGATTGTTCTATAGTTGGAAGTGTTGCATCATTATATAGAACCACTGTTTTTTAAAAAATAAAACTAAATCCCAGTAATGATTTTTCATTACTGGGATTATTTTTAATCTAATGTATAATCAAATGTTTTATCTGTGTAAGCATTAAATGATATTGAAGTTTTATCTCCACTACCCTCTCTAGTTATATCAAGTTTACAGTTGCCTGGTATAACATAAACCTGGTAATAACCATTTTCATCTGTATAACATGGAGTTGAATTATACATATCTGATGGCTCATACATGGCTGTTGAATTTATCTGTGCATCGCATATGTATTTATCAAATGGTTTAACTTCAATTTTTGCGTTTTTAACAGGATTTCCCTGTTTATCTTTGATATATCCGCTAATTTTACTCATTTCCTTAAATTTAAGGTTTACATTTACCTGAGTATTAATATCAGAATTATCCTCATCTTCTAATTTTACTTTTAAAGTGGCATTATCAAATTTAGTGTAGCTGCCATTTAGTAATTCTGAAGGATCTGTTGCAAAAAAGATATCGTGTAATCTGTTAAATAACAATAAATTATTATTAATTACATATCTTCCTATAACGTCTTCTTCTGGTTCATAAAATTCATCAACATTTATTGGGTTAGTGCTTGGATCTAGTACTAACTTTGTTAATAGACATTTGTCACCAATATATCCTTTTACATCTAAAAATCCAGCGTATTCATATTTTCCGTTATAGTTCGGATATCCATAAATTACAGTATCTTCATGACACTCAGTAATTTTATCTGGAGAACTTACAAGGTGACGAATAATAAATTTATAAACCATTCCATCTTCATCACATGTATATAATATCGATTTATATACTCCAGGTTTAGCATTTGTCTCGCCACTTATAACAAAATGATTGCCACAGCATCTCCATTCGATTCCCTTAGGTAGATTTTCTGCTAGGAGCAAAGTGTGGGCTATGTTGGCGTTTAATTCAAGCGTCTCATGAAATGATTTATTTGGTTTAACTAATGCTGTTAAAACATATCTAGAATAATCATAATCAGCTAATGAAGCCATTGCTTCAACTGAATCATTAGTATTTTTAATTGAAAATCTGTAATAAAGATTTTTGTGAGCAGTTTCCTGGTCAATTAATACAGAATACTTCTTATCGTTAATTTTAAATAGCATATAATTACTATTTATTTCACTATAAGAATCATTAATATTAGCCTTAGCTTCCACATTTAAATCTTCTTTTTTGATTTCTGCATTATTTTTTAAGTTTAAAACAAAAGAATTGTTGCTGTTGTTATTGAACACAGATAATTTATTATTTTTATCAACAGTATTTTTATCAGGTGTTGTAATAACAGTATTTTTATCAACAGTATTTTTATCAGGTGTTGTAATAACAGTTTTTTTGCCTACTGTAATATTCATTACATATTTAACTTTTTTGTTTTTCTTTGATTTTACAGTAACTTTAGACTTTCCTTTTTTTAGAGCTTTTAGAGTTATAGTTTTACCCTTTTTAGTAGCTTTAATTACTTTTTTGTTTGATGACTTAACGGTGAATTTAGAATATTTTTTCTTAGTTTTCACATAGAAAGTTTTAGATTCTCCCTGTGTCATTTTAAAAGATTTTTTAGCTTTTAACACTTTAATAGCACTTGATTTTGCGTATACATTTTCACCTGCATAATAAGTTGAAAATGCCAGTGTTAAAGCTAGTGTGAATATTAGTATTTTTTTCATAACATTACTATCCTTTCAATTTTTTTGATTTAATATTCTGTTAAGCACTCATCTAAAGTTTTAAAGATCTCTTTTTTATCCATATCTTTTCCAATGAATACTAACTTAATCATTCTATCGCCCACTTCTTCGTCCCAATCTCTAACTAGAGTAGGATCATCCTGCATCATCTGCTCTTTTATATCCTTAGGTGCTGTGGCAACCCACTGACCGGCAGGAGAAATATCCACCATTTTTCCAGCCTGCTCAAACATATATGCATTGTCATTGTCCTCAGCGGCCCATATTAGCCCTTTAGCACGGATAATTGACTTAGGCATAACATTGGTTACCCAATTCTCAAAAGCGTCTTTTTTGAAAGGTTTTCTTCTGTAATAAACAAATGATCCAATTCCGTACTCTTCCACTTCACCGCCGTCGTGATTATGATGATGGTGGTGATGATGATGTCCATGATGATGGTGACCGTG
>CACZSI010000116.1 GCA_902783775.1 uncultured Lachnospiraceae bacterium
GCTTTCTGCTGTCCTGTGTAGAATGGATGACATGCTGAACAAATTTCAACATGGATGTCCTCTTTAGTCGAACCTGTTACGAATGTGTTACCACAGTTACATGTAACGGTTGCCTGATAATAATCTGGATGGATACCTTCTCTCATTACATTCACCTCTTCTTATTTTTTTATAAAATTGGCAACGCCAATCGCTTAGTCTATTGAAATATTCAACAGCCTTTATATTGTATCACAGCAATTTATTATATGCAAGTATTTATTTATGATTTTCAAAAACCTTTAATTCATCTTTTCCATTAATATTATTTACAGCATATATTTTTTTATTAATAGCTACTAAAGATGTTATGTTATCGACAGCACCATATTCACAAACCATCTTTCCACTATTTTTTTCAACAACAGCTATATTGTTATTATCATTAACGGAATAAACATATTTTTCATCCGTATAATAAACATCATTAATATGTCCACATACTCTTCTCACTATTTTTTTCTTGTAATCTAATAAGCATAAATTATTCTCAGAATCTACAGCCCAAAGTCCATCTTCATCTAATCTCAAACTATTAAGCATTATATCACAAAATAGAATTTCTCTTTTTTTAGTTAAAAAATTATAGTGCTGTAAAACTCTCTTATCATTTATATAGAAAAGATTATTGTTCTCAATATATACCATACTGTCCATTAAATTATCTATTATCTTCTTTTTATGCCTACCATCTAATTGATATAACACAGAATTACATATAATAAATATTTTACCATCTACTATAAAAGCATTATCAATTACCTTCTCTTCATTATGTTCTCTGTCATATGAGCGATTATCGCTCTTGTAAATATCAAGATAATTATATCCTGGAATGTCATTATAATATTCATTATAAATCATATCCGTTTTCCCCGATAAAATATCTACACTCTTTAAAAAGGTTTTATCATCTTCATTTTCAATGCATAGCACTTTATCATTAAAGATTCCACACACAATAACATTATCAGTTTTAACAAACGGTTCTCTAAACAGATTAAATGAATCTTTCCCATCATTCACCACAATATCATTATTTAGTTTTTCTACAAAATATTTGCCGTCCGTAACTAAATTTGTGGCATAAGCATTATAGATAGCTTTTGTATCCTTTTTGTTATTATCACAGCCTGTTATGCAAATAGCCACTAAACAAAGTAATAAAGCTTTAACCCTTTTATTTAAGATTCTCCCAAACAATCTATTATGAACAATATATGCGATTATCACTAAGATTATAGATATCAAAATAGCCACAACTAATTTTTCAATTAAATGAATGCCATTTAAATAGTCTATATTTCCTGTCTTTTCATTGTAAATCCCCAACATTATTATTTCTTTTTTTATGTAAGCTAACGGCATATTTAACTTCAATATCATCTTATCTGAAACCAAAAATAACGGAAGCACGATTATCCCCAGCAAAGTTATAATAGTGTTAACTTCTTTTTTTAGCAAAACTGAAAAAAACACAACCATTCCACTAATATAAATTGAAGCTACCACTCCAATAAGAAAATATATACACACACCCTGCAAAATTGAAATATTCCATTTAGACGCTCTCAAAACACTTATACTCTGAATAGGATAATTTATTCCATTTAATCCATATTTTAATCCGCTATACAGTAAAATTTCAAAATTTAATAATAAACTAGCTATACTTGATAGCATCATCACCAATAAAGTTTTTGAAAAAAATATCTTTTTATAAGACTCACAAGAAATATAATTTAATATATACATTTCAGTTTCATACTCATTAGTAAATACATAAGAAAAAAATCCCACAACTAAAAGCAATAATAGCCAATCTATCCTAATCTTTTCAAAAAAATTAACCCATCCATTTTGATAGACAATATAAATTCTATCTGGATTTTTTAAAGCAGAACTTTTTTGATTTAATACTGTCTTTAATAAATATTCATCTGTTTTCTTATTTTCCAGCTCGTTTATTCTTTTTATGTACTCTTTGTTGGTGATGGTTTTATCTATTTTTTTTTCATACAAATCATCCTCAATTGAATCAATAGCATCATTATCATTTTTTAATTTGTTAATATATGATATTTTTTCATCTCTTACTTTGCCCTTAATTTGATTGACTATTTTTAGATATTCTGTTTTTTTATCTTCAATACGTCTATCAACGCTTTGCGTAGGTCCCGAGAAAAAAATATATAATCCATTCACTATCAATGCGACAATTAATACTAAAATAAATTTCCTTTTTTTTATAATCTTTCTTAGTTCTTCACTTAAAATAACTACGTCCTCCCACTAGATATAAATCTGTTTTTTAACAAATTCGCTAAACATATTAATAAAATTATTGCAGCTACATTAGCAAGTATCGCAACTTTATAATACGGTAGTGCAAACCCTAAAACATCTACTATGTTCCATTCCTTTAAAACTGTTGGCAACATAAACATTCCAATAGGATTAAAAATACATTTAGAATATATACAAATTATAATACCTACCACTAACATTAGTATTTCAACTATTATGGTTTTACTTATGTCTCCGATCAATATCACACTTACGTAAGCAATAAGCGCATAGAAAATACAAGTTAGGATTCTTGCAAATATAGATAGACCATAGGTTTCAAATGTCGTTAGATTTACTACTGTATTAGCATACTCTTCCATTGCATATAGCGGTTGTGTAAAACCTTCTAACTCAAACAATGCAGAAAAAGAAATATAATCTATAAAAGAAAAAATAAGAACCACAAAAATCGACAAGATTATAATCGCCTTAATTTTTTCATTTATTATACTTCGTGCACCTTTTTTGCTGCTGGAAATAACATTGATCATTTTATTTTTTCTCTCATATAAAACTAGATTAATAACTCCAATCAACAAAATTATAATCATTAGTATAGTCGAAAAATTGTATTCTAAAAATATAGATAATTCATCCATATTATAAAAAGCTTGAATATCACGATTTTTATATTGTTTGATTACCAAATTGTTATCATCTTGAATAAATTTTGTAGAATACTGTTTGTTCTTTTCGCATTTTTTTATAATTTTTTTAGCTTTAGCCGAATATTCCCAGCAATATTTATATTTATTATATAGTTCATCAAACGCATTATAGTCTCCAAATAAATATCCTGTATAATATTTTTTATTATATTTTTTACTAAAATCATCTGATTGAACTATCTCTGAGTACCTATTTACATTATCGATTAAAAATTTCGCCTTATCCTCAGTAATCTCACCTTTGACCTGACTATATATTCTTTCCTCACCTATGTCTTTAAAATTTTGACTTTCTTTTATTGTATATATTTTATAAAAGTCGATTAGACACAAAGCAATAAGAACAATAAAAAAATATTTATTACTAAATATCTTTTTTAATTCCCATTTAATCATACTAATTATTACCCCTTATTTTCGTATAATACAAGAAAACATCCTCTAAATTAGCACTACATTCTGTAGCATTTTCAAGGTCATCATCGCAAACAACTCTTGCATTTAACAAATCACTTTTTCTATATAAATTACTTATTATATATTTGCTCGAAAATTCATCTAGATCCTTCTCTGAAACTTTCACTTCTTTAACTCGATTATTCAGGGACGAAATCAAATCACTTGGACTCCCCTTTATATTAATTAAACCATCCTTCATAATAATTAATTCATTAGCTATGTTTTCTACATCCCCCACAATATGAGTTGCTAAAATTATTATTCTATCTTTGGAAATATCGGAAATCATATTTCTAAATCGGATTCTTTCTTCTGGATCCAGTCCAGCTGTAGGCTCATCCAATATAAGTATTTTAGGGTTGTTAATCATAGCTTGAGCTATCCCTAAACGTTGTCTCATTCCTCCAGAAAAAGTGCCAACTTTATTGTCCTTCTCATCTAGCAAGTTCACGTTCTCAAGAAGCTCTTCAATCATCTTCTTGTCCTTTTTTATCCCCTTGATGGTACACATATATTCCAAAAATTCTTCAGCGGTAAAATCTGGATAATATGAACAATACTGTGGCATATATCCTAACTCATTACGATATTCCTTTTTCATTGTTTTTATATTTTTCCCATTAAAAACAACCTCTCCATCATCAGGCTTTAAAACATCAATAATGATATTAATAAGTGTTGTTTTTCCTGCTCCGTTAACTCCTAACAGACCAACAATACCATTTTCTATTTTTACATCAATACCATTTAGAACCTTTTTCTTCCCAAAGGACTTTTTAATATTTTTTAATTCCAGCATACGCTCCCCACTACTTCAAACTAAAACTATCTGATTTATCAAACATTTCATCTGGATTATATCCACTTTCAACTATTGGACAATACACCAAATAGAATACATCACCTTCTAAAATTTTTTCTTTGCTAAAATCACCTTCAAAAGATGTCATCATGCCATTTTTAACTTCAACATCAATATATGATTGAGAACCAAAAATTTTAATTGGCTTATTATTTTTAAGAGCGCACACTCTATATTTTTTACTTTCACCACCAAACATATTGAACTGTACATTTTTACTGGTATCAATAATATTTCGCTCATTAATAATTTTGTTATCTTGAGAAGCATTTAACACCATTGTATTTTCAAGTTTATTTATCTCTATACCATAATGATTAATTGATTTATATTCTCTCTTTATGTTATCTGGTATTTTACTCTCCACTGTTTTGTGCTTAAAACTGTAATCTACATTTGATTTAGAAACCACCTTATACATCTCTAATACCGCCATATTTAGTTTATGTCCAAATGTACCTTTTTTTGTTCTATAATCAGGTTCATAAATCATCCCTACATACATTTCATGTTTTTTATTGCTATCACCAAACTGTGGTTCGAACTCTACTGAAATAACTTTTTTTCCTTTTTTGAAAGATGAACCAATACAATACTCTTTTTTATTATTTAAAGAATATCTTTGAGCAATTCCGTCTATAAAAATAATCGGACCTAAATGGATTTCATCACCATCATTTTCAACTGCTATATTTAATTTAATAGCTTCATTTTTATAATCTATTTTTTTATCTTTATAATTTTTAATTTCCCAATTGTAACTAACATTTACCTCTTGATTTTCTTCTACGCTGAAAAGATCCTTTTTTTCTTTTTTCTTTTCTTTGTTAGCGCACCCTGAAACCATTACTACCACAACCAATAAACATATAATTAATTTTCTCATTGAACTCTCCTAGACATTTATCTTATCCATTTTTACTTCATATCCATTTTCTTCAGTAAATTTTCCGTATCTAAATCCATAAATGGTATTATTTTTTTCACAAAAAATAAAACTAAAATATTTGTGTTTTAATTTTTTTTCACACTTTTTCTTTACTGAATCTGCTGCATAAATCTTTATAACCGAACTATCCCCTTTAATAAGCGGGCTAATATCCTCATCTAAATATGTTATTATATAATTATAGTCATCAGAAAATCTAACACACGCACTTTCATATTTATCTTCGAAAATAATATTTCCACCGTTCCCATTTTTATCAATAGTTCGAATAGTTCCTGTGATTTCATCATATCCTAGCGCAGATTCATCACAATATGCTTTAGTTCCATAAACCTCTAGTTCCTGTGCTGTTGTATTTACCAGTTTAAAATTCTTTTTCTCCACATCATAAACACCAACTGCATTAAGAGCTTCAGAATTATCCTTTAAAGAATCAAAATAAGTTCCAATAAAATAAAGATATCTATTATCAACTGAAGTTTTTAAATTAAACATATCATCAAAATTTTCAATACCAATTTTATGCTGATTAAAAACCTTAATTATTGTTTTGTTCTTAACATCTAAATCATAAGTTACCAATTTGCTTATATTATTATCATTATTTTCTTCTGTAATAAGAGCGTAGATTTTATTTTTTAATGGCAAAACAACGAACGTTCTGGCCTCCATTAAATTAACTTTTCCTGTCATATCTATCTCTTTAATAATCTCAATCTTTTTATTAATAACATATGCTTTACCATATGAATAAATAACATATCCTTTTTTATACGCTTCTATTTTCGTTTCTTCTGATAAAAATAATTTATCTAATGTCCCTTCAACTTTTTTATTTCCTATATCAACAAAACTACATACTATTCTATTGTTATTATAATATATAATTCCTGTGATACCTTTATCTAAACTATATGATGAAATAATTCTACTGTTAAGAATTTCATTAACAGTTAAATTCTTAACTATTTTCTTTGCAGTATTTATCTTATTAGTTTCACCATTTTTCATTTTCTTATTATCTGTGCATCCCATCAAGCATATGGCCAAGGTTACCATAATACTTATGATTACTACTCTTTTTTTCATATCATCATTCCCTCTCATAAGCTTATTATTTCAAGACGCACTAATGTCTTCTTGTTCCAAGGATTTTTCCCACAAACTCTTTATTGCTCTTAGTGTTAGCAAATAAATTTAATATCTGCTCTATTGCCTCTTCTTTTCTTAATCCGGATAATTTCTTTCTGATAATATATGATGCCTTAAGTTCATCATCAGTTAGCAATAAATCTTCTCTTCTAGTTCCTGATTTTTCAATGTCTACAGCCGGGAAGATTCTCTTTTCGCTTAACTTTCTATCTAATATTAATTCCATATTACCGGTTCCCTTGAACTCTTCGTAAACCACATCATCCATCTTGCTTCCAGTATCCACTAGAGCTGTGGCTAATATAGTTAAGCTTCCACCCTCTCGCATATTTCTGGCTGCACCGAAAAATCTTTTAGGCATATGAAGGGCCGCAGGATCTAAACCACCTGACAATGTTCTTCCACTAGGTGGCACTGTCATATTATATGCCCTAGCTAAACGTGTGATACTATCTAATAAAATGATAACATCTTTTCCATGCTCTACTAATCTCTTAGCTCGCTCAATAACCATCTCGGAAACTCTTTTATGATGCTCTGGCAATTCATCAAATGTAGAATAAATTACCTCCACTTTCTCGCCCTGAACTTCCTCTTTAATATCTGTAACTTCCTCCGGGCGCTCATCAATTAAAAGAATTAGCATTTCCATCTCAGGATTTTTTTCTAAAACTGCTTTAGCTACACCCTTTAGCAATGTAGTTTTTCCTGATTTAGGTGGTGAAACAATCATTCCTCTCTGTCCTTTTCCAATAGGACTAATTAAATCAACCACTCTCATTGCAGTGCTGGCATTTTTATTTTCTAAAGAAATTCGCTCATTAGGAAATATAGGAGTTAAGTCCTCAAAATTAGGTCTGGCTAATGCTTTATCTAAACTCTCTCCATTAATTTTTTCTACATAGTAAAGAGCGCCGAATTTTTCAGTGTCACGTTTTTCTCTTACCTTTCCAGTAACATAGTCACCAGTCTTTAAGCGAAAGCGTCTAATCTGAGATGGCGCCACATAAACATCATCCTCTCCTGGAAGATAATTGTCACAGCGAATAAAGCCATATCCATCCGGCATAACCTCTAGTATACCGGTTCTAACTACTCCCTGCTCATCCGGTATCTCATCCTTATGAACTATCTCCTCAGACTTTTTAGAATGTCTTCTGTGACTTCTCTTTTTAGTCTCCTCTACTTCAGACTTTCCTGCTTCAGTCTTTTCTACAATCTCTTTATCTTCACTCTGACTTTTCTTTCTAGAATCTTCTTCTAAAATCATTTCCACTAACTGGCTCTTTCTTAAGGTTGATACAGATTTAATTCCCATATCTTTAGCAATCTTTCTTAATTCTGCCACCTGCAATGCATTTAATTTATCTCTCATAGTTTTCTCCATTCCCACTTTTTTTCTAAATGTTTATTTATAAATATTTACTATATGTGAATTTTCCATTGAAACATGGATAAGATGTGATTTAGACAATTATTATCTATAACAGTATATCATCCCACTCTTTCTATTACAACAAAATATTGTTATTGCATAAACACAAGCTATTATAAGTATGATATACTTATTAATGTTGTGGCGTTTTATACGTCGATTATTCTTTATTATTTATGAGAGGAGTTTTTGATATGACTTTAGATGAGAAAGCTTTACAGGTTCATGAAGAGTTAAAAGGAAAACTAAGCACGGAGGCTAAGGCCAGTGTAAGTACCAGAGAAGATTTATCCATTATGTACACACCTGGTGTAGCCAGACCTTGTGTTAAGATTTCTGAAAACCCTGAAGATGTTTATAAATATACTTGGAAAGGAAACACTGTGGCAGTGGTATCTGACGGTAGTGCTGTTTTAGGTTTAGGAAATATCGGTGCTAAAGCTGCTATGCCTGTTATGGAAGGTAAAGCTGTTTTATTTAAGGAATTCGGTGGTGTAAACGCTGTTCCTATCTGTCTTGATACACAGGATGTGGATGAGATTGTAGAGACAGTTGAAAGAATCGCTCCTGGGTTTGGTGGAATTAACTTAGAAGATATTTCAGCGCCTAGATGTTTCGAGGTGGAAGCTAAACTTAAAGAGAGATTAGATATTCCAGTATTCCACGATGATCAGCACGGTACTGCTATCGTAGTTTTAGCCGGAATCATCAATGCCCTTAAGGTAGTTGGAAAGAAAAAGGAAGATTGTAAAGTAGTAGTTAACGGTGACGGTTCAGCCGGTATTGCTATTTCTAAATTATTACTTAACTTTGGATTTAAGGATTTAACAATCTGTGGTCTTTACGGAATCTTAAATAAAGATGTTAAGAACCTTAACAGTGCTCAGAAGGAAATGGCTGAGGTTACTAACCTATCTAATGCCAAGGGAACTTTAAAAGATGCAATGAAAAACGCTGATATCTTCGTTGGTGTATCTGCACCTAATATTGTATCAGAAGAGATGGTTGCTTCTATGAATGACGATGCTATTTTATTTGCAATGGCTAATCCGGTTCCTGAAATTATGCCTGACGTAGCTAAGAAGGCAGGCGCTAGAGTAGTAGGAACAGGACGTTCAGATTTCCCTAACCAGGTTAACAATGTTGTAGCATTCCCTGGAATCTTTAAGGGTGCCTTAGAGGGACGCGCTAAACAGATTACAGAAGAAATGAAATTAGCTGCTGCTTATGCTATTGCAGGAATTATTCCTGATGATGAATTAAATGATGAAAATATTTTACCTGAAGCCTTTAACCCTGATGTGGCTGAGGCTGTAGCCAATGCAGTAAAAGCAAATATTAAATAATACATAATTTAATAATCAAGCTAAAAATCCACACAGTAGAATTAATATCTACTGTGTGGATTATTTTATTTATCGTGTGGATTTTTTATTATCATAAGCCATCATATTTTTCTCTGTTGACTTAAAACCTACGTTAACAAAATCTGAAAATGAATAAGGTGATTTATTGTCAGTAATATACCACTCAGGTACAGTTAATACATTATCAGACATCTTCTTTGCGATTTTATCTGCATCCTCTAGAACATATGCATATGGCATAATTTCTGAAGTATAATTAGGATTCTCTTCTAATAATTGTAATAACCTATCTGTCTCAACATTTTCTATAAATGTTTTAAATCCTTTTATTTTACCTAATAATGCTATTTTCTCAGGTGTGTCTACTCTAATTAAATTATAGAAAATGCAGATAACTACATAGGCTATATATGTTACTACTAGATTTATTATCACGTCCGTATTAAAACCTGGTTTCATTTCATGCACCGGAATAAATATAAATGCCATCATAAAAATCATCCATACTGCCGTGAATAATCTCGCTGTTTTTTTAGTTATGGTAAATAAAACTGTGGCATGAAAACCTAGTCCTAAAACAGCCATTGTCGATAATATTATCATTACATCCTTAGAATGATTCTGGGGCAATAAAAACAATGGATTATAAATTAGCATTAAGGTTGATAATAAGGCTAATATCCATGAATACTTATTGTTTTTAGTTACATATAAAGGTCCGGTTAATTCATCTTTCATCGCACCTTTTATATCATTTATGATTTTATAGAATCTGTATTTTAAATCCTTCGGTGTAACTTCATCAGTCTTTTCGAAATTAACAGAATTAATCTCTTCTATATCCTGTTCATTTAAGACAGTTTTATTTTTTTCAACCATTCCCTTATGAACATTTTTAAGCATTTGCCAGCCGGATATATTTTTCTTCTTAAGGAAGAACTGTTCCATAAAGTAATCTTCATACTTATCATCGCCATCATAGTCTTTTATTTTTATATAGCGATAATCATCTTTTTTCTCACCTGGAATAATCTTTATATATCCCTTGTTAGCTAGGGCAAACAATATAGAAATTATATGCTTATCTCTAACTTGTCCATAATAAATAGCTCCAACCTGAGCACTGTTAAATCCTTTAGGTGGATAAAATTCTACAGTCTCAACCGGTTTTTCATCTCTACCGTATTTATACCAGAGCATAAAGGATATGCAAACTGCCACAATCGGTATAATAATAAGTGCTAGCATTTTTGTCTCCTTTAATAAGTTTTACTTAGAAAGCTTTGACATTACAAACTGATAAATATCATTAGCTCTCTCATTCTCATCCCAATTAGCGCACATTCTAGCTGCCACCTCTTTAGTTGGCGCCGGAATCTTTAGCTCAATCAGACTGTCCACTCCCTCTTTAACCTGGCAGTGAACCATATAATCGCCATTGTTCATGCGGTAATAATCTGACACAGTTCCCATCTCTTTTCGAAGCTGGTACTTGTTATTCATAAGATACATATCCGCATCGTCAGCCATATGATTAGGTATTTTCTTTTCGAAGAATTTTATACTCTCTCGTCCTTCAGATGTAAGATGATAATATGAAGTATTTCTCTTCATATTTGAGAACACAAAGCCATCTTCTATTAATTCATTAAGAGCCTTTTGAACCACAAAATAAGTGGCATATTCATTTTCTAAAAAGAAATCTGTAATCTGAGCGTTAGTAAGGGGAAACTCCACCTCATCTAACATATGCATGATTAACAGTTTATAGATTGTTTCTAATTGCAATGCCATTATTCATTCTCCTCATTTTCATAAAAGTCTGAAAGTTGTTCTATGATATCTAAGATATCTTCTTTTCCCTGCTTAGTTTGGGCAGAGAATGGAACAATAATAGAATCCTTATCTGCATTTAGCTTCTTTCTTATAACGCTAATATGCTTATTGATCTGGCTTCTCTTAATCTTGTCTAATTTAGTAGCAATGATAATAGGATAAAATCCATTGGCCATAATCCAATCATACATATTAACATCATTGGCTGATGGCTCATGTCTTATATCCACTAATAAAAATACCGCCACCAATTTTTTAGACTGGCTTAAATACTTTTCAATTAGTTTTCCCCATTGCATCTTTATCTTTTCTGACACCTTAGCGTAGCCGTATCCCGGAAGATCCACAAAATACATACTGTCATTTACATTGTAGAAATTTATAGTCTGGGTTTTTCCCGGCTGAGAAGATGTTCTGGCAATAGCCTTTCTTCCCACTAAGCTGTTAATAAGAGATGACTTTCCCACATTTGACTTACCTGCAAAGGCAATCTCCGGAAATTCATTGTCCGGCAATGTGCTAGTCACTCCGCACACAATATCTAAATTAACACTTTTTATTTTCATTACTTCTCCTGTCCTACAAGGGCATTCTTAATAACTTCATCCATTGTTTTTACGTACACAATCTCTAGGCCTGATGTAATTTCCTCTGATAATTCAGCCACATCAGCTTCATTAGAAAATGGCACTAAAACTTTCTTCATTCCTGCCAACTTAGCAGCTAGAATTTTCTCTTTTAATCCACCAATTGGCATAACCTTACCGCGAAGTGTAATCTCACCGGTCATTGCCACTAAGTGTCTTACCTTAATATTAGTGATGGCTGACAATATAGCTGTAGCCATTGTAATTCCTGCTGACGGGCCATCCTTAGGTACCGCTCCTTCAGGTATGTGAATGTGAATATCATTTTCATTAAAGAACTCATCATCCACCTTATATTTTCTCATAATGCTTCTTACATAACTTATGGCAATCTGTGCAGACTCCTTCATAACATCGCCTAACTGTCCTGTCAGCTTTAGATTACCCTTTCCAGGCATAGTGTTTACTTCTATCTGCAATGTCACTCCGCCTACAGCAGTCCATGCTAGTCCGGTTACAATTCCCACATCATCCTTTTTATTAACATCATCATCTCTGAATTTTTCTTTTCCTAAAAATTCTGTGATATTCTTAGAAGTGAAATTAACCTTAGCCTTATTCTCTTCCACTATCTTAATTGCGGCCTTTCGACAAACTCTGCCTATCTCTCTGTCTAACTGACGAACTCCCGCCTCTCTAGTGTACTTAGTTATGATATCTTTAATGCCGGCATCTGTAATATTTAGCTGGCTTTTCTTTAATCCATTCTTTTCTAATTCCTTCTTAACTAGATGCTCCTTAGCTATATGGAACTTCTCATTTTCCGTATAACCTTCCACCTCAATTAATTCCATTCTATCTAACAATGGTTCCGGAATAGTATCAAGATTATTAGCTGTGGCAATAAATAATACCTCAGATAAATCCACCGGCACCTCTAAGTAATTATCTCTAAACTTAGAATTCTGCTCGGAATCCATTACCTCTAATAGCGCTGATGCCGGGTCACCGTGAATTCCATAACCTAACTTATCAATCTCGTCAAACAATATTAATGGGTTAGATGATCCTGCAAAAGAAAGTGCCTTTGCGATACGACCTGGCATGGCTCCCACATAAGTTTTTCTGTGTCCACGGATTTCTGACTCGTCATCCACACCACCTAAACTGATTCTTACATATTTCTTGTTTAGCGCTTCCGCCACTGATTTAGCTATAGATGTTTTACCGGTTCCCGGAGGTCCCACTAAACAGATAATAGGTCCACCTACATTGCTATCCTTAAGAGCTCTCACAGCTAAGAATTCTAAAACTCTCTCCTTAACCTTCTTTAAGCCGTAATGATCACGGTCTAAAATCTCACGAGCCTTAGCAATGTCCTTACTCTCCTCAGTCTTTTTATTCCAAGGCATCTCTAGCATTGTCTCAATATAAGTATGTAGTAAATTACTATCCGGATTATTTCCGCCATACTCTTTTAATCTGGATAATTCTTTCTTAAGCTTTTCCTTAACTTCATCTGCGGCATCTAATGCCTCAATCTTCTCCTCAAACTCAGCTATCTCACTGTTAGCATCTTCACCTAACTCGCCTCTGATAACCTCCATCTGCTCACGAAGAATATGTTCTCTCTGTCCCTTATCTAAGCGCTCTTTAACTTTTCTTACTATATCTCTTCTGATATTTTCAATATTTGACTCCTTAGTTAAGAAATCAAATACTACATTTACTCTTCCCTCCAGGCCAGTTTGTTCCAGATAACACTGTTTAACTATATAGCCTGTTTTTAATCGCATCATAATCTGAAGATTAATCTCTTCTAAATCATCTAATTGCATAATGCTCTTAATAGTATTCTGGCTTATGTCCTCATTTAAATCAAAGAATGTCTCAAGAGCTTTCTTTAACTCTCTAACATAAGCCTCCTGGGCATCTTTATCTAGCGGCACCTTATTTAAGTCCACTAATTCTAAATCTGCAATATACATGTTCTCATTTCTAGAGAAATCATCAATGGAAACAGGGGCTAAGCCCTCTGCTAAAACTCTTATAATGCCATTGTTTAATTTATTCAATTGCACTACCTTAACTAAAGTACCTACATTATATAAATCCTCTATTCCAGGATTCTCCTTTTCAGGATCTTTCTGTGTGATAACGCATAAATATCCGTTAGACTCCATAGCTGTTTTAGCAGCCTTAATAGAGCCACTTCGGCTTATATCAAAATGTACTGTAGTTTTAGGAAGAACTGTCAATCCTCTCAAGGGAATAACAGGTATATTAGCATACTTATTCATAGTCTTTTTCTCCTGCTTTTTTTCGTCCGAGACTATAATTAATACTACTGTGCCTTATCTGCTTTCTTCTTTCTAGCCGGCGCCTTTTTAGTCCCGCTTCTCTTCTTAGCATTCTTAGGCACAACTGCATTGTACTTAATCTCAGGATCAGCATATCCGTTAATTACATCTGCATTTACTATACATTCGTCAATACTCTCATCTGATGGTGTCTCATACATTATATCCATAAATGCATCCTCGATAATAGAACGAAGTCCGCGGGCTCCAGTCTTTCTCTCCACTGCCTTTTTAGCCACAGCCTCCACTGCATCATCAGTGATAGTTAATTTAACATTATCTAATTCAAATAATTTCTTATACTGCTTAACTAACGCATTCTTAGGCTCAGTTAAGATTCTCTCCAATGTGTTTACATCTAAGAAATCCAATGTTACCATAACAGGAATTCTTCCGATAAACTCTGGAATGATACCGAACTTAAATAAATCCTGAGGCATAACCTGTCTTAATAATTCATCTAATGTTCTCTCATTTTTATCAGTTAACTTAGAGCCGAATCCGATAGTGGTCTTATCTAATCTTCTCTCAATTATCTTATCTAATCCGTCGAAGGCACCACCACAGATAAATAGAATATTAGAAGTATCAATCTGTAGCATTTCCTGCTGAGGATGTTTTCTTCCACCCTGAGGAGGCACTGATGCCACTGTTCCCTCTAAAATCTTTAACAATGCCTGCTGAACACCTTCACCAGACACGTCTCTAGTGATAGAAACATTCTCTGCCTTCTTAGTAATCTTATCAATCTCATCAATGTAGATGATTCCATATTCAGCTCTCTCGATATCATTGTCCGCTGCCTGAATAAGCTTAAGTAAGATGTTTTCCACATCCTCACCTACGTATCCTGCCTCTGTCAATGTAGTAGCATCTGCAATGGCAAATGGCACGTTTAATATCTTAGCTAATGTCTGAGCTAAATATGTCTTACCGGAACCTGTAGGTCCTAACATCATAATGTTAGACTTCTGTAGTTCCACATCTAAATCCTTATCAGAAAGAACACGCTTATAATGATTATAAACAGATACAGCTAATACCTTTTTAGCCTCATCCTGTCCAATAACATACTGGTCTAAGAACTCCTTAATCTGCTTAGGCTTAAGAAGATTAATCTTCTCCTCGCTCTTAGTAGTTGTCTTCTTCTGATATAATTCTTCCTCAATAATTCCTGCACAAATTTCTATACATTCATTACAAATACAACTGCCATCCGGACCTGCTATCATTCTCTGAACCTGATCCTCTGACTTTCCGCAGAATGAACAAACTGTTTTATAATGAAAATCTTTATAATCTGCCATAAATACCTCTCAAAAAATTTCTTTATTATTGACTAAATAGGCACCACTAAAAGCGGTGCCTATTATATAAAAATCATTATGCTCTTTCTTCTATTACTTCGTCTATCAAGCCGTATTCTTCAGCCTCATCTGCACTTAACCAATTATCTCTGTCAGTATCTAACTCGATAACATCTAGTGACTGGCCAGTGTTTTTAGCTAATATAGAATTTAAATTGCGCTTTAATTTTAGTATGTGTTCAGCAGCAATCTGAATTTCAGTAGCCTGTCCCTGAACACCACCTAATGGCTGATGAATCATTATCTCAGCATTAGGAAGGGCATATCTCTTTCCTTTAGCTCCGCTAGATAAAAGGAATGCACCCATACTAGCTGCCATACCGATACATGTAGTAGAAACATCACACTTAATGTAATTCATCGTATCGTAAATAGCAAATCCGGCACTAACTGAACCACCCGGACTGTTAATATACATATGTATATCCTTTCCAGGATCCTCAGACTCTAGAAAAAGTAACTGTGCAATAACAACTGATGCTACGGCATCTGTAATCTCTTCACTTAGAATAATAATTCTATCTTTTAATAATCTAGAATAAATATCATATGAACGCTCGCCTCTAGAGCTCTGTTCAATGACGTAAGGCACTAAACTCATCTTATTACCTCCCACTGTATGTCTCATACTTTAATTATCTAAAGGATAATTATATAGTCAATTGTTTCTTAATTATTTAGCCTCAGCTACAACGAATTCAGCTGCTTTTCTCTTAGCAATAGTATCCTTGATGTTATCCTTATCATCATCTGAAAGAAGTTCTGCAATCTTCTCTTTTTCCATCTGATACTGCTGAGCCATTGTATCAAGTTCCTTATCGAACTCTTCATCGTTAGCTTCAATCTTCTCAGCTTCGATAACTGCTCCTAATACTAAGTCAGTCTCAACTCTCTGCTTAGCCTGTGGCTTAATCTGCTCTTTCATCTGGTCTGCTGTAGAACCTGTGAACTGAAGATACTGATCAAATGTAAGACCCTGCATAGCCATGTTCTGAGCAAACTCTTCCATCATTCTGTCAGCCTGAGCATCGATCATCTTCTCAGGGATTTCCATCTCTGAATCATTTACGATAGCCTCGATAACCTTGCTCTCTTTCTCTGCCTTAGCGTCAGCTTCCTTCTTCTCCTGAAGGTTCTTCTTAATATCTTCTTTATACTCTGCTAATGTATCAAACTCTGAAACATCCTGTGCGAAATCATCATCTAACTCAGGATATTCTTTAACCTTAATCTCTTTAACTTTAACCTTAAATAGAGCTGGCTTTCCTGCTAACTCTTCAGCCTGATAGTTCTCTGGGAAAGTAACGTTAACTTCAACGTCATCTCCTACCTTAGAACCGATTAACTGCTCCTCGAAGTTATCAATGAATGTATGAGAACCAATGTTTAATGTGTAGTCCTCACCCTTTCCACCTTCGAAAGCTTCTCCATCTACGAATCCCTCGAAGTCGATGATAGTCTGATCACCATCTTCTACTGCCTTATCATCTGCAGCTACTAATCTAACGTTCTGCTCTTTAACTCTATCTAACTCAGCATCAACATCTTCATCTGTAACTGTTATGTCGATAGCTTCTACTTCTACACCTTTATATTTTCCAAGTTTGATTTCAGGTCTTACTGTTACAACAGCCTCAAATACTACCGGCTTACCTTTCTCAATCTCTTTTAATTCAAGATCTGGCTGAGCCACTACATCTAAACCGCTCTCTTTAACAGCAGCTGCGTATGCCTCTCCAACTAACTCGTTAGCAGCCTCCTCGTAGAATATTTCAATACCATACATTTTTTCTACCATCTTGAAAGGTACTTTACCCTTTCTGAATCCAGGTATATTAAAGCTCTTTTTATTTTTGTTATATACCTTTAAGATAGCCTCATCTAACTGCTCTGCAGTAGCCTCAAATGTAATCTTTGCTGTACTATTTTCCATTTTTTCTACGTTAACACCCATTATTATTCCTCCTTGGTATTTAAGCGTTTTTATTCATATTTAAATGCCAGAAAAGTCTTTCTTAAAATAAACTCTGACACAGATAACAATTATAACACGAAAAAATCCTGTTGTCACTATAATTATTTATACTGAATTGCCCCGGCTACAGCATCTGCATCTTCCTTGCTAACTAGCTGTGTAATCATCTCTAATCCTAACTCTAGAGCTGATCCTAATCCGTTAGCTGTAGTAACATTCTGATCTGTGACTACGCTTCCTCCTGCCTGTTTACAGTTTAGTTTATCCTCGAATCCAGGATAGCATGTGGCATTCTTATTTTCTAATACGCCATTGACTCCTAATACGCTAGGGGCAGCGCAGATAGCACATAGATACTTTCCTTCTTCGTTATATTTTCTAATCTGCTCACAAAGTAAATCACATGCACCTAGGTTAGTAGTACCAGGCATTCCGCCAGGTAAGAATATGCAATCACCCTCATCGAAGTTTATATCCCCGATAGTTTCATCTGCATAAAACTTAATATTATGTGAACTCTTAATTAATTTATCTTCTTTTATAGAAACTGTAACCACATCTAATTTCTTAGTTCTTCTAAGTAAATCAATTACCATAAGTGCTTCCACTTCCTCTAATCCGTCTGCTAAAAATGCATATACCTTTTTCATATAATACCTCCTAAATCTTAACCATTAACCAAGCTATTTAAACAGCCCTAAGCTTAATTATACCACCTTTTATATTGAATTTGAATCACGCCTAGAATATAATAAAATCAGATTAAAGCGGAGGAAAAAGCTATGGAAATCGAAAGAAAATTTTTACCTAAAGAGTGTCCTTTAAATTTAGATAAATATCAATGTGTTTTAATAGAACAGGCTTATCTTAATACGGACCCTGTAGTTAGAGTTAGGAAGCAGGATGATGAATATATCTTAACTTATAAAGGAAAGGGTATGCTAGCCAGAGAGGAATATAACCTTCCATTAAACGAAAAGAGTTATCTTCATCTTCTAAATAAAGCAGATGGCAATGTCATTACTAAACGGCGCTATAAGATTCCACTAGAAAATAATCTTGTGGCTGAGCTTGATATTTTCGAGAATAGCTTTAAAGGATTAGTAATATTAGAAGTAGAGTTTTCTTCTATAGAAGATGCCAATGCCTTTGAGGCGCCGGAGTGGTTCGGAGAAGATGTAACTAATAATCCTATTTATGCTAACAGTTATTTAAGTCGAATGAAAAAATAAATAGGCATTAAAAAAAGCATTAACAAATGTTAATGCTTTTTTATGCGGGTGACAGGAGTTGAACCTGCACGTCAGGGACACTAGAACCTAAATCTAGCGCGTCTGCCAATTCCGCCACACCCGCATATTTAATTGTCTCGCTAAACTTATTTCTAAATCCAGCTTTTTTATTATAGCAACAGTGCTTGAATAAATCAAGCACTTTTTTAATTTTTCTTCTATTCATCAAATAAAGGTGTTGAGAAGTATCTCTCAGCAGTATCAGGTAATACTGTTACCACTGTCTTTCCCTTACCTAATTTCTTAGCTAACTTAAGAGCTGCAGCCACATTTGTTCCACCGGAAATTCCACACATTAGTCCTTCTTTTCTAGCTAACTGCTTAGCTGTATCTATAGCCTCTTTATCTGATACTATATAAATCTCATCATAGATATCCTGATCTAGTATATCAGGAATAATGCCATCACCTATTCCCATCTGAATATGTGTTCCAATATTTCCGCCAGCTAAAATAGCTGCATTCTCAGGTTCCACTGCCCAGATTTCTATTTCAGGATACTGTCTTTTTAGCACCTTTCCGATTCCAGAAATAGTTCCGCCGGTTCCAATGCCTGAACAAAAGCCGTGGATTTCTCCTTCCACCTGCTCCATTATCTCTAATCCGGTATGATGCTCATGAGCCTTAATATTATTAGGATTCTCAAACTGCTGTGGCACAAAAACATTCTCATCTTTTTTAGCCATCTCTAATGCAGTATTTAAGCACTCCTCTATACACTTTCCTATATTGCCATCGTCATGAATTAAAATAACTTCAGCACCGTAATGCTTAACTAATTTTCTTCTCTCCTCACTAACTGAGTCCGGCATAATAATCACTGTCTTATAGCCTTTAACTGCCCCCACTAGAGCCAATCCAATTCCCTGGTTTCCACTAGTCGGCTCCACAATTATAGTATTCTCACCTATAAGGCCCTGCTTTTCTGCCGCCTTAATCATCTGAAGAGCTGTTCTGGTTTTAATAGAACCACCTACATTTAAGCCCTCATACTTTACTAAAACCTGAGCACTGTTTTCGTCTACCATTCGATTTAATCTGACCATTGGTGTATGGCCCACAAACTCTAAAACATTATTGTAAATCATTTCCTACTCCACTTAATTAACTTTTGCTTCAAATATATAATCATCCATCACAAAGCCACCTCCAATATCATTTACCACAGAGTCGATAATCTTAAAACCTTTGTGCTTATAGATATTGATGGCACTTTCATTTTCTTTATTTACTGTAAGATACATTCTATCAAGCTTATGCTCTCTAGCTACCTCTATAGCTTTGTTAAACATCTCGCTACCATATCCCTTACCTCTAGATGACTTTTCTACATATAATTTACTGATAAATAGCCTATCTTCTTCCGGCTTAAATACAGCAAATCCTATCATCTCATTATCTTTATTTAGAGCTGAATAGAAAATATATCCATCTGCTATCTCCTCTTTTATAGCTTTAGGAGATAAAAACAAATCCACCATATAATCGATTTGTTCTACTGTGATTATCCCCGGAAAATATTCATGCCATATTTCATCAGCTTTTTTAGCTAAAACATCTATATCCTTTAGGCTACTAACCTTCCTAAATGTGATCATAGTTTCTCCTAAAATTATTTTTTCTTTTTTCGAAGCTTATATATCATTTTTACGAAATTTACATTGTACTTACTTAATAAATAGAAGGCACCGAAGCTAGCAAAGAATACTATTAAAATATAGTAAACTAAAATATACTGGCTCTTTCCCTCAAATAGTAAATGATATAAATATCCTCCCACTAAAATAGTTAGAAGGCTGATAACATCAGGATTAAACTTATATTTTAGTAGTGCAATAAGTCCTGCCACTAATAATAGCATCATAATCATCTGATGAATGTCAAAGTAAGCATATAATCTCTTTCCTATATCTCCATTGTATACACTGTCTAGCCATGAAGTCTTCTCCACATTTCCGTAATAATGAGACTTAACCTGGCTAACCCAGATAGATTCAAAGGATGGTTCATTCCACTGAGATAATACCTTCTTTGAGAAGAAATCATAAGCGTATGCAGGATCTTCTCTAAAAGTCTTCATTCTGGCTGAAATATTCTCATCAGCTTCTTTTTCAGCTGGTTCTATCTGATTATTGTACTTAGTAAATAAACCTTTCGCTATGCCATTGTACCAGCCCGGTGCCATGGCAGAGTCATTTAATCCCATGCATAAATATAATTTCTGGGAAACACCATCTCTGTAATCCATTGTGGCCTTGTCTTCATAATGGCGAACCACTAAATTAGATGCTAGAATTGGCACTAAAATAAATATTGGGATAGCTACAAAATACTTCCAGTCCTTTTTATTGATAATAAAAATAATAAGGCCGATTACTATAGAAAGCATAATAATCATAGAATTATACTTAGCCAATACAGAGATTGTCACAAATACCACTGAGAATATCAATGAAACCCACTTAAACTTACTTTCTGAGTGCATAAATTTGATAGAAAAATATGTAGCCCAGATTCCTGCTGAGAAACTGATAATATTTCCGTAACCAAAAGTAGTAAATAAAATAGGCTGAAGAGCTGTAGCTAAAAAGATAGCCATTACAAATAATAAACCTTTTTTATTCCAGATTTTCTTAGCGATTTTTAGCAGTGCCACGTAAGCTGATGCTAGGGCTACTACATTTACCACCTCTAAAAATAGCGCTGTCTCATGTCCTCCGATTCGACAGATTATCTCTTCTATAAATACCATTCCTAACTGATATGAGTATAGATGGAAATAACTCTGTCTTTTAAACATAGCATCATTTAATTCTCTAAAAGGAGTCATATCCCCTTTAATAGAACCCTGAACTGCGCTAAAAACATAGCCTGCGTCAGTCTGTGGTACACTCTGAACTTTAAGCACCCAGATTATTCCCACTACTACTGTGTAAATAAACAATGCCACCATAATAGTTCTGTCATTAATCTTTAAAATATAATCCTTTAAATTATAAAGCGCTAAAGCAATAAATACGAATAATAAAATAAATAAGATATTTAAAAAGAGATTATCCTTTTCATATAATATCTTTTCTCCTACGAAATTTTTAGGATCAATAACCGATGTCTGAATCATTGAATTAATAGCTATAAATCCTGAAAAAATAAGGGCAATTATCACCACCCCATATGAGCATATCTTATTAAAAATATTCCATTTAATCCCTGAATCTAATTTGTTAACTTTAATCATAAAACTATCTCTCTTTTTTTTAGTCTAATTTAATTCCTGATAAAAGACTTCCTAGTGATGTCCCGATTTCCTCCACCTCAGGAATATTATTTTTAATTTCTTCCTCCTCGCGGATTCTCTCATCCTCTAGAAGTTCCTTAATGCTAAGGCTAATCTTTCCATCCTGTTTTTTAATAACCTTAACTCTTACAGTCTCGCCTTCCTTAAGTTCCTCTCTAGGGCTGGCGATGCGTCTGTTAGCAATCTGCGAAATATGAACTAAGCCTGAAACCTCATCAGTTAATTTCACGAACGCACCGTAATCCATAATTGACTCGACACTGCCCTCTAAAACATCACCTACATTGATGCTTCCATATTCCTTTTCCTTCTGTGACTTTCTAAGAGCCTCGCTCTCCTGTCGAAGAATTTCTCTGGCTGATAGAACTAACTTATTCTCCTCCATATCAGCCTCGATAATTTTTACTCTAATAGTTTTACCTAGCCAATCATTAACATTTTCTACATGATTAATATCTAGTCTACTTACCGGAATAAAGGCTCTAACTCCCTCTACTTCAGCGATGGCTCCCTTATTAACAGTATCAATGATTTCCACATTTAAGATTTTTTCTTCTTCAAAATACTTGTTAATATTCTCCCAGGCTAGCAATGTGTCCGTATCATATTCGCCATTGCCCATATAACTGTATGAAGCCTCTAAAGCCTGGCCTAAATCTTCCATTGTCTCAATATTATCCTTTGACATATAACTAATCGGAATTACTTCCTCTCCTTTCAATAATTATTTATATTTCATTGCAAAATGTGCAATATCAGTGTTCGGTACTTTTCCGATTTCCACTGTATTAAATCTAAATCCATTATAAAATCTAACATTTTCTTCGATGTGAGTTTCTAAATAACAAGACTGTCCACTTTCCGCTAAAAATTTCATCATTGGTCTCATCATAGATGTGGCCACACCCATATTCTGCTTATAGGTTCTCACTGCCATATTTAGCAGATACCATGATTCATGCCCCGTGTACTTTTTCTTTAAATTCATAGCATAGTTTTCATAAGTAATCATTCTAGCATATGTGGACATAGGAATCTTAGTACCACCATTCTTTAAAAATGGGTAAGATTTCATTCCTTTAAATCCTGCAGGTAGCCAAATAGACATACCATTAATCTCTGGACCATCGGCTATAAATAGAGCCTCGTTTTTAATAGATCCGATAACTGCCTTCCAAAACTTTGTGCAAATATCCTTATTAAAATATTCACCTAAAAGCCATTTATGAAGAGGATGATCAATATATGCGTCTACATTGCACTCATATATTTTTTCCAACTCACTTTCATCTAATAAATACAATCCATATTTTTCTGCTAAATCTTTATATTTTTCATTCATGAATCTAACCTCTATTTAAATTTTTTCTATGAAAAAGTATAGCAATTATTATATTGTTTTTCAATTAAACTCATTTTCTAAAATAGTATTATTTCTTTATTGTTTTAGTTTTAGTCCATTTGCTATAATATTTTTTCTTGCCTACTTTTCTGTATGTTCTAGCTTTAACAAAATATTTTTTCTTCTTTTTAAGCTTTTTAATAATCACCTTAGTTTTTTTAGTGTTAACTGTGCGTGTCTTTTTCTTCTTAAACTTCTTAGAAGTAGAATATTTTATCTGATAACCCGTAGCCTTCTTAACTTTCTTAAGAGTAATCTTAGCTTTATTTTTCTTAAGTCTCTTAATCTTTAAAATCTTAGTCTTTCCAGGCTTTTTATTATCAGCAGGATATGCACTCTTTAACTTAGTGCTGACAGTAATTCCATTCTTATAATTAGTGGAATAACCCTTAAATGCGTATACTCCAGATGAAGCCTTTACTTTAGTAGTATTAACTTTCATTTCTGTGATTACGTAATCCGGCTCGCAGTATGCAGTCAATGTAAAGTTATTTCCGTATGGGATATAATCTCCCTCCATTATATAACTTCCATCCTGACATTTATTGTTAATCTTAATAAATGGAGTCTTAACTTTCATAGAATACAACTCGAAAAATTCCTTATCATCGTCGTCATCCTCGTCATCTTCATCGTAAAAATAATCATCCCACTCTTCCTCTGTGTTATCACACTTTACGATATATAATTTATCTGCAATAACAGTTAAATTAAATGCATCGGATGAATTCTTTTTATCAGTGGCCATACCGTTAGATGTAAACTTATCTGATGAGACAGTGTAAGTGAAAATATCACCTAAGGCTTCCGCATCCTCTCCTACGTAAGTCAATCCGTCACCAACAGGACTAACCTTACTATCAAAGACTTTTAAATCACCATTCTTATCATAATTATTAATATCTAAATTTTTAGATGAAACCTTCCATTTGCTTCCATCAAAAACCATATTCTTAGGACATTTATCAGTTTTATCACTTCCTAATGTTACCACCATCTTAGTTCCCACCTGATAAGCCTTAGCAAAAGCTCTGTCAGCTGGCAGCTTAGTAACACCATTATTCTTAATTAACTTAGAACCTGAAAGTTTATAAACATCTCTGTTAAATGATTTATTCTCTGAATCATATCCACCTAGGATATAAACATTCTTTTCGTAACTAACTAATGTAGATCCCACATAATTTACTAACTCATTAGTTACGTCAACGCCATTGTCCCAGCCCTTTTTCATATCGTAACTAAATAGTTTAATCTTTTTTGAAAAATCCTGGTCTAATTCATACAATGCATAAATTTTTTCATTAGAATAAACTGGTTCACCTATAAGCTTAGGCACATATCCTAGAAACTCACAAACCTCTTCTGACTCACCGAAAGCTTTAACACTAATCTGAGTATTATTCTGTGTTGTAAGAGGATAAAGCACTAACTGTTCAATAGTTTCCTTAGATAAAATATTTTTGATATTCTGTGGGACAGTCTGGCCTTCTGCCTGCATTGCCTCTAGCATCTCCTTAGCTTCCTCATCACTATACTGACTAGGCGTTACTAAAGATATCTCGCTGCTATTATCCACATAATATGAATAACTTCCGACATTAACAAATGTGCCATTTAGATTTTCCTCTGTATATCCTGATGCTTTAATTGACTTCGTATTAGAAATATAAATCTTTTCCTTATACTCGTCCTTACCGTTAGTCACTAATAATTCTACAGTTTTATTAATATAATTCTTAGCATCTATCTCATAAAAATTATCTGATACTTTTTTATAATCTACCTTAGTTCCATTAATTTTAACTGTTGCACCGTTAAGGAAGTATCCCTCAAACTTTATTTTTCCATCCATAACTGAAAGATTATTAATAAAGAAAAGTGGATTGTCCACTCTAGATAAATCAAGCTGTCTACCCTTAGTAATCTTTCCCTCTAGATTAGGATTCTTTCTAGAACAAGCTAATAAATACTGTTTTAACTCTTTAGCAGAGCTGTATTTCTTAGCATTGGCAATAGCTGCCACAGCACCTGATACCTGTGGTGTAGCCATAGATGTACCTGAAAAATAATCATACTTTCCGAAACTATCTGGATTTAAATTAGGCTTACTAATAGCTAGTTCATCCACATTTACTGTTATATCACCGTCAACGATGCTAGTAACCATAACGCAAACTGCTCTCTTTTTAGATTCATTTTCCTTTAAATCAAGAGATATAGTTCTCCAAATATCATTTCTTGTTTCACCATATATATTTTTTTCCTCATCTAATAAAAACATAACATCAGAAATATTAAATGTATATTCTCCGTCTTCTAAAATAGCCTCAGATACATTATACATTACAGTAGTCGGATCCTCAGTTTCTATATCCGGCTGACACATTGCAGCCACATTAACTGATAATTTATTATTTTCAATTGTCTCCGGCGCATCATATGGCACTAATACCTTATAAACATCTCCCCTCTTAGCATTAGGGATTTTCACCTCTAGAGACTTTCCGCCTGGCTCACCCATAAAAATATTAGATGTAAGATTAGCACTAACATTTTTAGTTTTATTTCCCACTATACCATAGGCAATGTCATCGTCCCCTACATACTCTCCGGTCTCTTTAGCATTATCGTAAGTTCTTACTACATTTCCACTATTAAAATCTTTATAGCTGTAACACATACTATCTCTGTCAGAATAAAGACTTCCATTAAATTTATTCATATGGATAGTAGATAAAATGTTAGTTCCAGGAGCTGCAATATCTACAGCACCATCACCGTAGTTAGAGAAAACTGCTAACTGGTCCTTCTCATTAGTAGCACCAACAAACACCGCATACTCGTTTTCATCTTCTATAACTTTTTCATCTGGTTCATCTAAAAGCATACTTTCATTGCCTGCTGCAAAAACAGAAACGGCGCCTTTTTCACCAACCATATTAACTAATTTAGTTAGGATATCTGAAACTAATCCGCCTCCCCATGAATTATTAACTGCCACTACACGTGTTCCTAAACACTGTGCTTTATAAATATAGTTATAGGCAGCTACAGCATTCATAGCATCACCCATACCATCCTTATCTAAAAACTTCAATGACATAATCTTGATATTATCGCTAGATGCTACACCAGCCACACCTTTTTCATTATCATTTTCTGCTGCAATAATACCTGCGCAATGAGTTCCATGATTATTATCATCCATAGGATCACTGTCATTATTAACGAAATCGTATCCGTACTCACCCTTTAATTTATTTTTATTATAAGGATTATGCCACATCTTATTTTTTAAATCCTCATGTGTGTAATCTACACCTGTATCGATAATGGCCACTACCTTTTCAGTGCTATCCTTATCCTTTAGTAACTCTCTATCTAGATTAATGTCTGCATCATATACACCACCGTTTTGGCCCACATTATTATGAGCCCATAACTTATCTGAATAAGTGTCATTGCTAGATGTATGATAAACATAGTTAGGTTCTACCATAAGGACATCATCATCATTTTTTAACATCTTTATTAACTCTTTAGTAGAGTATTTATCAGACTTAACTAATGAAACTCCCACTTCAGAAGTCTTATCTGTTTTAGTCTTAATATCGCTAAAAGTATAACTGCTAGCCACCTTTATATTTTTATTGCTAGAAGAGAAGGCTTTAAGCTTAGAATTAACATCACTCTTTCTTAAAACTACCACTTCATGCTCCCTATATTCGCCCTGAATTTTTGTGTCGCTCTGTAAGGTATCTGTATTAGCTAAAATCTTATTGCTCATCGGGCTAGAGCTAATTAATGTACACGCTAAGAAACAAGCCATACCCTTTTTAAAATTAAACTTCATATTCGTCCTCCTATAAGTCCATTTAGTGTTTTAACATAAAAAAACACCCCATGCATTTAATTATATCTGCCTGAGATGTTTTTATCAATTATTTTAATACTATTTGTATATTATTTATATGATTTTAAATAACTTGTTAATCCAGCCTCGAACTTTGGTGTCCACCAATCCACATATCCCTTTTTAGTAGGATGGATAGGATCCTTCATATATGACTTATAAAGGGCTGATGTATTGCTCACCTTATTCATGTCAGAATCTCCCCAAAGGTCCACTAATCCAATATGCCACTTATCTCTAACGCCATAAAGTGCATTCACCATATTTTTATAATTAGGATTATCGTACTTAGTTCCAGTGTAGAAAGCTACCGGACAATTCCAAGTCTTTTTAGCGTAATCAATTATTGTTTCAATAGCACCAACGACAGTCTTATCATTGTAATTGCTATCGCTTATAACTCCCAATGGCTTATTCTGAGATGCATCATTAGTAGATAACTGAACCACTAATAAATCAATCTTCATGTCTTTGCTAATATCATTTTTCATTCTGGCTACGTATGAAGAATCGCTCTCATTAACCAATGTAGTTCCGTTAATAGCATATTTATAGCATGTAGTATTCTTATGCTTTCTTTCAATTTCATCTGCCATAGTATATCCGCCTGATCCGTAACCATAAGTTACTGAAGAGCCTAGCCATACAATAGTTTTTCCGGAAAGTACATCTGTTGGGTCAGTCTCCTCTGCCTGTTTTACATTGCCATCATAACCTGTTGGCGCTGGTACCCCAGCCTCATAAATAGAAATATCTCCGATAAATGGAAGGTTAGTATAGCCGAAATTAGCATTGACAGTAATCTCATCCCCTTCCTTTAGTTTAACATTATTAGCCATTAAGAATTTTCCTATTTCATTCTTATTTCCCTGTAAAACCTTCGCTGGTATGCAGAAATGTTTTCCATTAATATCTACTGAAAACATAGTCTCACCTGCCACGTAATCGCTCTTTCCGATTTCTAAATAAATATCATAATCGCCCTCATTGATTTTAGGAACTGTATATGTTATTTTATCTCCTGCCTTAACACCTGAAATAATATCTTCTTTATTATCATATTTAAGACCTGAATTTCCCTTTAACTTAGCTAAACTTCCTCTAAGTACAGCCACTACGTCTTTACTATCCATCACTTTTTTTACTCCTACATCTGCTCCTAAAGGAAGCTTTAACACCTTCACTGCCACCTTTAGTTTCTTAGTTTTAATCTTTTTATTCTTTTTATATTTAATAGTAACTGTAATTTTAGCACTACCTTTTTTCTTAGCCTTAATTTTAATTTTCGTCTTAGATTTCTTAGACGCAGTGGCCACCGATTTCTTAGATGACTTAACCTTAACGCTCTTAATCTGCTTAACCTTAATATTTTTTATAGTCACCACCTTAGTTCTAGTGACTCTAAGAGTAACCTTTTTAGTAGATAACTTAATCTGTTTAGCATAGACTGATGAAACCATACCTACAGCTAAAAGTGTAACTACTAAACACAATAACATTTTTTTTAATAATCTCTTCATAACGCTTTCTTCCTCCATTTATTATTAAGAAAAAATACCATATTAAAACAATTAACATGGTATTTTTTATAATATCAAATAATTTAAAAATGTAATATGATTTAAATTTTCTCAGGGTATATTTTTTAAAGTATTCTATCTCTTAGCTTTAACCTTCTTAACATTAGACCACTTTCCATACACCTTAACTTTCTTATTGTTTAACGGATTAGTTATCACCTCAAAGCTTCTAATCTTAAAGAAATATTTCTTTTTAGCCTTAAGTTTTTTAATAGCTTTCTTAACAATGTTAGCGCTCTTAATCACCTTTTTCTTCGTTGATTTTTTCTTAAACTTCTTATTTTTGCTATATACTAACTGATAACCACTAACTCCCTTAAGCTTCTTCCATCTGGCTATAACTTTTCTGTGTTTTTTCGCCTTAACAGATTTTAGACGTACCTTTTTAGCCTTAGCTTCTTTAATTAACATATTGAAAAAATCATGAGACTTCTTAGGATAAATCACTTTAGTAGGGTTCTGACTTTTACTCTCTTTGCTTGTAGCCTGGGTTGTAATTTCCTCACTTGTAGGCTGCCCGGTTGTCACAACCTCATTCTCTACTTCAAAAGATCCCTTAATCTCCTCAGATGTATGATTGTAGTTAACCAGAGTTGTAACTGTATATGTATAATTACCCACAGGAAGGCTATTTAGTGCTTCCACAACACCTGGATTGTTAACCTCTTGATCTGTAAAATTAGCCACCTTAGTTCCCTGTCCATTATAGATTTCATAACTAAATCCTTTAACATCAGTAGATGAACTAGCCGGACTAAAAGTCACCTTAGGACTATTCTTTTCAGAATCATATTGGCCCACTGTCCAATTAGCTATTTTAATTTTTATATCATGGTACGGTATAATCATAGTCGGAATATCATATCGTACCAAATCCGCTCCTACTAAAGGAGTATTCTTTAAATCATTTTCTTCAATGCAAAGTTTATTAAATACTATGCTAGATATATGCTTGAACTTGCTATATATTCTAAATTCATTATAAGTTTCTTCTGTCCAATCAAATGTCAATTTAGCATCACACTCAGCTGTTCCGCCACCTATGCAGTTAGATAAAGTATTGCCTCCTGTTATAAGAATATCCACAGATTCTTCATCATTGCTCATATGCCAAACAGCTCCACCTATGTTTCCATTTGAAGTAATCTTTCCTCCATTTATCTTTATAGTAGAATGACCTCTCCTAGCACAATTTCCACTTCCAATAGCAGCTGCACAACTTCCACCTGTAGCATTTATTTCACCACCATTAATTACAATATTACCTGCATTCTGGCCATTGCCTCCACCTATTCCGGCTGCGCCACGGGCATTAGTATATTCATCATCTTTGCCACCACCCACGGCAGTGACATTTCCTCCATTAATAGTTATAGTTCTATTGTTTATCGATTTTTTACCTACAGCATTTATCCCACCTATTCCTGCTGTACCACGTCCCACACTGCTAGTACCACCATTGGCAATTATCGTTCCACCATTAATGGTAATGTCTCCATATTCATATGATGTTCCTCCGGCTCCTATTCCAGCCTGATTTTCCTGACCGGTAGCAACAAGCGTTCCCTCACCTTCGATAGTCAAGGAATTACCAGGAGTAACACGTATACCCTCTTTAGCCTCAACCTTAACTCCTTTACTAATAGTAAGGGTAACATCTCCGGAAATAACCATCGTCTGTGTAAACGAGGTACTACTTTCAAAAGTCATATTATTCGATATTTCATTCTCTGCCTTTACATTTTTGTTATTAACGGGCATCATACCTAACACAATAGAAAAAATCAAACAAAGTGCAATAAATAATTTCTTACAATTCATATTAACTCCTCCATCTTTAATTACACAATTTTTTCCATGTTTTCATTAACCCTGTCCCCTTCATTTATGTCATTGGCATAGA
>CACZSI010000117.1 GCA_902783775.1 uncultured Lachnospiraceae bacterium
AGTTCCTGTAGCTACTGCTGTACATGTTTTTACATTAGCTGGAATTACTGTTACAGTAACTTTCTTTTTACTTTTTCCTACCTTAACAGTGATTTTAGCTTTTCCTGTTTTCTTAGCTTTTAAATCACCTTTCTTAGATACTGTAACAATTTTCTTGTTAGAAGATTTAAATTTAGCTTTCTTCTGTTTTACATAAATACTATCACTCTTTCCGATTGTGATTGTCATCTTTGTTCCAGTCATAATAGTAACCTTAGCTGAAACTGTCTTAGGTGTTACTGTTAACACTGAAAATACCATAGCAAATGCTAGGATAATAGAAGTTAATCTTTTCATTTTTTTCTCCGTCCTTTCGTTATTATTAACTCGGTATAATAATACCATACTAATCACCTCTTAACAATAATTTACCTGATAAATTTAATGATAAAATGATGCTATTTTTTATTAAGAGCCTCTCTTGAAACCGGAAATTCAAAATATGTATCTGGAAAAGGTTCATTTTCCAATGTAAAATGCCACCACTCTGTTTCTATGGGCTTAAATCCGCTATCCATCATTAGATCTCTTAAAATCATTCTATTGTTATACTGTTCATCACTTACCATTTTAGAATCAGGATGTGAAATCTCACTAAAAAAATCGAAGGGACTTCCCATATCTAATTCTTTCCCTGTACGCATATCTAACAAAGTCAAATCTATAGTGCTTCCTCTGCTGTGACTGGACTGCTTAGCAATATAACCTTTAGAAAACAGTTCCTGCTTTTCTAAATCAGGATAAAAATATGGTTTCATTCGTTGATCTAAATCTTCAATTCCCCAAAAGACAAAATGCTTAACAGCCATTGCCGGTCTATATGCATCAAAAACTTTTAATCTGTGCCCCCTAGCATTAGCTTTATTACTTATTTCTTTTAACGCCAAGGCCGCCTCTTTTGTTATTATGGCACAAGGTTCCTCATATCCATCTATTCTATCGCCGATAAAATTATAGGTGGAATGATATCTTATTTCCTGAATTATTCCTGGAACATAATCAGATAACATCACAAATTTCGATGAATCGAACAGTACCTCTCTTTTATAGTCTACTGCCATTGCATTGTCCTTCCTTTATTTTACTTTAGACCACTGTCCATAAATCTTTTTCTTTCCGTCTTTCTTATAAGCTCTAGCCCTTACATACACTTTCTTTATCCCCTTTAATTTCTTAGCTTTAATAGTGAATGTGGCTTTCTTTACAAACTTCTTAACTAAGGCATTTTTATTCTTCTTTGCATCTTTATTTTTCTTATAAATTGCCACCTGGTATCCTGATACATTTTTTAATTTCTTCAATGAAATTTTCACCTTATCAGATTTAGTCTTCTTCTTATAAACTTTTTTAATTTTAGCTTTAGCCGGTTTAACCTCTTTAGCTGCATTATCTACTACAATTACTTCTGTAGATTTAAGTGTCATCTCACCATCCTTTAGGCAGATAGTTGTGATAGTAGTTCTTCCGGCTTTTGTGCCATATACAATACCGTTTCTATTAACGGTTACTATAGCTTCATTTCCTGAATAGAATTTAAAATTATCAAAAGAATGAATTGATAAATTATACTCGTTTTCAAATAATAAATTAACCTTGCTTACCTTACCTTTTTCAACGATAACTTTAGGATAAACTGTGAATTTAGTAGATTCTTCTACTGTATCAGCCTCAACCACAACTACCTTTGTCTTAGCGATAACGCTTTCATGCTTAGCTATAATAGTATAAACGCCTGGCTTAGTTACACATAACTTATCATCATCTATCTTAGCATCAGCTTCATTATATGTACCTTCTATAGAAATAGAAATTGTATTAAGATTTCCGTAGAATGGATAAACATCTAAGTAAGGTTTTAAATCAATCTTCTTAGTTAAATATCCTTCCTCACCATCTGACTCAATTGGCACATAAAAAATATCTCTGATAAAATTAAACTTAATAATTCTATTATATGCATCCTGTGATACAAACTTAGCGTGAACTACAATTGGAGAAATTTTTCCGCTCTTATCAATGTTATATGGAAGATTATACTCATTAAGCTGTAATTCTTCTCCGGCACTGTTTATGAAGTACCAACCTCTAAAAATATATCCTTCCTTAACAGGATCTTTAGGCATCTCACTTTCCTTTAGGCGGCCCTTTTCGTCATCCCAACTAACTTCACACAAAGGCTTATTATCCACGGTAAATAAAACCGGTAAACGGCCACTTTCTCTTAAAAGTAGCCCAGGCATACCCTCATCGGCTGTAATGTTTTTCACATTTCCCATATTCCCCGTGAAAACAACCCCTAAGGTCATTGTCAAAGTCAATAAAATAGTTGTAATCTTTCTCATAAAGCACCTCCTTAAACCGTACCGTTTATTCTATCTCCGGCGTCTCCCAATCCTGGAACAATGTATTTATTTTCATTTAATTTTTCATCCATCTCTCCAATAAAAATATCTACATCCGGATGCGCCTTACTTAAAGCTTCCAATCCTTCCGGCACTGCTAAAATGCACATAAAAGATATTTTCTTAACCCCCATTTTTTTCAATTCGTCAATGGCTGCAATAGCTGATCCGCCTGTAGCCAACATAGGATCTACTAAAAAAGCTTGTCTGTTATCCATATTCTTTGGCATATTAAAATAATATTTCTGTGGCAATATAGTTTCTTCGTCCCTATACATTCCTATGTATCCCACCTTAGCGAAAGGCAATAAGTCTAAAAAGCCATCCACCATTCCTATTCCGGCTCTCAATATAGGAACCACTACTACTTTTTCTTCATCTAGCTCTTTTACTGTAGTATCACAGATAGGAGATGATATTTTAACATCTCTTAATTCTAACTCCTTCGTAGCCTCATACGTTAGTAAGCTAGAAATCTCATTTGTCATTCTTCTAAAATCCTTAGTCCCTGTTTCCACTCTTCTAATCATGCCTATTTTATGGTGTACTAGAGGGTGATCCATAATCACTACTTTCCCCATTGTCCTTACCTCTCTTTATTCAATTTTAACCGTCCATAACATACTACTATTTTATCACATTAAATATATAACCACAAACTAAAAAATTTATTCTAAAAAAAAACAAAAGCCACATCATTGGATGTAGCCTTTGTGTATAATAATATTACTATTTAATTATCAATCAATCTTTCCTAGGTAAGAATGGAATAAGTGCACTAGCCATCTGTGAAACCGGCATAGTCTGTAACCAAACCTTTCCAGGTCCTGTAACAACAGTATTAAAAAATCCTTCTCCGCCTAAGAATTTATTTTTAAGTCCTTTAACACTCTGGAAGTCTAGGCTACATGTTGAATCCATAGCTGCTACATATCCAGTATCCACTATAATCTGCTGACCTGCTTCTAGCGTATATTCCTTTATGCTTCCATCAAACTCTAAAAAAGCTGTTCCATTTCCAGATAGCTTCTGCATAACAAAACCTTCTCCACCAAAGAAACCAGCGCCTAATTTTTTCTGCAAAAATGTAGATAGCTCAACTCCGTCAGTTGAAGCTAAAAAAGCAGATTTCTGTGCAACAATTTCTTTTCCAGGTGCAATCTCATATGCCACAATATTTCCCGGAAAACTTGATGCAAATGCAATCTCCCCCGGTCCGCCTTTAGCTGTGTACTTATTTAGGAAAATGCTTTCACCTGAAAAAGCTCTTCCTAGCATCTTTCCTATTCCACCACCTGATGTTTCCATATTCATATTAGGAGACATCCATGACATAGCTCCACTTTCAGTGATAATTGTTTCTTCTGCATCAACGTTCAAAATCACCACTGGTAGTGGTGCTCCCTCAATCTTATACTCCATATTAAATTCCTCCGTTCTATAATACTAATATTAGTATATCATACTTCCACATTTTTTTATTAATTATTTTTTGTTATAATGGTTTATAAGAAACAAAGGAGGATTGTACTATGAAAAGACTATTATCGCTAATATGTATTGTTACATTATTTTCAGGATCATTTATATTTGTTCCTAAGACAGAAACTAAAGCTGATTCAATTAAACATATTCAATTGACATTGACACCATCTTACACAAAAGTGAAAATCAAATGGCCTAAGAAAAAGAAAGTTTCTTACTTTAAAATTTACAAGGTTAAAATTGGGAAAAAGACTGTCAGTTCCAATGGCTATACCATTAAAAAGAAAAAATTTAAACTTCTAAAAAAGATAGCAGGCAATAAAAAATCTTTTACAGATAAGGCTGTTAAGGAAAACAAAGAGTACGCATATTATATTGAAGGTTATAATAAGAATGGGCTTAAGTATACTTCATATACAGACTCATATCTGTCAACATATGTGGGGCTTAGCCAGCCTACTATTACAACATACTATTCAGATAATTATACTAACGGTGCACACCATGTTTACTTCCATGTTTATCCTGGAAACGGCATTGCACCAAAGAAATTTATGATTTATAGAAAAGACTCTGGTGATAGTAAATATAAGCAGATTAAGTTAAAACCATTTGTTAATTCTGATGATGATCCTTCTGTTTATTGCGATGGAAATTTATCATCTAATATCACATATAAGTACAAGGTTCGCTCCTATTATAAGAAGGGTAAGAAAAAGAAATATTCTAAATATTCGTCAGTATATAAGGTAACACCTTGCAATGAAGATGCTAAATTTGATATTTCTACTGTGACTCCTGCCGGAACAAATATCTATGAGTTTGTTATTAAATTAACCGGCGATTTCGATAATGGAAAAACAACTTTCTATTACCAGACAGGCAGCACGGATGACACTTATTCATTTACTGATTTATCAAATAACAATTATAAGTATTTAGCTAGTGTTTCTGAATATAGTTTAAACGGAACTACATGGAACAGTTTAAAAAATAGTCCGTTTACAACTGTTTCTAGTGAGACATTTTATTTGAAAATTAAATTATCAAAGATGGAAGATGATACTACGCCTAATATTATCTTTGGAGGGGCTGGCGAGAAATCCTCTGTTTTAGAATTAACTTCTCCTCACTATAGCAGTCCTAATTCAGGTTCTACTAATGTATCATTTGATTTAACTAAGGGTAAGGGAACAGCTTACGTATATAACGACTAATTTATTAATGGAGATTTTATGAAGGCAGTAATTTTTGATATGGATGGAATAATTTTCGACTCTGAGAGGGCTTATATTAAATGTTGGGATCCTATAGAAAAAGAGTATAATATTCCAGATTTAAATGAGACTTTATACAAATGTATTGGTGTTAATTCTAATATGGCTAGAGATATTTTTCTAGAGAAATACGGAGATGATTTTCCTCTCGAAAAATTTCAAAAGATAGCTTCTGTTAATATGAGAAACTTAGTGGACTCAGGTAAACTTGAGAAAAAAGAAGGCATTGACGATCTTTTAGAATATTTAAAAAATGAAGATATTGTAATAGCAGTGGCTTCATCTACTAAGAGCGAGGCCGTAAAACATGAATTAGAATTAGCTAACATTTTAGATTATTTTGAAACTGTTATAGGTGGTGATATGGTTACTAAAAGTAAGCCTGAGCCTGATATCTTTTTAGAAGCCGCCAAAAAGATTGGCGTAAACCCTAAGGATTGTCTGGTTATAGAAGATTCCTATAACGGTATAAGAGCCGCTAAGGCTGCAGGTATGACGGCATTTATGGTTCCAGATTTATTAGAGCCAAATGACGAGATGAGAGAAAAAGCAGATAAGATATTTACATCCTTAGTGGAAGTAAAAAATTATTTATGCAATTAATAAAATTAAAAATAGGATCTACATTGGCATTATTCAATGTAGATCCTATTTTTAATTATTTCTTTTAAAATATTCTCTAGTTCCTTTTACGATTACCGGGCTTAAGAATAATAATGCCAAGATATTAGGAAGGGCCATTAAACCGTTAAATATATCTGCTATTGTCCAGACTGCTTTAACAGTAAGATATGGTCCCACGAAAACTGCTATTATATAAAGTGTTCGATAAACACCTATCAAAGCTTTTCGACCATTGGTTAAATATTCGATGCATCGCTCGCCATAATAGTTCCAGCCTAAAATGGTGGTAAAAGCGAAAAAGCATAAAGATATCATTACAAAGCCTCCTGAGATTTCACCTGGTATAGGTAATCCATTCTGAAAAGCTCTTATAGTTACGTCCACTCCACTAATATTTTCATTTTTCCACATTCCGGTTATTACTATTGCTAAACCTGTCATGGTACATACTACTACTGTGTCAATAAAAGTTCCCATCATTGAAACAAGGCCCTGTCTCACTGGCTCTTTAGTTTTAGCTGCCGCTGCTGCAATTGGTGCAGAACCTAAACCTGCTTCATTAGAGAAAATCCCTCTAGCCACACCGTTTTTCATGGCAATAGCGATGGATGCAAATCCGCCTCCTGCCACTGCTCTAGATCCGAAAGCACCTGTTATAATTTCTGCTATTGCTGAAGGTAATTTAGATATATTAGTAATAATTAACACCAATACAGCTAGGATATAAATACCTGCCATAAATGGTACCACTATCTCCGATACTTTTGAGATTCTCTTTATTCCTCCCACTATAACTAATAATGCTAAAAGCGAAGCTATAACCGCTGTGTAAACAATAGTTAGAGAATGTCTAGCCCCCAAAATAGTTATCATATTTTCATTGTTCGGATCATATATATATTTAACCGCTTTAGCAATACCGTTTACCTGAGTAATAGTTCCAATACCTAAAAGTCCGGCACAGCTTCCAAAAAATGCAAACATTTTAGCCAGCCACTTCCACTTCTTACCCATTCCCTTTTCTATATAATAAAAAGGTCCTCCTAATATATGTCCATTCTTATCTACTTTTCTGTACTTAACTGCTAAATAACCTTCCGCATATTTAGTTGCCATACCGAATAATGCGGCAATCCACATCCAGAATAATGCTCCCGGACCACCTGCCAAAACGCCGATAGCTGTAGCCACACCAACTATATTACCTGTACCTATAGTAGCTGATAAAGCGGTACACAGTGATCCAAAACTACTAACTTCACCGTCACTGCCCTCTTCCGTTTTAAATATTAATTTAAAACCGGTTAACAAATGAGTTAACTGAACACCTCTTAATCGCACTGTTAAAAATATGCCGGTAAACATTATTAAAACAATCATTGGTGCGCCCCAAACTACACCGTTAACATTCTCTAAAATCTGAGATACATTCATAATAAATTTCTTTTAATCCTCATCCCAAAATAACTCATCTAAAGTTTTGTCTAATTTTTTACAAATCGCAATACATAAATTTATAGTGGGATTATAGTCTCCTTTCTCAATGGCATTAATGGTCTGTCTAGATACTCCCACCATTTCAGCTAGCTGCTGCTGGGATAAATCCTTACCTGCCCTGGCCCCTTTTAAACGTAAATTCTTCATATTACGCCACCTTCTTTTTATCAATTAACTTTTTAATTCCAATCATAACTACCACGGCAATCATTAAAAATCCGCATACTAAATTTATAGCTTCAGTTTTAATTACGCCATCTTTAATTAATCTATGATTAGAATAATTCATTATACCGTTAAAAATATTGATGGCAGCAATAAATAAAAGAGCAATTACAGCTCTACTAGGCTTTTCATTAAGTCCAATATAAGCCTCATTAAAAATACAATAACCTGTAAATACTAAAAGAGCAATAGCCATGCTTAAAAAAACTAATAATCCATGCTCCATATATTTACTTAGTCTTTCTTCTGTTCCCACAATGAAAATATTTAATATACACAAAGTAAAAAATCCATATTTATAGCCTCTTCCCTGAATTATTTTCTGTCTCTCATCGTACATAGTTTTCATAGATTTATCCGTTGTTATGATAACAAAAAAGATTAGTGCTATTACAAATAATAATCCAAATCCATATCCTAATAAATATAAAGTACTCATAACTCTACCTCCTTTAAAAAACATATTTATGCTCCTTCTAATATAAGGATACACTCTCTTTGACTTTTTGTCAATTATATTTGACATTATATCAGATAAAAAAGGCAGATGGTAATTTATATATACCATCTGCCGTTCTAACTAATATCATCAGCCTTAGACGGAACTGCATTTCCTGAGCACATTGTAAAATTACTAACAGGCGCTAAATTCATATTTTTAGGATTTTTTGATGTGTAATATAAGTAGAGAGGTTTCCACCATTGCCGGCATTTAATGAATAATCACTGGCCTCAAAAAATAATATATATAATGCCAAAATTAGAATTGGTGCTAAAAGTACTTTAATTCTAGTGGGTAAAAATTTCTTTGTTCTATCATCCACACTTTTTAAAGCCATGTTACAGGATTTCCTTTTCTCTCTAAGGCTATTCTCTCAGGAAGTCCATTTTCTGGATAACCTATTATCAAACCACCTGTAACTGTTTCATTTTCTTTTAATCCTATTTTATATAAAAACTCTCGAACCACTTCGTTTTCATCTAACCAATGAAGCTGATTAATCCAACACGATCCTAAATCTAAGGCATTGGCCTCTAACATCATATTCTCTAGGAGACATGCACTATCTGCAATTGCATTGCCATAGCCTTTTCGATTAGCCGTTACTATAAGAATAGGTGCGCCATAATGAAAAACATAATCCCCGGACTTTGATGCCCTAATGGAATTCTTTAATGAGACATATGTATCTTCTTCTATATCCATTTTAGAAAACTCTTCTCTAACCACCTTAGCTAGCTCATCTAAAATATCCTTCTTATCAATCACAATTAAATGTGTCGACTGGCTATTCGATCCACTAGGCGCATAACGCCCCGCTTCAATGACCTTTTCAATAATCTCTCTATCAGGAAGATTTTCCTTATATCTTCTGGTACTTCTTCTAGTTAAAATTGCTTCAAAAGTATCCATAGTTTATTCCTTTCTAACTGTTGCTTTACGCATCACTTATAGATGCATAAATTTAATTAAACAAAATAGATAATTTTATCTTTTAAAATCACATAAGGTATGTATTAAATTCTTATTTATATTGCTCCATTAGTTTTTCTAACTCATTTACTGATATTCCTAGCTTTTCTGCTCCTTTTTCTAGACTTAGAA